>NZ_DIAO01000018.1:0-456434 GCF_002416465.1 Leclercia sp. UBA5076
GATTGCTAACCGCTTCACCTCTAACATCAATGGCCTGAACGTGGCAGCACGTAACGCCAACGATGGTATCTCCCTGGCGCAGACTGCTGAAGGCGCGCTGAGCGAAATCAACAACAACCTGCAGCGTATCCGTGACCTGACCGTCCAGGCGCAGAACAGCTCCAACTCCGCGTCTGACATCGACTCCATCCAGTCTGAAGTCAACCAGCGTATGCAGGAAGTAAACCGCGTTACTAAAGAAACTGACTTCAACGGCATCAAAATTCTGGATAACCGTACAGCGACGGCTAAAAATTATGATTTCCAGGTTGGTTCAAAAGATGGCGAGAAAATCAGCATCGGTATCAATGGAAGCTCTGGCTGGAACCTGGCAACTGCTGGCGCAGCGGGCGTAGATACTGCAACAGAAAACAAATATGTGTTTACTGAAAGCGCAGCTACTCTTGCAGCGGCTGAAACTAAAAAAGAAGCTGTTAATGGCCAAATGCGTACCGTAGCGGCAGTTGGTTTTGACGTTCTTAAAGGTAAAGTTACCGGTGGTGCAACAGGTGTTGCTGCAGGTACAACGCCGCTGACCGATATTGATGCAGCTATCAAAGCAGTGGACACCCAGCGTAGCTCTTTAGGTGCTTCTCAAAACCGTTTTGAATCCACCATCACTAACCTGAACAACACCGTGAATAACCTGTCTGCAGCCCGCAGCCGTATTCAGGATTCCGATTACGCGACCGAAGTGTCCAACATGTCCCGCGCGCAGATCCTGCAGCAGGCTGGCTCTTCTGTACTGGCGCAGGCCAACCAGGTTCCACAGACCATGTTGTCCCTGCTGCGTTAAGTTTTAAATACAAACCCCGCTAAAGCGGGGTTTGTTTATTATGACCTTCACTCGTAAATTCCAAATAACCCCCCATTTCTCCCCCTTTTCACCCGATTAAAACCCCTCCAGAATCGGATAATCATGCCGATAACTCAACTAACGCAGGGCTGTTTATCGTGAATTCACTCTATACCGCTGAAGGTGTAATGGATAAACACTCGCTGTGGCAGCGTTATGTTCCGCTGGTGCGTCATGAAGCATTGCGGCTTCAGGTACGTCTGCCGGCGAGTGTGGAACTGGACGATCTGCTACAAGCGGGCGGGATCGGGTTACTGAATGCAGTTGACCGATACGACGCTCTGCAAGGAACGGCATTTACGACTTACGCAGTACAGCGTATTCGTGGTGCGATGCTGGATGAACTGCGCAGCCGGGATTGGGTGCCGCGCAGCGTTCGCCGCAATGCACGCGAAGTAGCGCAAGCGATGGGGCAGCTGGAACAGGAGCTTGGACGTAACGCGACGGAAACCGAAGTTGCGGATCGTCTGGGGATCACTACTGCCGACTACCGTCAGATGTTGCTCGATACCAACAACAGCCAGCTCTTCTCTTATGATGAGTGGCGCGAAGAGCATGGCGATAGCATTGAACTGGTGACGGACGATCATCAGCAGGAAAACCCGTTGCACCAGTTAATGGAAGGCAACGTACGCCAGCGCGTAATGGAAGCTATTGAAGCTTTACCGGAACGCGAACAACTGGTGCTGACCCTTTATTACCAGGAAGAGCTCAATCTCAAGGAGATTGGTGCCGTGCTGGAAGTGGGGGAGTCGCGGGTTAGCCAGCTGCACAGCCAGGCCATTAAACGCTTACGTACCAAGCTGGGTAAGTTATAGGTGATCCTTGTCACCCGTTAAGTGCCGCACAACGTATTGACAACCAGGAGTTATCATGACGGTGCAGCAATCTAAAAGACGGCCATTAAGCCGCTACCTGAAAGACTTTAAACACAGCCAGACGCATTGCGCCCATTGCCATAAATTGCTTGACCGCATCACGCTGGTCCGTTGTGGAGAGATCGTCAATAAAATCGCGATCTCCCGTCTCGATACCCTGCTGGATGAAGCCGGATGGCAGCAAGAGCAGCAGGAGTGGGTGGCGTTATGTCGTTTTTGTGGCGACCTGCACTGTAAAGAGCAGAGCGACTTTTTCGATATTATTGGCTTCAAGCAGTTCCTGTTTGAACAGACAGAGATGAGTCACGGAACGGTGCGCGAGTATGTTGTGCGTCTGCGTCGTCTTGGCCAGCATCTGACCTCGCTGAATATTTCCCGTGAGCTTCTGACCAACGGTTATCTGGATGAAAATCTTGAACCGTGGCTGCCTGCGACCAGCACCAACAACTACCGGATCGCGCTGCGCAAATATGCGCAATACAGGTCGCAAATGCCGATGGCGGTGAAGCAGAAAGTCCACCGCGAAACAACTTCTGATATATATTAAAAATGAATAACATGTAGCGCAGTCGTGTTTGACCTTGCGGCCGAACGCCCTACACTACAACCAAAATTCCAATCATATCGGAGTATGTATGAAATTTGCACTTCTGGGTCGTCAGGCGCTGATGGGTGTAATGGCCGTTGCGCTGGTTGCGGGTATGAGCGTCAAGACCTTCGCTGCAGAGGGTCTTTTAAACAAAGTTAAAGAGCGCGGCACGCTGCTGGTTGGGCTGGAAGGAACCTACCCTCCGTTCAGCTTCCAGGGTGACGACGGTAAACTGACCGGTTTTGAGGTGGAGTTTGCTGAAGAGCTGGCAAAACACCTCGGTGTTAAAGCGTCGCTGAAGCCGACCAAATGGGACGGCATGCTGGCCTCGCTGGACTCAAAACGTATTGATGTGGTGATTAACCAGGTCACCATCTCTGACGAACGTAAGAAAAAGTATGACTTCTCCACCCCGTATACCGTCTCCGGTATCCAGGCGCTGGTGAAAAAAGGTAACGAAGGCTCCATTAAATCTGCTGCCGACCTGAAAGATAAAAAAGTGGGCGTCGGTCTGGGGACCAACTACGAAGAGTGGCTGCGCCAGAACGTGCAGGGCGTTGATATCCGCACCTATGACGACGACCCGACCAAATACCAGGATCTGCGCGTAGGCCGTATTGATGCCATTCTGGTTGACCGCCTGGCGGCGCTGGATTTGGTGAAGAAGACCAACAACACCCTGGCCGTTGCCGGTGATGCCTTCTCCCGTCAGGAAGCCGGCGTTGCGATCCGCAAAGGCAACGAGGATCTGGTCAAAGCCGTTGACGGTGCCATTGCCGAGATGCAGAAAGACGGCAGCCTGAAGGCGCTCTCCGAAAAATGGTTCGGGGCAGACGTCACAAAGTAAGCAGTTGACTGAAAAAAAAGGCGCTTTGATAAGCGCCTTTTTTATTTCCTCGCCATCAACGTGCATAATAAAAAAATCAGACTTAGACAGGGTTATGGAGGTTTTCATGTCATTACAGAACCTGACGCGTTTTCCGCGCCTGGAATTTATCGGCGCGCCGACGCCGCTGGAGTATTTGCCGCGCTTATCGGATTACCTGGGGCGCGACATCCTTATCAAACGTGATGACGTGACGCCCATAGCAATGGGGGGCAACAAACTGCGCAAGCTGGAGTTCCTCGCGGCGGATGCGCTGCGTGAAGGGGCCGACACGCTGATCACCGCAGGCGCTATCCAGTCGAACCATGTTCGCCAGACCGCTGCCGTCGCGGCAAAGCTGGGGCTGCACTGTATCGCCCTGCTGGAAAACCCGATTGGCACAAAGGCGGACAACTACCTCAGCAACGGCAACCGTCTACTGCTGGATCTGTTCAACGTGCAGATAGAGATGTGCGATGCGCTGACCGATCCCGTGGCGCAGCTGAATGCGCTGGCGACCCGCGTTGAAGCCCAGGGTTTTCGCCCGTATGTGATCCCGGTTGGCGGTTCGAATGCGCTGGGTGCGCTGGGCTACGTCGAAAGCGCCCTGGAGATTGCCCAGCAGTGTGAGGGCACGGTCGGTCTCTCCTCGGTGGTGGTGGCCTCCGGCAGTGCAGGCACCCATGCCGGGCTGGCGGTCGGGCTTGAGCAGCTGATGCCGGAGGTTGAACTGATTGGCGTCACCGTATCGCGCAGCGTAGCCGATCAAAAACCGAAGGTAGTGTCTTTGCAACAGGCGGTGGCACAGCAGCTGGAGGTGAGCGCAAAGGCGGATATCGTGCTGTGGGATGACTATTTCGCGCCGGGCTACGGCACGCCTAATGATGAGGGGACCGAGGCGGTGAAACTGCTGGCGCGTCTTGAAGGGATTTTGCTGGATCCGGTCTATACCGGCAAAGCTATGGCCGGGCTTATTGACGGAATCGAACGGAAACGCTTTAAAGATGAAGGCCCGATTCTGTTTATTCATACTGGCGGGGCGCCCGCTCTCTTTGCCTACCATCCTCATGTCTAAATCACAGGCAGAAAAATCATAATGCAAGAAAGTATCCAACTGGTGATTGATTCGTTGCCCTTCCTGCTGAAAGGCGCCGTATTTACGCTGCAGCTGAGTATTGGCGGGATGTTTTTCGGTCTGGTGCTGGGCTTTGTGCTGGCGTTGATGCGCATGTCGCCTCTGCTGCCCGTGCGCTGGCTGGCGCGTTTTTATATTTCCATCTTCCGCGGCACGCCGCTAATTGCCCAGCTGTTCATGATTTACTACGGCCTGCCGCAGTTTGGTATTGAGCTGGATCCCATCCCGGCGGCAATGATTGGCCTGTCGCTTAATACTGCTGCCTATGCGGCGGAAACCCTGCGTGCAGCCATCTCCTCCATCGACAAAGGCCAGTGGGAAGCTGCAGCCAGTATCGGGATGACGCCGTGGCAGACCCTGCGCCGGGCCATCCTGCCGCAGGCCGCGCGCGTGGCCCTGCCACCGCTCAGCAACAGCTTTATCAGTCTGGTAAAAGACACCTCGCTGGCGGCCACCATTCAGGTGCCGGAGCTGTTCCGCCAGGCGCAACTGATCACCTCGCGCACGCTGGAGGTCTTTACCATGTATCTGGCTGCCTCGCTGATCTACTGGATCATGGCAACCGTGCTGTCCGCGCTGCAAAACTATTTTGAAAACCAGCTTAACCGCCAGGAGCGTGATCCGAAATGAGTGCTATCGACGTTAAAAACCTGGTGAAGAAATTTCACGGCCAGACGGTGCTGCACGGTATCGACCTGGAAGTGCAGGAGGGAGAAGTGGTGGCGATTATCGGGCCCAGCGGGTCCGGTAAAACCACGCTGCTGCGCAGTATCAACCTGCTGGAGCATCCGGAAGCCGGCACCATTCGCGTGGGTGATATCACCATTGATACCGGTAAGTCGCTGGGTCAGCAAAAGGGGCTGATTCGTCGTCTGCGTCAGCACGTCGGCTTTGTCTTCCAGAGCTTCAATCTGTTTCCCCATCGGACGGTGCTGGAAAACATTATTGAAGGGCCGGTAATTGTCAAAGGCGAACCCAAAGAGGAGGCCACAGCCCGTGCCCGGGAGTTACTGGCAAAAGTGGGGCTTTCCGGGAAAGAGGGCAGTTACCCGCGCCGTCTCTCCGGTGGACAGCAGCAGCGTGTGGCGATTGCCCGCGCGCTGGCAATGCGTCCTGATGTGATCCTGTTTGATGAACCGACCTCAGCCCTGGATCCGGAGCTGGTGGGGGAGGTGCTGAATGCCATTCGCCAGCTGGCACAGGAGAAACGTACTATGGTCATTGTCACCCATGAGATGAGCTTTGCCCGCGATGTGGCAGACAGGGCGATTTTTATGGATCAAGGGCGTATTGTGGAGCAGGGGCCGGCGAAAGCGCTGTTTGCCGATCCTCAGCAGCCCCGTACCCGGCAATTCCTTGAGAAATTCCTGATGCAATAGCATATTTGCTTTTAATTGCTCCGGAATTAATCTCCGGAGCAAAATATTCATCCCTGAAATGAATGGTCCCGCGATTTTATCCCGCCACAAACCCCCTAAGTGCATAAAATCTGTAGATAATTACCTCAGGGTCGATATTTTATACATATAAATAAGATTTATGTGTTAATTTAAGAAATCATAATAATGATTATCTTTACAGGGGCTTCATTCACTTGGTATGAAGGATTTAGACTTTTTTACATGGCGACGGGAGTGCTATCTCCGTTTTCAGGAGATGACATCCGCCAGCGAGGTATATCCCGAACTTCAGCGTCAAACTCAGAACCTGGGTTATGAGTATTTCGCTCTCTGCGTCCGTCATCCGGTACCGTTTACCCGACCGAAAGTCTCGGTGCATTCAACCTATCCGCAACAGTGGATGGCGCACTATCTGGCGGAAAATTATTTCACCATCGATCCTGTGCTGAAACCCGAGAATTTCGTCCACGGGCACTTACCCTGGAACGACGCCTTATTCGCCGAAGCGCAATCCTTATGGGACGGCGCGCGCGACCACGGCCTGCGCAAAGGGATCACCCAGTGTCTGATGCTGCCTAATCATGCGATGGGGTTCCTGTCGGTCTCCAGCACCAGCCTGTCGGTTAATATGATGGCGAATGAAGTGGTTGAGTTGCGTCTGCAAATGCTGGTGCACATGGCCTTGACCACGCTGCTACGCCTGGAGCATGAAATGGTGATGCCACCCGAGATGAAATTCAGCAAGCGCGAAAAGGAGATCCTGAAATGGACAGCGGAAGGCAAAACCTCAGCAGAAATAGCGATTATTCTCTCTATCTCTGAAAACACGGTGAACTTCCACCAGAAGAATATGCAGAAGAAATTCAATGCGCCGAATAAAACGCAAATAGCCTGCTATGCGGCAGCGACGGGCATTATCTGACTACACTTCAGTTCTGCGTGGCAGACGAGTAAACGGCTGAATGCACTGCTTTCAGCCGTTTTTGTTTTATTGACGGTAAGCTTGCTTGATTTGCTTAACGGTGCTGGAAAATACCTCAGCCTGAGCCTGGTCTTCCATCTGCGCAATCTGGCGTTCCATCTTAATGATCACACGACCGGCATCCGCCTGGCCCATTGCCTGCAGCATCAGGGTCAACAGAGATTTCAGACAGGAGACTTCCTGTGCCAGTTCTTGATTATTCTCAGCAGTGGCAAAATCAGGTGTGCTCATTTATTTTCCTCATGATAAAAACGGCGCTTGAGCGCATAGTTCAAAGTTCAAGGCGGCGGAGTATACCACAAGCCTTAAAAAAAAACGCAGTGCTTGTTTTTTGTACTTTTAGCCGGTTTGGTTATTTAATTGAATGACCGTTCGCCCTACACTTTTAAGGCGTTAAGCGCAGGGTAATTGTTTAACTAAGGTAGTTAACAGGTTAATTATTGTTACAAAATTACGTGTGGTATTTTAACAATAAGAAAATAGCCTCTCAAATCTGTAAATTTTTGAAAACATTAGCCTAAAAAATGATGCCTAAGCCGCATGGCGCAAGGCTTCCGTTTCCAGTTGATGTACAAGTTAATTTCCAAAAAAGAGAGTTATAACGAAGGCCTGCATTTTTTAACGTTTTCAGTTTGCGATAAAAAACGTTAATATGAGCCGAATTAACTGTCTGTAGCGTTATCCCTATTCTGGAGAATTTCCTTTGATCAACGTCCTTCTTGTTGATGACCACGAACTGGTGCGCGCAGGGATACGACGCATTCTTGAAGATATTAAAGGTATAAAAGTTGCTGGCGAGGCCTGCTGCGGTGAAGATGCCGTCAAATGGTGCCGGACGAATAGTGCTGATGTTGTCCTGATGGACATGAACATGCCCGGTATTGGCGGCCTTGAAGCAACGCGTAAAATCGCGCGCGCCTGGGTTGATACCAAAGTGATCATGCTGACGGTTCACACTGAAAATCCTCTTCCTGCAAAAGTGATGCAGGCGGGCGCCGCGGGCTACCTGAGCAAGGGCGCTGCCCCTCAGGAAGTGGTTAATGCTATCCGTTCTGTCTATTCCGGGCAGCGCTATATCGCTTCTGATATCGCGCAGCAAATGGCGCTCAGCCAGATTGAACCAGAAAAGACCGAATCACCGTTTGCCAGTTTGTCTGAGCGCGAATTGCAGATTATGCTGATGATTACCAAAGGCCAGAAGGTGAATGAGATCTCTGAGCAGCTTAATCTCAGCCCAAAAACGGTGAACAGCTACCGCTACCGTATGTTCAGTAAGCTGAACATTCATGGCGATGTCGAACTCACTCACCTGGCCATCCGTCATGGTCTGTGCAATGCCGAGACCCTAATTAGTCAGTGAGTGAAGTGTTTGATTCCAGTGCTTTCCTGAAAACCGTCACCAGCCAGCCAGGCGTCTACCGGATGTATGACGCAGGCGGGACGGTTATCTACGTCGGTAAAGCGAAAGATCTTAAGAAGCGTCTTTCCAGCTATTTCCGCAGCAATCTTGCCTCCCGCAAAACTGAAGCGCTGGTCGCTCAGATCCAGCAGATCGACGTCACTGTGACCCACACAGAGACCGAAGCGCTGTTGCTGGAGCATAACTACATCAAGCTATACCAGCCGCGTTATAACGTGCTGCTGCGCGATGACAAATCCTACCCGTTTATTTTTCTCAGCAGCGATACCCATCCACGTCTGGCTACCCATCGCGGTGCCAAACATGCGAAAGGTGAGTATTTCGGCCCGTTCCCTAACGGCTACGCCGTGCGGGAAACGCTGGCGCTGCTGCAGAAGATATTCCCGATTCGCCAGTGCGAAAACAGCGTCTATCGCAACCGCTCTCGCCCTTGTCTGCAGTATCAGATTGGTCGTTGCCTCGGGCCCTGTGTGGAAGGGCTGGTCAGCGAAGAGGAGTACGCACAGCAGGTAGAATATGTGCGCCTGTTCCTGGCCGGTAAAGACGATCAGGTGCTGAACCAGCTTATCGCCCGTATGGAGAAGGCCAGCCAGGCGCTGAACTTTGAAGAGGCGGCGCGGATCCGCGATCAGATCCAGGCGGTACGACGGGTCACGGAAAAACAGTTTGTCTCTAATACCGGCGATGATCTGGACGTGATTGGCGTGTCGTTCGATGCGGGTATGGCCTGCGTGCATGTACTCTTTATCCGCCAGGGTAAGGTGCTGGGCAGCCGCAGCTATTTCCCGAAAGTGCCGGGCGGTACCGAACTGGGTGAGGTGGTCGAGACCTTTGTCGGCCAGTTCTATTTGCAGGGCAGCCAGATGCGAACCCTGCCGTCGGAAATTTTGCTCGATTTTAATCTCAGCGATAAAACGCTGCTGTCAGATTCGCTGTCGGAGCTGGCGGGACGCCGGGTTAACGTCCAGACTAAACCGCGCGGCGATCGTGCCCGCTACCTCAAGCTGGCGCGCACCAATGCGGCAACGGCATTGACCACCAAACTGTCGCAGCAGTCGACTGTCCATCAGCGTCTTATCGCGCTGGCAACCGTGCTTAAGCTGCCGGAAGTGAAACGGATGGAGTGTTTCGACATCAGCCACACGATGGGGGAGCAGACGGTGGCCTCCTGTGTGGTATTCGATGCTAACGGACCGCTGCGGGCGGAGTACCGGCGCTACAACATTACGGATATCACTCCCGGTGACGATTACGCAGCCATGAATCAGGTGCTGCGCCGTCGCTATGGTAAAGCTATTGAAGAGAGTAAGATCCCGGACGTTATCCTGATTGATGGTGGTAAAGGCCAGCTCGCCCAGGCAAAATCCGTTTTTGCCGAACTGGACGTAAGCTGGGATAAGCATCATCCGCTGCTGCTGGGCGTGGCGAAAGGCACCGATCGTAAAGCCGGGCTGGAGACGCTGTTCCTTGAGCCGGAAGGGGAGGGCTTTAGCCTGCCGCCGGACTCGCCTGCGCTCCATGTGATCCAGCATATTCGCGATGAGTCGCACGATCACGCCATTAGCGGTCACCGTAAAAAACGGGCAAAGGTGAAAAATACCAGCACTCTGGAAACGATCGAAGGGGTCGGGCCAAAACGTCGCCAGATGTTGCTGAAATATATGGGCGGTTTGCAAGGATTACTCAACGCCAGCGTAGAGGAAATTGCAAAAGTGCCAGGTATTTCGCAAGGGCTGGCAGAAAAGATCTACTACTCGTTGAAACATTGAGGGCTCTGTAGCAACATAGGGCTAATAATTACTGACAACAAACAGTTACCGTCACTATGCGATTAAATATCCCTACATTGCTGACGCTTTTCCGCGTCGTTCTCATTCCTTTCTTCGTACTGGCGTTTTATCTGCCATTTGTCTGGGCGCCTTTCGCATGTGCACTTATCTTTTTTGTTGCGGCAGTCACTGACTGGTTCGACGGCTACCTGGCGCGTCGCTGGAATCAAAGCACCCGTTTCGGCGCGTTTCTCGACCCGGTGGCTGACAAGGTGATGGTGGCCATCGCCATGGTGCTGGTGGTTGAGCACTATCACAGCTGGTGGGTCACACTGCCTGCGGCAACCATGATTGCCCGTGAGATTATTATCTCTGCCCTGCGCGAGTGGATGGCGGAGCTGGGTAAACGCAGCAGCGTGGCCGTCTCCTGGATCGGTAAGGTTAAAACCACCGCGCAGATGGCGGCGCTGGTATGGATGCTGTGGCGTCCAAACGAGTGGGTAGAGTGGGCGGGTATTGGCCTGTTTATGGTCGCGGCGGTGCTGACGCTGTGGTCAATGTTGCAATATTTGAACGCCGCGCGTGGGGATTTGCTTGATCAGTGATCGTTTCGGCGCAATTTTCAGCAAACGATCTATCCTTGCGAAAATTAACGTTGACTCAAAACGTCAGGTAAGTAGAATGCAACGCATCGAACGACGGCACGGCCCGTTAGTCGATAGCAAAATCAAGTGATTAGCATAATGACTTGATAAATGCGGGAATAGCTCAGTTGGTAGAGCACGACCTTGCCAAGGTCGGGGTCGCGAGTTCGAGTCTCGTTTCCCGCTCCAAATTTAAGGCATGCGCAATAGCGGGTGTCAGTCGTAAGACAAAAGATTTAAGGCGCGTTAGCAAAGCGGTTATGTAGCGGATTGCAAATCCGTCTAGTCCGGTTCGACTCCGGAACGCGCCTCCACTTTCTTCCCGAGGCCGGATGGTGGAATCGGTAGACACAAGGGATTTAAAATCCCTCGGCGTTCGCGCTGTGTGGGTTCAAGTCCCACTCCGGCTACCATGGGAAAGACAAGAATAATCAAAGCAATAAGCAGTGTCGTGAAACCACCGAAAGGTGGTTTTTTTGTGCCTGAAATTTCATCGCCCTCTCAAACTTTCCTCGTATTCACCGGAATTAATCACCTTTCTTTACGACCAGCTTCGCGTTACGGATAACTATTCTGTAAAAAGGTAGTACTCGCTAATAACGACCATTTCGCGAGGGGTTCAAAATGAACAAACTGACCTTGATTACCGCGTTAGTGACATTCGCTGCATCATGCGCCTGGGCTGCGGGTGATGACGATATCATCTATGACAGCCAGGGCCATCCCATCCGCCATGATAAGCAGGATGATGATCCGGGCAAACAGCGCAGTGACGACCACACCAACCGGCGCAGCGAGCACAATTAGCGGCAATCAGGGTTTACCAAACAGACGCGAGATCTGCGCCCCTTTCAGGAAAATAAACGCTAACAGCAAACCGCCCCACAGAGCCATGGTGATGTAGCTGCTTACGCCCAGAATATTGAGGCCGCTCTCCAGCATCTGGAGCAGGATCAGCGCCATCACCATGCCAAAGACTTTACCGAAGCCTCCATCCGGATTTACCCCGCCCAGTACAGCCGCCAGAATCGACACCAGCAGATAAGATTCACCGTAAGAGGCCTTGGCTGAATTGAGTTTCGACATCATCAGCAGGGCGGCGATCACGCACAGCACCGAGGAGAGCACATAGACCCAGATGAGGGTTTTACGGGTGTTAATCCCGGAGTAGTGGGTCGCCTGCTCGTTAGAGCCGATCAGGTAGAGGGTGCGCCCGAAGGCGGATTTTTCGAGGATCACCCACAGTACGACCACCACCGCCAGAAAGACCAGCAGCGGCAGCGGGATGCCGAGGATGTTGGTGCTGTTAATCACCAGAATATAGTCCGGGAAGTTAGAGATCGCCGAACCTTTGGAGATGAGGATATTAATGCCTTTCAGCAGGGTCATGATCCCAAGGGTGGCTAAAATCGGCGAGACCCGCACCACGGCAACCAAAAATCCAATCACCGAACCGATCGCCAGGGCCATGACTAACCCGGCGGCAATCACCAGCAGCATGCTGCTGAAGGTTGGAGGATAATGGGTAGCGACCCAGGCCATCACCAGCCCGCAGGCGTTCATGGTGGCGATGATGGACAGGTTGATCCCCCCGGTGAGGATCGTCACCGCCATCGCGAGGGCCAGCACGCCGAGGATCGGCATTTGCGAGGCAATGGACTGGAAGTTAGCGGCTGACCAGAAGACCGAGGGTATCAGGAAGCTGAACGCGATCACCACCACCGCGATTAACACGCTCAGGTAAATCTCGACGCGATCCTGGGTTTTGTTGGCGCTCATACTATGACTCCCTGACCTTTACGCTGACTCCATGCCGTCA
This sequence comes from Leclercia sp. UBA5076, assembly GCF_002416465.1. Taxonomy (NCBI): domain Bacteria; kingdom Pseudomonadati; phylum Pseudomonadota; class Gammaproteobacteria; order Enterobacterales; family Enterobacteriaceae; genus Leclercia; species Leclercia sp. UBA5076. The sequence goes on from NZ_DIAO01000018.1 coordinate 12,397, forward strand.
TACTGATACTGGTGACGATCACCACCCCGGTAACGACCGTATGCCAGTACGAAGAGATCCCTAACAGGTTAAGACCGTTCTGCAACACGGCGAGTAAAATCACCCCTAACAGGGTGCCGAGTAAGGTGCCGCGCCCGCCGACGATACTGGTTCCGCCTAACACCACGGCGGCGAGCACCGTCAGTTCGTAGCCCAGCAGGGAGTCGGGCGCGACGGTTAAGACGGTCGCGGATTGCACTACGCCTGCCACCCCGGACATCAGCCCCATGTAGCCATAGACAAACAGCTGCATTTTAAAGATGCCAAATCCCATGCGGGAGGCCGCCTCCCGGTTGCCGCCCATGGCATAAATCATCCGCCCGACGCTGGTTTTATTCATGATGAAGCCGGTTAACGCCACCACCGCCAGCAGGGTGAGGATCGGCAGGCTTAAGCCATAATCGTAGCCATCTGCGGCGGTGAATTTGAATAGCATCACCCCCTCTTCAAACCACTCAGGATAGCTGTAGAGCCAGACGCCTTTGGTCAGGTAGAGCAGCAGGCCGTAAAAAATATTCAGGGTTGAGATGGTGATAATGATGGAAGGCACGTTGAGCCGGTTGACCAGCGTGGCGTTGATCAACCCGAGCAGCAATCCCAGCCCCCCGGCCAGCGCAAACGCGAGGGCAAAATTACCGGTGGTACCCTGAATCAGCGTCACCATCACGTACTGTGAAATGATGGTCATGGCGGGAAAGGAGATATCGATCCCGCCGGAAATCAGCACAATAAACAAGCCGCAGGCCAGAATGGTGAGCATGGCGTAGTTATTGATTAGATCATAGATATTGCCTAGCGTCAGGAAATCGCTGCTGGCAAACGACAGATAGCCGCCAATCACCAGAATGGTCAGGCCTAAAAACAGCTCGTGGGTTTTGATCCCGAATTTATTAACCATTGACCACCTCCGCCAGCGCGGCTTCCGAGGTCTTTTCCGGGAGGAGTTCCGCGACGATCTCACCCTTGCGCATGACTAAAATGCGATGACTGTTAAAGTAGGCTTCATCGATCTCATCGGTGATCATCAGCACCGCGATCCCCTGGCGCGACAGGGCAGAGATGATTTGATAGATCCCCGCTTTATTGGCAATGTCCACCCCGACGGTGGGGGAGTCGAGGATCAGCACCCTGGGATTGATCGCCAGCCATTTGGCTATCGCCACACGCTGGGCGTTGCCCCCGGAGAGGGTATTGACCGGCAGATTGACGCTGCCAATTTTAATGCTCAGCTGCCCGACTAAATCGGCGACAACGCGGTCCGCTTTGGCTCTGTCTAACAATTTAAAGGGGGTTTTCAGCCGTCGAAGCACGGTAGAGATAATGTTGTCGTTGATGGACTGTTCCATCACCAGGCCGGTACTCATCCGGTCTTCAGAGACATAGCCAATCCCGGCATTGATCGCATCCCGGTTGCTGGCGAAGCGCACCGCTTTGCCTGCCAGCACTATCTCCCCGGAGTCAGGCTGCGTGAGCCCAAACAGGCTCAGGCAAAGCTCTGTTCTGCCCGCACCGAGTAATCCGGTAATGGCGAGGATCTCACCCTGATGCACCTGAAATGAGATGTTCTTGTATTGGTGATGCTTAGTGAGGTTCTTAACGCTCAGCGCTACGTCGCCAAGTTTTTCTATCGGCGGTAATAACGCATACGAAAACTCTTTACCGGTCATCAGGAAAGCGAGTTTTTTATTATTGATGTCGCTGGCAGGCCAGGTGCCAACCAGGGTGCCATTTTTGAGCACGCTGATACGGTCGGAAATAGAGAGCACTTCATCCAGACGGTGGCTGACAAACACGACGCAAATGTTTCTTTTCTTTAAATCGCCAATCACCCGCAGCAGTCCTTTTACCTCCTGCATGGTGAGAGAGGCGGTGGGCTCATCCATAATAATCAGCCTGGCTTCCTGGGCCAGCGCCCGGCAGATCGCCACAATCTGACGCTGGGCAATGGGCAGGGATTCTACATTGGCATCCAGATCCAGCTCCGCCTCAATGCTTTTCACGGTGCGCGCGGCGATGCGATGGATCTCGCTCTTATTCACCAGCAGATTATGGTGATGCTGTTGGATCGCGATGTTTTCCGCCACGGTGAGGTTCGGGAACAGTGAGAGATCCTGATAAATAACCTGTATTCCGGCTTTCACCGAGTCGATGGGGGAGAGGTGGGAGCGGGGCTTACCGTCAATGACGATCTGAAAGCCGGGATCGGGTTTATAGACGCCAGAAATAATTTTAATCAGCGTCGATTTACCGCATCCGTTCTGCCCGGCCAGACAGTGAACCTCCCCGGGAAATAGCGTCAGGGCGATGTTATCCAGCGCTTTCACACCGTAGAACGTTTTGCTGATATGACCCAGTGAAATAAACGGCTCCATTATTACCTCTCAGGGGCTCACACAGCACGCCCGTATTGCGACGATCGCAGCAGGGCGTGCAGAACCAACGGGTTAATACAGACTGTCGATATTTTCTTTCGTCACGCGCAGGACTTTATGGAATTTGATGATGCGTTTTTCGGTATCCACATCCGCTTTACCGAGATTGGGGATCTCAAGACCCTGAGTAATCTCTTCTCCCTTCAGAACCTTGTCGGCCACGGCGGTAATGGCGTAACCCGCAGAGGCAGGGTCGTAGGTGATGCCCATGGCGATATCACCGCTCTTAATCAGGGAAGCGGCCTGAGAGGGGATCATCATGCCGTAAACGAACACTTTGCCTTTCGCCCGTTTCTCTTTCACCGCGCGGCCCGCGCCAATGGGTCCCTGAGAGCCAAAGGAGACAATCCCTTTCAGGTCGGGGTGAGCTTTCATCAGGTCGATGGTCGTCCGGCGGGCATCGTCGATATTCTCGGCCACCGGCATACGGCTGGTGACTTCATGCATATCCGGGTAGTGCTCTTTCTGATATTTAACGAACAAGTCCGCCCACAGGTTATGTTGCGGCACGGTCAGACTGCCGACATAAATAACATAGCCTCCTTTACCGCCCATGGCTTTGGCCATCTCTTCAACGTTATCGGCGGCAAATTTTTCGTTATCAATAATTTCAACGTCCCAGTTGGCGCTCGGTTGTCCGGGAGATTCGTTGGTTAATACCACGATGCCAGCATCCCGCGCCTTTTTAAATACCGGCTCGAGCACATCGGCATCGTTGGGAACAATCCCGATCGCCGATACTTTTTTCGCGATTAAGTCCTCAATAATTTTTACCTGCTGCGGGGCATCAGTGCTGGAAGGGCCTACCTGAGAGGCTTTAATACCGAGGTCGCTGCCGGCTTTGGTGACACCTTCCCCCATACGATTAAACCAGGGCATGCCATCTATTTTTGAAATATTTACCACTTCAATTTCTTTCGCCATTGCGGAAGTGGAACAGACCATCAATCCGAGCAAACCAGCCGACAGTAATTTTGTTAAGCACATTTTACTCATCTCATACCTCTGAATGGTGGTGAAAATAAATGATAGTGATAACGTTGTTTCGCTGTTTGACCTACCCGTGTGCGTTTTAATATTAGGTGATAATAATCCTTTCCTCGCAGACTTTATCCCAGATAAAGCCAGGGGAAATAGCAAGTTAGCTCCGCTGGTTTAAAAGAATTAACAGTAGGGTTTTCATATTTATAATGTTATGGAACTACTGGCTTATCGCATGGACTATTTTGCCAATACTCTGTTTTGGGATTTCCATCACTTATTAGGCTTACTGCGCCATCCGCCGGGCTGAAGCAACCGTCTGGCGCGTTTGAGAGAAACTGCCGCTTTTTTTTGACTTCAAGCCTGTACAACCGGCGCTGAAAAGCGCCTAATACCGTCACCAAAATTTTTATCATTCACAGTTAACAGGTCTGTTATTGATGAATAAATCCCATCGCTTCGCGCCAGCGCCTGTCTGCTGTGATGAACCTCTGTGCTGTCGGCCCGTTTTGCCGTCGCCAGACTCATTTTCAAGGGACAGATAGCCATGCAGCGTCGACAATTTCTTAAAAATAGCGTTCTTCTTTCTGCCGCAGGTTTAGTAGGCCCGGCTCTGGCCAACGAGACGGTAAAAACCAGCCTGGCGCCCATAGCGCCGGTGATGCGCCGCCGCTTTGTCTTGTCGCAAACCTATAAACTGGCGCCGCCACAGGGCTCCAGCGGCGTCGTGAAGCTGTGGTTCCCGCTTCCGGTGGATACTGCCTTTCAGCAGATGACCGGCATGGCGTTTACCGGCAACTATCAGCAGGCCTATGTCACCACCAACAACGCTTATGGCGCGAAAACCCTGTTCGCAACCTGGCCAAAAAGTGAAGGCGATCTGCTGCTTCAGCTCGATCTTGAGATCGAAACGGCGGACTGGGAGCCGCTGAAACATGACGCGCTGAAAAACTGGCAGGCACCGGAACAGATTGTTTATCCGCTGGCGGTGAAGCCATACCTGCTGCCAACAACGCACACACCGGTTGATGGCCTGGTGCGCGAAACGGCGCAAAAAATTACCGGCGGCGAAACCGATCCACTGAAGAAAGCGCGCCTCATTTACGAATGGGTCAGCAGCCATATGGAACGCGATAACGACGTCATTGGCTGTGGCACCGGCGACGTGGCGACCATTCTGCAAAGCGGCAAGCTCAGCGGCAAATGCACCGACATCAGCTCGGTGTTTGTGGCGCTGGCGCGCGCCAGCGGGATCCCGGCGCGGGAACTGTTCGGCATCCGTCTGGGCAGAGCCAACAAACTGGAGCGCTACTCCGCCAGCGCCTTCGGCAAAGCCGATAGCGCGGGCGTGGCCGATGTCAGCGGCGGACAGCACTGCCGCGCGGAGTTTTATCTGGCCGGTTACGGCTGGCTGCCGTGTGACCCGGCGGACGTCACCAAAATGCGTCTGGCGGAGAAAAAAGCCCATCAGGATCCCGATGTGCAGGCGGTGAATGCTTACCTCTTTGGCAACTGGGAGATGAACTGGGTGGGCTTCAACTATGGGCGCGATTTTGAACTCTATCCGGCGACGGAGCAGGGGGCGGTAAATAACTTTGGCTACCCCTATGCCGAGGTGGACGGCGATCCACTCAATTTCTACGATCCAAAGGTGTTCACTTACCACTATGTCTCAACCGAACAACGCTAAGGGGGCAGGCCTTACCCTGCTGACGGCAGCCGCGGCTGCCGTTACCGCCGGGCTCTGCTGCGTCGGTCCGCTGCTCTACCTGCTCTTTGGCATCTCGGCGGCGGGGTTTGCCGGGCTCAGCCAGCTTGAGTTCCTGCGCCTGCCGATGATTGTGCTCTCCCTCGGGCTGATGCTGCGGGTGTTCTGGCGGCTCTATTTTTCAAAAAGGCTGTGGTGTACCGGGCGTTTAACCCTGGGGCAGATGCGTCTGCTGTTCTGGCTCACGCTGCCGGTGCTGCTGCTGGTGCTGTTCTACCCCACGGTGGTGACCTGGGTTTATGAGGTGATGGAATGAAACGACTGTTGATAAGCGCGTGTCTGCTGCTTCCGCTGTTTGCCCAGGCGGCGAATCAAAAAGTGGTGCTGGATGTTCAGGGCATGACCTGTTCGCTGTGCGTCATTTCGGTTAACCAGGCGCTGCGGGAAACCGAAGGGGTAGTGAAAGCGAAAGCGTCATTAAAGACCCGACAAACCGACGTTATCGTCGCGGAAGGTTTCCCTGTCGAGACATTATTACAGGCGGTGGCGAAAACAGGTTATACGGCGACGCTCAATCATATTGAAAAGCTGTAAATATAATACGAACTCATGATGGATTAATTGTTGTTTAATGTATTTTTGCCTTTCCCTGGATGAGGGAAAGGCGTTATTTCAGACAATTATTAATAATTAATGATGATACGCCTTCAGTTTTATAAATATATTGTTACGAAACGTTGATCTTCCCGTTCGTCCGCTCTATCTTTTGATAAGTTTCTCCATAAAACGATCCTTTTTATCCATGCCTTTTCTTTATCGGCGGTGGAGCGCTCCTTGCTCTCAGCGTTTTTACACTATATTTTTGGTGATGGTAAATATGAATATAACAGCCAGCAAATATACCCTCTGGATCCGCGATATTACGCTCAATCCCTGGATCGCCTTTTATTTTCTTCAGTCGGTACTAATAAATTACTCTTTCGGCTACTCATTCAGCGCAATCTATACGGTGGCATTTTGCTGCGTGCTGTTAGTGCTCTGGCGAATCACCCCCCGCCTGCAAAAAGGCGTTATTATCCTGTGCAGTCTGCTGGCTGCGATCTACTTTCCTTTTCAGCAAGCGTATGGCGCGCCAAATTTCAATACGCTGTTAGCATTACATTCCACCAATTTTAATGAGTCCGTCGAGATCCTGACGATATTTCCGTGGCACAGCTACCTGGTGTCATTCATTATTCTGGTATTCGGCCTCATTGCACTCCGGCGTAAGATTATGCCCAAACAGGGCTGGCGCCGTTTCGATATGCTCTGTCTGGCCTTTAGCGTCCTCTGTTTCTTTTTAACCCCCCTGAAAAACCTGGTTTACTGGGGGCACTTTACCCTGATGGACGTGGGGTATCCGGTGTTCCGCTTTGTAAAAGATGTGGTGATCAACAATCGGGAAGTGGTTACGGAGAAAGCCCGCATGCTGGAGCTGGCCAAAGTGAAGGACAACTGGACCGTTCTGGCGGTGAAGCCCCGCTACCATAACTACGTGATGGTGATCGGTGAAAGCGCACGCCGGGATGCGCTGGGTGCCTTTGGCGGGCAGTGGAATAATACGCCGTTCGCCAGCTCGGTGAAGGGAATCCTGTTTACCGATTACATTGCCGCCAGCGCCTCCACCCAAACCTCGCTGGGGTACTCCCTGAGCCGGGTGAGTGGTGATACGCCGGAGTATCAAAATAACGTTGTCACGCTGGCGAATCGCGCCGGATTTCAGACCTGGTGGTTCTCCAATCAGGGGCAGATTGGCGAGTACGATACCGCCATTGCCAGTATTGCGAAGCGGGCCGATGAGGTGCAGTTTCTCAGAAAGGGGTATTACGAAGACGAGAGTAATCCTCGGGACGAAGCCTTACTGCAGATGACCCAGCAGGTGCTCTCAACCCCGCGCATACAAACGCGACTGATTGTCCTGCACCTGATGGGTTCCCATCCGCAGGCCTGCGAACGCACCCAGGGGAAATACGCCGAGTTTGTGCAGTCGAAAGAGACCTCCTGTTATATCTACAGCATCACCCAGACCGATACCCTGCTAAAACAGCTTTATCAGCAATTGCAGAACACTGGCGACAGTTTCTCGATGGTCTACTTTTCCGATCACGGTCTGACCTATAAAGCCCGTCTGACCGGCGGGCAATATATGGCTCACGGTGATGCCTGGCAGCAAAACTACCAGGTGCCGTTTATGATTGTATCGAGTGACGATAAAGAGCACCGCCTGATCAAAGCCCGGCGTTCCGCCAATGATTTTCTCGATTTCTTCTCGGACTGGACCGGCATTCAGGCGAAGGAGCTGACGCCGAAATACGCATTTGTCTCGGAACAGGAGGCGGGCAGCGCCTGGGTGACCAACTTTAAGATGCAGAAAGTAGATTTCGCGCAGTTGCCGGACGATTTCCACCCGTAGGGGGCGCCGGTTACGCTCCGTCCATCTCATTAACAGCAAAACAGATACCCGGTGCAACGGTCATGATTTAACCTTTTTTGCACCAGCTAAGACCGCGGATAAACAGGGAAGAGAACCGTTTCTGTGTTACCCTGCACGCCATTCTATTCTGCAGGAGATTGACCCATGACTGAAGGCCCGTTAAACGAAACCGAAATGGAGTGGCTGGAAGAGACCTTAATGACCTACGGTCATGATGACGAGTCCGTTATGGATGTCTCAGAACTCGACGGTATGTTGACCGCGGTGCTTTCCGGCCCCGTGGTGGTGGAGCCGGACCGCTGGCTGGTGGCGGTGTGGGGCGGTGAAAAGAACATTCCGCGCTGGAAGAACGAGCGCGAGATGAACCGCTTCATCGATCTCTGCTTCAAGCATATGAACGATATCGCCGAACGCCTGAGCGACTACCCGGATCAGTTTGAACCGATGTTCGGCATGAACGATGTCGACGGTGAAACCTATACCGTGGTGGAAGAGTGGTGCTTCGGCTATATGCGCGGCGTGGCATTGACCGACTGGTCATCCCTGCCGGAGTCACTGCGTGCCGATCTGGATTTAATTGCCCTGCACGGCTCCGAAGAGAACTTTGAGCGCCTGGATTCCTTCAGTGAAGAGGAGTTCCAGCAGAGCATCGAGGGGATTCGTCCGGCAGCGCTGCGTCTGTATAACTACTGGATTGCCAACCCGCAAGAGCCGGTTACTCAGCAGCCGGTGATCAACGGCACCAAAGTGGGACGCAACGATCCCTGTCCGTGCGGCAGCGGCAAGAAATTCAAGAACTGCTGTCTGCATTAACAGCGCCCGGCGGCGTTTCGCTTGCGCGGGCCTACACTATTCGTAGGCCGGGTAAGCGCAGCGCCACCTGGGATCATTGCACGCTATCCCACCTCTGGCAGCAACCCCGCCGTAATCCCGAACTGCACCAGGATTATCGCGATCCCGCAGGCGAAGACCAGACAGAGCACAGGCTTACCGCCTGGTACCCGGTAGTTCCCTTCAGGATGATGCTTACGGCTTTGCCAGACCAGCAGAGAGGGCAGCAGCAGCGCCAGCACCGCCAGCGCCACGCCCGCGTATCCCAGCGCCATCACAAAACCCCGTGGGTAGAACAGGGCGAAGGCCAGCGGCGGCAGAAAGGTGATCGCCCCGGTCTGGATACGTCCGCTGAACGTGCGGCTGCGCTGGAACAGGTCGGCGAGGTAGTCGAACAGACCCAGCGCCACTCCCAGGAACGAGGTCGCCAGGGCGAGGTCGGCAAAGAGATGCACCGCCAGCTCAACGTGCGGCGAGGCAACCACTTCGCGTACGGCCTGCAACAGCCCGTTCAGCCCACTATGGTTTGCCAGCATTCCCATGAAGCTCGACGAGTTGATACTGCCGAGGGTGACCAGCTGCCAGAAGATGTAAGCCACCAGCGGAATGGCGCTGCCAGTGATAAAGATCCAGCGCAGCTTGCGCACGTTGCCATTCATATAGCTGACAATGCTCGGCACGCTGCCGTGAAAACCAAACGAAGTAAAAATGACCGGTATAGCCGACAGTGCCAGCCCTTTCTCCAGCGGCAGCGTCAGTAAGTTGACCTTATGAATGTGCGGGACCAGCAGGGCCAGCATCACCACCAGGAAGACTATTTTTGCCGAGAACAGGAGGCGGTTGAACAGATCGACCAGCGACGTGCCCACGCAGACCACGCCCCCACCAATCAGGGTAAATAAGATCACCCCTGTGGCGGGAGAGATATCAGCGTTGAACCCGTCATTGACGCTGGAGGCGATTAACTCCCCGGCGCCGCTGATGTAGGCTGCCGTCAGGGCATACATCAGGAACATCATGCTAAAGCCGGCGATCCACTGGCCGAATCGCCCCAGATAACGCCCGGCCAGCGATCCCAGCCCGGTATCGGCTGGAACGTGTTGATACACTTCGAGCAGCAGCAGGGCGGTGTAACACATCAGTGCCCACAGTACGCCCAGTAACACCAGCGTAACGCCAAAACCGACACCTGCCGCCGCCAGCGGCATCGCCAGCATCCCGGCGCCAATCGTCGTTCCGGCGACGATAAAAATACTACCCAGCGTTCTGTTCTTCACGTTTTCCTCTAAAACCCTACGACACGACGACAAAATCTGCGGCGCAGAGTAAGGGAAAAGAACGGACTCGTCAAACCGGCGTTACAACGAGTGTAATGTAATCTTTACGTTATTTAACTTAAGCGTCGCTCTGGTCATATGCCCGTAAAAATGAGGAGGTTTGCCTACTTCATAAGAGCAATGTTTTCGCCCGATAATCAGGCGTAACGTAAACGTTTCTTATAAATATTCAAAAAAAGTGAGACGGCGATGACGGCCAGTAATCCCTTCTGTGCGAAATGGAGTCGTTCAGGCAATTTATTGTGTCACGGGCACTGGATAATTAGCTGGCAGGGCCAGGTGCTAACCTTACCGGAGGCAAGGCGGGAAAAGGATATGGGTACCTGGGCCATCTATTCGATTATCGATCCCGAAGATGAGACCTTTGCCCAGGGGTTGCAGGAAGATGAGTGGATCATTGAAAACGTCGAATGGCTGACCGATCTCTTTTTCGACCACGGCGTTCCGCTGGAGACGGCCAGCTATCGCCAGTTTTATCAGGCGGTCAATAAACAGGACTGGCGCTGCACCAGCTGTGCGGGTTGCATGTAAACCTGCGCCAGCGCAAAGCGTTGTGGGGAGGAAAGGGTTAGGCTGCGCCTTTTCTTCTGGAGGGTTTATGGCATCCATTCATGGGCACGATGTGCTGACGATGATGATCGAGTCCGGCGAGCAATACAGCGAAGAGAGTCTGATTGCCGCGATTACGGCGCGTTTTGGTGACGAGGCGCGTTTTCACACCTGTTCAGCCGCGGACATGACGGCAGCAGAGCTGGTGGCATTTCTGGCGGCGCGCGGTAAATTCATTTCGCAGGCGTCGGGTTTTTCAACTCATGAAAGTAAAATCTGCGGCCATTAATAATAACGCGGCGCCAGATAGCGCCGCATGAATATTAATTTTGGGCATCGAGCGTCGACAGCTCTTTATCAATAAAGTACAGACCTTCACCCGATTTTCCGGCCAGGGTGAGTTTATCGATAACCGATTTAAACAGCTTCTCTTCTTCGTGCTGTTCTGCCACATACCACTGCAGGAAATTAAAGGTGGGATAATCCTGGCTGGTCATAGCCGCGTGTACCAGTTCGTTAATTTTTTGTGTGATCAGCTGTTCATGCTCGTAGGTAGCGCGGAACAGTTCATCTAATGAGGCATATTCTGCAAATGGCGATGCTACCGGGTTAATGCGCGGCAGGCTGCCGGTATCCGTAAGATAATCAAAGAGACGCTGCATGTGTGTCATCTCTTCCTGGGCGTGACGACGCATAAACGCCGCCGCGCCTTCAAAACTGTGATAGCTACACCAGGCACTCATCTGTTGATAGAGCAGGGAGGAGTAAAGCTCCAGATTCATTTGCTCATTGAGCTTGTCGATCATTTCACTTTTAAGCATGGTGTGGCTCCGTTTTATTATTAACTGGTCAACGTGAGCGTCACTATAATTTGTTATTTATTTATTTGCAAAAAGTAAAATAAATATTTAAGCAATCATAATACGAATGGGAATAAAACGCATTGCGCGCAACTCAAATATATTAATGAGAATTATTCTGTTTCGTGTTCAGAATTTTATTGCCAGCTCTAAAGCTGGCAACGAAATTAGTAATAAGCCGAGGTCGTGACGGCAGGGGCGGGGGCGTAACCGTGGCACTGGTACTGGATAGTGACGGTTTTGTTCAGACACAACGAGCCGCTGATCACGCTACAGGTTTCGATCGGCTGACCGTAGGCCTGGGCCGTACTGTATCCCATGGCCTGACATTCGCGGGTGGCAGTGCCACTTGTTACATAAGCATCATCATAAGAGGTCTGGAATAGTGGCTGACCATAATCAAGCCTGACGACCCCCGAGGTGACATCGACGCTGCTCACTTCAGCTTTGCGGGTAATACCGCAACCTGCCAGTAACAGCACCAGACCGACCGTGCATAATCTCTTCATAGAACACTCTGAATGCGTTGAAATAACCTATACTAACGCCAGACGTAAAGCGCAATGCCAGGAATAACCCCCCTGTTCTCTCTTTTCTCTTCGCCACGACCATCCGGCTCCTTCAATCATAAGCCATCCTTTTGCGAACCGGTGCTCACATCCCTCTCCATCAAAATTGTGAGCGCATCTTTGTTTTTTGAAACTATTTTTCACTTAATTTGAAAGTGCGTTTGCTTAGTAGTAAGGTGAATTGAGTAAGCTATTCACAGCGGGGTGCCCCGCATCGCATTCAGGAGACGAAGTATGAAAATTGCACTGATGATGGAAAACAGCCAGGCGCAAAAAAACGCCATCATCCTCAAGGAATTGAACGCCGTTGCTGAAGAGAAAGGTTTCCCGGTTTATAACGTTGGGATGAGCGACGAAAACGATCACCACCTGACCTATATTCATCTGGGGATCATGGCGAGCATTCTGCTGAACTCTAAAGCGGTTGATTTCGTGGTGACCGGTTGCGGTACCGGCCAGGGTGCGCTGATGTCCCTGAACATCCACCCGGGCGTGGTGTGTGGCTACTGCATCGATCCTGCTGACGCCTTCCTGTTTGCACAGATCAACAACGGTAACGCACTCGCCCTGCCATTTGCCAAAGGCTTCGGCTGGGGTGCAGAGCTGAACGTGCGCTTTATCTTTGAAAAAGCCTTCACTGGCCGTAAAGGCGAAGGTTATCCGCCAGAGCGTAAAGAGCCTCAGGTTCGCAACGCGGGCATCCTGAATCAGGTGAAAGCGGCTGTGGTGAAAGAGAACTATCTCGACACCCTGCGCGCCATCGATCCGGAGCTGGTTAAAACTGCGGTTACCGGTCAGCGTTTCCAGCAGTGCTTCTTCGAGAACTGCCAGGATAAAGAGATCGAAGCCTTTGTCCGCGGTATTATCGGCTAAGTTGCTAACACCGATAAAAAGCCAGCTTGCGCTGGCTTTTTTTATGCCTCTTTTCTGGATACCGCACTGCCGGCATCTTTTACCAGCCGCAGGGTATCGACCATCCCCACCAGACAGACCAGCGCAATCGCCACAAACGCCAGCCGGAAGCTGATGCCCGGTAGCGACGCCATCCCCAGCCATTCGCTACACAGTTCGCCGATGCGGATCCCGATGGCGCCGAGGGTGATCCCCAGCCCCACTGCCAGCTGGGTGGCGGTGGAAAATAGGGTGTTGGCATAGCTCATTTGCGGCGAAGGCACATCCGCAAAGGCAAGGGTGCTGATGGCGGTAAACTGAATGGAACGGAACACGCCGCCGAGATAGAGCACCAGCATGATAACCCACACCGGGGTTTGCGGGGTCAGGAAAGCGCAGGCCAGCAGGGCCAGCACGTTCAGCGCGCCGTTGATCAGCAGCAACTTTTTAAAACCCAGCCCGCGCAGCAGTGGCGTGGTGGCGGGTTTGATGGTCAGGTTACCGACGAATACCGCCAGCACCAGCAAACCGGAGTGGAAGGCATCCATGCCAAAGCCCACCTGAAAAAGCAGCGGCAGCAAAAACGGCACGGCGCTGATGGAGGCGCGAAACAGCGAGCCGCCAAACATCGTTACGCGAAACGTGGGCACCTGCAGGGCATCAAGACGGATCATTGGCCACTCGGTGCGCCGGAAATGACGCAGGGCATAAATCATGGTCACCATCCCTGTTGCCAGTAGTGCAAGGGTCACGCCTGTATTCACCTCCTGCGCCCCCATCATCTCCATGGCATAGACCAGGCTCACCATCGCCACCGAGGTGGCGATAAAGCCCGGCGTATCGAACGGGCGACGGGTCTCTTCATAGATATCGGGAATAATGCGCAGCGCCAGCACGATAGCTATTAGCCCTAACGGCACGTTAATAAAGAATATCCAGCGCCAGTTGGCATAGCTGGTAATAAAGCCCCCCAGCGGCGGGCCGATGATGGGTGCCACCAGCGCGGGCCAGGTGAGGGTGGCGATGGCGGTAATCAACAGGTGCTTGGGCGTGGTGCGCAATACGGCAAGGCGGCCTACCGGCACCATTAATGCACCGCCCATTCCCTGCAGTACGCGCATGGCGATGAACTGATCCACGCTGGTGGCGAGACCGCACAGCACCGAGGCGAGAGTGAAGATCGCCAGGGCAAGGGTAAACACCTTACGCGCGCCAAAGCGATCGGCGATCCAGCCGCTGGCCGGAATAAGTACCGCCAGGGTGATCAGATAGGCGCTGATCCCGAGATTAAGATCGACCGCCTGTACGCCAAAGCTTTTCGCCATATCGGGTAATGCCGTGGCGATCACCGTACCGTCCAGAAACTCCATAAAGAACGCGCCGGCCACCAGCAGCGCGGCGGGAGAGATCCCGCTGGCCGCTTTAGCGGAGTGATTTTCAGTCATTTTTTCTCTGCCACTTAAAATTTTTTTTAAAAATTTACGGTAACCCGCGGTGCGATAATTTGCTGATTAATATTAGATTTTAATCGGAACGGTGTTTTGTTTTAAATAAACTGGCGTGATGAATATCACAAAAACATTGATTTCTGTGATGAAGGTCATATTATAGCCGCATCAACATTAACACCTGCATAACACTTAGCCGGAGCATACCGATGAAATTGCGCAAAATCCTGAAAAGCATGTTCGAATCCTACTGCAAGACCTTTAAGGACGTACCGCCAGGCGCGATGTTCTGATAAGAAAAACCTGCTCCGGCAGGTTTTTTTGTGCCTGTACGCCGCATCAGGGCTGACGTTTTGCTACTATGACGGCCTTTCAAACAGGAGAAGCCTATGTCTCAAAACCTGAGTGCCGATCAGGAACTGATCTCTGACGTCGTTGCATGCCAGCTGGTCATCAAACAAATTCTTGATGTGATTGAAATCATTGCTCCCGCAGAAGTGCGCGAGAAAATGTCCAGTCAGCTGAAAAACATCGATTTCGCCAGCAATCCTGCGTCGGCCGACCCTGTTACGCTGCGCGCCGTGCAGAAAGCCATTGCGCTGATCGAGCTGAAATTCACACCGCAGGGTGAGTCTCACTAAAATAAACCGGTGTTTTGATTTATAAACGGTTTTGTGAGAATAATGTGAACGGGCGACCCAGGGTCGCCCGAAATGTGAGTTACATGAAGCTCTGCACCAGTAGGGTAGTGACTCTTTTGCAAAAAATTACCCGGCACAGGCCGGGTAATTCAGTTAACGCGCAGAATCAGTGGTGCTGACGGCTGACGACGTTAAGCAGCTGGCGATCGGTCTGTTCCAGACCCATGCCGGTGAGACGTGCCTTGCGAACTTCATCAAGGATGGTTTTGAGTAATACCCCATCCTGCTGCTGTTCTTTCTCAATATCATGCAGGAAGTTAAGCGTAGAAGTGTCTTTCATTTTCCGCGCTTCATCCGTTAATTGATTCAGCGTCTGACAGCGCTGCTCATACTCTTCCAGCGTGCGCTGGAAAACTGCTTCCAGGCAATTGCACTCTTCGTCAGTCATATCCACGGGTTTCAAAACCGGCATAGCGCCTGATGCTTTTAAAAAATCGAAAACGCGCATCATTTGCGTAACGTTGCTCTGCGCCTGGAGGCGCAGGAAAGTCGCGGAACCGGTTAGCTGATGTTCTGAACACCACTCGCTGAGGTGCAAAGAGAGATTAGACGCATGAAACTCGAGGTTCATCTGCGTGTTGAGCCTGGTGATCATATCCGAGACAGCCATATCCATTCCCTTTTCTTCGTTTATGTAACCAAAAAATAATCATCATTAACGATAGTTCACTACAGAATAAAAGCATTCTGTTTTCCCTGTATGTGATCCCAAATTCGTTTCAGGCATCAGGTAAAATTCATCATAACAGCGAATCCATTATAAGAAAATCCTTATAAATATATTCTTACTAAACCTTACCCCCCATCAGGAATTAAAAAAAATGGAGGATTTCGAGAGGGGAGGGTCGAGGTTGAAGATGATTAAGAGATTGTATTATAAGGATTTGTATAAATTTAATGCTATCCGAAAAGTGAAATTACTTTATGTTTTTCTCAGGAGCGGTGAAATAGGCGCTTAGCGAAAAAAAAGATAATTATTCCTGTCAGGTGGAATACAGATAATTCTGGTAATTAATGGATTTTTACACCTGGCTAAAATTGCGTCAGATCATTTTTGCTGGAAATAGTGCGATATGTGATCCCGCTGGAAGTTTTCCGCTACACACGCTGCGAAAATGAAACATTGTTTTATATTCCCTAACGGAGTTCATTATGGCAAAAGTAGCGGTGCTGCTGGCACCCGGATTTGAAGAGGCGGAGGCGATTATCACTATTGATATCCTGCGCCGTCTCAACATTGAGGTAGATACCCTGGCCTGCGCCGAGTCGCGGGCGGTTGTGAGCTACCATAATATCCCGATGGTGGCGGACAGCACCCTCAGCGAAAAAATCGACAGTTACTACGATGCGGTCGTATTACCCGGCGGCCCGCAGGGCAGCGTGAATCTGGCGGCCAGTGCCGATGTGGTGCGTTTTGTCGCCGCGCATGACGAAGCGGGTAAATTTATCGCTCCAATTTGTTCGGCTGCGGCGCGTGTGCTGGGCGGCAATGGCCTGTTAAAAGGGCGTCGCTATGTCTGCTCGGGGGAGCTCTGGCAGGAGATTCAGGACGGCGAATATGTCGATGCGCCAGTGGTGGAAGATGGCAACCTCATCAGCGGCAAGGGACTGGGCCATGCCTTTGACTTTGCGCTGACGCTCTCAGCACGTCTGCTGGGTGAGGAAGCACCGGTACGCGATCACGCCGAGCATATCTACTATCCCTGGTAATATTATGCCGGGCGCCCGCGCGCCCGGATCACAAGGATATCTTAGCTAATCTTATGGACTAATCTGCTTTACCCCTTTCTATTTGTCAGACAAATACCTGCATATTTATGTCTTTTTCCGCTGAATCTATGTACGCAATTACTGTAATTCTGCGGTGTGATGGCGCTCTCTTATGGATGATTAATTTCCCGCTAAAACTATCTCAAGCAAATGCGCTTCATACACGCCTGGCGCTAATGCCTTGTTTTAAGTCTGATTAAAAACATTTTAGTTGTTATTCCCCTACAAATTAAAACGCTAAAGCTGGAGTTAACCATGCACAAATTTACTAAAGCGCTGGCGGCCATCGGTCTGGCTGCCGTTATGTCACAATCCGCTATGGCGGAGAACCTGAAGCTCGGTTTCCTGGTGAAGCAACCGGAAGAGCCATGGTTCCAGACAGAGTGGAAATTTGCCGATAAAGCCGGGAAAGATTTGGGTTTTGAAGTCATTAAAATTGCTGTGCCTGATGGTGAAAAAACGCTGAACGCCATCGACAGCCTGGCAGCCAGCGGCGCGAAAGGGTTTGTCATCTGTACTCCGGATCCAAAACTGGGCTCGGCTATCGTGGCGAAAGCGCGTGGCTACGACATGAAAGTCATCGCCGTGGACGATCAGTTCGTGAACGCCAAGGGCAAGCCGATGGATACCGTGCCGCTGGTGATGATGGCGGCGACCAAAATCGGCGAGCGCCAGGGCCAGGAGCTCTATAAAGAGATGCAAAAACGCGGCTGGGACGTGAAGGACACCGCGGTTATGGCGATCACCGCCGATGAACTGGATACCGCACGCCGTCGCACCTCCGGTTCGATGGAAGCCCTGAAAGCGGCCGGCTTCCCGGAAAAACAGATCTACAAAGTGCCAACCAAATCCAACGACATCCCGGGCGCTTTCGATGCGGCCAACTCCATGCTGGTGCAGCACTCTGAAGTGAAACACTGGCTGGTGGTGGGGATGAATGACAACACCGTCCTGGGCGGCGTGCGCGCCACCGAAGGCCAGGGCTTCAAAGCGGCAGATGTTATCGGCATCGGCATCAACGGCGTTGATGCGGTGAGCGAGCTTTCTAAAGCGCAGGCCACCGGCTTCTACGGTTCTCTGCTGCCAAGCCCGGACGTACATGGCTATAAATCCAGCGAAATGCTCTACAACTGGGTCACCAAAGGTGCCGAGCCAGCGAAATTCACTGAAGTTACCGACGTGGTACTGATCACCCGTGACAACTTCAAAGCAGAGCTGGAGAAAAAGGGACTGGGCGGTAAGTAATTCCACTGTGATTGCGCCCCCCGGGCATCGGGGGGCCAGACGTTCACTACTCGATCCTCGGAGACGTTATGCAACAGTCTGAACCGTATCTCTCTTTTCGCGGCATCGGCAAAACCTTTCCCGGTGTCAACGCGCTGACCGACATCAGCTTTGACTGCTATGCGGGTCAGGTTCATGCCCTGATGGGTGAGAACGGCGCCGGAAAATCCACGCTGTTGAAGATCCTCAGCGGTAACTACACCCCCACGACAGGCACCCTCGCCATCCAGGGCAAAGAGGTCGCCTTCGCGGACACCACCGCCGCGCTGAATGCCGGTGTCGCCATCATCTACCAGGAACTGCATCTGGTGCCGGAGATGACCGTGGCGGAGAACATCTATCTTGGGCAGCTTCCGCATAAAGGCGGTTTTGTTAACCGTTCGCTGCTCAATTATGAGGCCGGTCTGCAACTGAAGCACCTTGGGCTGGATATTGATCCCCAGACCCCACTGAAGTATCTCTCCATCGGCCAGTGGCAGATGGTGGAGATTGCCAAGGCGTTGGCGCGCAATGCCAAAATTATCGCTTTTGACGAACCCACCAGCTCGCTGTCGGCGCGTGAAATCGAGAACCTGTTCCGGGTGATCCGCGAGCTGCGCAAAGAGGGGCGCATCATTCTGTATGTGTCGCACCGTATGGAAGAGATCTTCGCCCTCAGCGACGCTATTACCGTGTTTAAAGATGGTCGCTATGTCCGCACCTTCAGCGACATGCAGCAGGTCAACCACGACCTGCTGGTGCAGGCGATGGTGGGGCGCGAACTGGGTGATATCTATCACTGGGAACCGCGCCAGTATGGCGGCGAACTGCTGCGCCTTGAAGAGGTTAAAGCCCCGGGCGTACGCACCCCGATAAGCCTGACGGTGCGCAGCGGTGAAATCGTTGGCCTCTTCGGGCTGGTAGGGGCAGGGCGCAGCGAGCTGATGAAAGGGTTGTTTGGCGGCACCCGCATCACCGCAGGCCAGGTGTTTATCGACGGCCAGCCTGTCGATATTCAGAAACCGGCCCATGCCATTCGCGCAGGGATGATGCTCTGCCCGGAAGACCGCAAGGCCGAAGGGATCATCCCGGTGCACTCGGTACGGGATAACATCAATATCTCGGCCCGCCGGAAGACCATCCGTGCCGGATGCCTGATTAACGACACCTGGGAGGTTAGCAACGCCGATCACCACATTCGTTCACTTAACATCAAAACCCCGGGCGCGGAACAGCTGATCATGAACCTCTCCGGTGGCAACCAGCAAAAGGCCATTCTGGGCCGCTGGCTGTCGGAAGAGATGAAGGTGATCCTGCTGGATGAACCGACGCGCGGTATCGACGTGGGCGCCAAGCACGAAATCTATAACGTCATTTACGCCCTGGCAAAACGTGGCGTGGCGGTGCTCTTCGCCTCCAGCGATCTGCCGGAAGTACTGGGCGTGGCCGACCGTATCGTGGTGATGCGTGAAGGGGCCATTGCCGGTGAATTGCTACATGAACAGGCGAATGAACAGCAGGCGTTAAGCCTCGCCATGCCTAAAGTCAGCCAGGCTGTCGCCTGAGTAAGGAGAATAAGATGTCCTCTGTCACTACATCCGGAGCGCCAAAATCGGCCTTCAGCTTTGGGCGGATCTGGGATCAATACGGCATGCTGGTCGTGTTTGCCGTACTGTTCCTCGGCTGCGCCATCTTTGTGCCTAACTTCGCCACCTTCATTAACATGAAAGGGCTGGGGCTCGCCATCTCCATGTCGGGCATGGTGGCCTGCGGGATGCTGTTCTGTCTGGCATCCGGCGACTTCGACCTGTCGGTCGCCTCGGTTATCGCCTGTGCGGGTGTCACCACTGCAGTGGTCATTAACATGACCGAAAGCCTGTGGATTGGTGTGGCGGCCGGGCTGCTGCTCGGTGTGCTCAGCGGGCTGGTGAACGGCTTCGTGATTGCGCGCCTGAAAATCAATGCCCTGATCACCACGCTCGCCACCATGCAGATTGTGCGCGGGCTGGCCTATATCATCTCTGACGGTAAAGCGGTGGGGATTGAAGATGAGCGCTTCTTTACTCTCGGCTACGCCAACTGGCTCGGTCTGCCAGCCCCTATATGGCTGACCGTCGGCTGCCTGATCATCTTTGGTTTCCTGCTCAACAGAACCACTTTTGGCCGCAATACCCTGGCGATTGGTGGTAATGAAGAGGCGGCGCGTCTGGCGGGTGTGCCGGTGGTACGGACCAAGATCATCATCTTCGTGCTTTCCGGTCTGGTGTCGGCGGCGGCGGGGATTATTCTGGCTTCACGTATGACCAGCGGCCAGCCAATGACCTCTATCGGCTATGAGCTGATCGTCATCTCAGCCTGCGTTTTAGGTGGCGTATCGCTGAAGGGCGGCATCGGAAAAATCTCATATGTGGTGGCCGGGATACTGATTCTTGGCACGGTTGAGAACGCCATGAATCTGCTGAACATCTCCCCGTTCTCGCAGTATGTGGTACGTGGCCTGATCCTGCTTGCGGCGGTGATTTTCGACCGTTACAAGCAAAAAGCAAAGCGCACCGTTTAACCCTTTTTTCCACCCCCTCCCGACTTAACTTTTAAGTGTAGCCCCCCTTCCCAGCCGCAGCGGGAAGGGGGATGTCAAATGGCGAGCCCCGTCACACTGTCTATACTTACATGGCTACTGAGATGTTTGCCGTTTTTCATCTCGCCAACTGTAAGGAGGATCAGGGTGGCCGATACGTTAACTTCACCGCCTTTACTATCAGAAAACTTTGCGTACTTTTTCGACCTCGACGGGACCCTTGCTACCATCAAGCCACACCCCGATGAGGTAGTTGTTCCCGCAGAAGTATTACAGGCACTGAATCAGCTGGCACAGCTGAATGAGGGGGCACTGGCATT
Organism: Leclercia sp. UBA5076; assembly: GCF_002416465.1. NCBI lineage: Bacteria > Pseudomonadati > Pseudomonadota > Gammaproteobacteria > Enterobacterales > Enterobacteriaceae > Leclercia > Leclercia sp. UBA5076. The sequence goes on from NZ_DIAO01000018.1 coordinate 33,147, forward strand.
GATATCAGGGCGTTCAATGGCCGAGCTGGACCAGCTCGCCAGACCCTACCGTTTCCCGCTTGCCGGTGTACACGGGGCGGAGCGCCGCGACATCCATGGTCATTCGCAATCCGTTTCCCTTCCCCCGGATCTGATCCAGACGCTGCATGCGCAGCTTACAACGGCGCTTTTATATCTGCCTGGCACCGAACTTGAAGCCAAAGGGATGGCATTTGCAATCCACTACCGTCAGGCTCAGGAATATGAGAAGAATATTTTCGCCCTGGCGGAACAGATCGTGCACGACAATCCGCAGCTGTCACTCCAGCCTGGTAAATGCGTGGTCGAAATCAAACCGAGAGGGATCCACAAAGGCGAGGCTATCTCAGCCTTTATGCATGAAGCGCCTTTCCTCGGCAGAACGCCGGTTTTCTTTGGTGATGACCTCACCGATGAGCATGGCTTTGAAGTGGTGAATCAGCTTAAAGGGGTATCAGTGAAAGTCGGCGCAGGTGAGACCAAAGCCAGCTGGCGGCTGGCTACGGTACCTGATGTCTGGCAATGGGTAATTAAAGCCGCTAACCATCAACAAGAACAAGAAATAGCGCAAATTAACAGGAGAAAACCTTATGGGTCGCTTGATCGTAGTTTCTAATCGCATCGCTCCCCCGGATGATAAAAAAGCCAGCGCAGGTGGCCTGGCTGTTGGGGTGCTGGGGGCGTTAAAAAATACGGGGGGGCTCTGGTTTGGCTGGAGTGGAGAGATTGGTAATGAGGACAAACCGCTAAAAAAGGTGACGCGCGGGAATATCACCTGGGCTTCATTTAATCTCAGTGAACAGAATTACGATGAGTATTACAGCCAGTTCTCCAACGCCGTGCTGTGGCCTGCGTTCCACTATCGCCTCGACCTGGTAAAGTTTAAGCGCGAGGCCTGGGAAGGGTACACGCGGGTCAATAGCCTGCTGGCCGATAAGCTGCTGCCGTTAGTCCAGCAGGACGACGTGCTATGGATCCACGATTATCATCTGCTGCCGTTTGCCGGCGAGCTGCGCAAGCGCGGCGTAAACAACCGGATTGGCTTCTTCCTGCATATTCCGTTCCCGACCCCGGAGATCTTCAACGCGCTGCCGCCGAGCGACGAGCTGCTTGAAGAGCTTTGTGATTACGACCTGCTGGGCTTCCAGACCGAAAATGACCGCCTGGCCTTCCTTGACAGCGTGGCCAGCAAAACGCGCCTGACGGCGCATGACGATGACTCGCACTCCGCCTGGGGCAAGCGCTTCCGCACTGAGGTCTATCCGATTGGTATTGAGCCGGACGAGATTATCGAGCAGGCCTCCGGGCCACTACCGCCTAAGCTGGCGCAGCTGAAAGAAGAGCTGAAGCACGTAAAAAACATCTTTTCCGTTGAGCGTCTCGATTACTCCAAAGGGCTGCCGGAACGCTTCCAGGCTTACGAGACCCTGCTGGAGAATTATCCTGAGCACCACGGTAAGATCCGCTATACCCAAATCGCACCGACCTCGCGCGGCGAGGTGCAGGCCTATCAGGACATCCGACATCAGCTTGAGAACGAAGCCGGTCGCATTAACGGCCGTTACGGCCAGTTGGGCTGGACGCCGCTGTTCTATCTCAACCAGCACTTTGAGCGCAAGATCCTGATGAAGGTGTTCCGCTATGCCGATGTCGGCCTGGTCACGCCGCTGCGTGACGGGATGAACCTGGTGGCGAAGGAGTATGTCGCCGCGCAGGATCCGGCCGATCCGGGCGTGCTGGTGCTGTCGCAGTTTGCCGGTGCCGCTAACGAGCTCACCTCGGCGCTGATCGTTAACCCGTACGATCGCGACGATGTGGCCAATGCTCTGCACCGTGCGCTGAATATGCCCCTCACGGAGCGTATTTCACGTCATGCCGACATGATGAAAGTGATCCGCGAAAATGACATAGACCGCTGGCAGGCGCGCTTCATTGAGGACCTGAACCAGATCACTCCCCGCAGCGTGGAGAGCAATCTGCAAAAAAAGGTCGCAACCTTTCCTAAATTAGCCTGATTATATTCCACTCGGCGTTTTATTCTGCGCCGAGTGGAATTAAAAGCACATCAACCTGACTGTTGCTGACGATTGTTTTAGCAGAACATGCTGCGCGTGAAAAAAAGCTGTGGTTGTGATTTCCGCATATCACCAGGTCTACCTTTTGCTTTTGACATATATCACTTATCTGCTCACTTAATTCTCCTGTCGCGCACAAAGTTTGCGCGATGGGATATTCTGCGCGGGCAATGAGCTCGTCAAGAAATTGCCTGGTTTCCTCCTGAAGAACACCACGAATATCTTCCAGCATCGGTGCTGCCAGTTGATTATACATCTCTGGTTCGGCCATTAACGTGACCACCGTAATACGCGCCTGCGTTGGCCTGGCGATAGCAACCGCTTTGGCGATCAATTGATGACTTTCAGGAGAAACTGAAACAGAAACAAGGATATGGGAATAGCTCATTTTACCCACCTTCATTGTGTGGTTATTGCACATACTTCAGCATTAGCGCGAATGCTTTTTTTGCGCAATAGCCAAAGATGGCATTAGTGTGACAGTTGTCATAATTATTCATTAATTATTCTTATGCAATGAATTGCAGGGGGACTGGACGAAAGGGCAAAAATCCGCTTCCTAAACGTAAATCATGCGCTTTGAGCCCGCTGTAATCGCAAAAAATCCACCTAAATGCTTCAACTAAAAATGATAACGCCAGGTAATAATTTTTGTCACTTTTTCATGTAAGCCTTTGTTTTAAAAACATATTAACAAAGTGTTTCTGTGATAGATATGGACTGGTTTGTTGCCAGTTTACGCTATGACAACGACAGGCAATTAACATGCCCTCTTTGTTCATACTTCTGCATGAATATTCGCCCGGAAAGAATATATTCTGCGCTTAATTGCTCATAAAACAAACAAATTAGAAGGAGTGCTGATGGATTTTTGGGTAAAATTCACTTATATTATGTGATCTGCGTCACATTTTTTTTAAATTTCAGGTGAAGCCACATTGTATGTGGTACATCGGACGGGTAAAGTTGCCGCGAATTAGGAAAAGTCTTAGTTAATTGTAAGAAGCGATAAATGTGTAAGAGACAGATTTTGTTTTTCTTAACGTGATTCATCGATACAAAACTTAATTCAACTATGCGTTTTAGCCTTTTCTTTTTTTTACCGGGGTTTTCCCGGCGACATCACGGGGTGCGGGTTGACCGCACAAGAAATTAAAGTGTTATTCGGGAAGGAATAAATGAACACATCCGAATTGCTAAAACACATCTATGACATCAACCTGTCATATTTATTACTTGCACAACGTTTGATTAGCCAGGATAAAGCCTCTGCAATGTTTCGTCTGGGTATTCAGGAAGAAATGGCCACCACGCTTGGCGGTTTAACGTTGCCGCAAATGGTTAAACTGGCCGAGACAAACCAACTGGTTTGCCAGTTCCGCTTTGATAATCACCAGACCGTCACGCAGCTGACGCAGGAATCCCGCGTGGATGATCTGCAACAGGTTCACACCGGCATTCTGCTTTCTACCCGTTTGCTTAACGAAATCAGCCAGCCTGATGACGTAGCCCGTAAGAAAAGGGCCTAAAAATGAGTGAGAAGAGCATTGTTCAGGAAGCGCGTGATATTCAACTGGCCATGGAACTGATTACGCTAGGTGCTCGTTTGCAAATGCTGGAAAGCGAAACCCAGCTGAGCCGTGGCCGTCTTATCAAGTTGTATAAAGAATTACGTGGCAGCCCACCCCCAAAAGGGATGCTGCCATTCTCTACCGACTGGTTTATGACCTGGGAGCAGAATATTCATGCTTCCATGTTCTGTAATGCCTGGCAGTACCTGCTCAAGACCGGCTTATGCAGCGGCGTTGATGCGGTCATTAAAGCGTACAAACTTTACCTCGAGCAGTGCCCGCAGCCTGAAGAAGGCCCTTTGCTGGCCCTGACCCGCGCATGGACATTGGTGCGTTTTGTTGAGAGCGGATTGCTGGAACTCTCCCGCTGCAACTGCTGCAGCGGCAACTTTATCACCCATGCACATCAGCCCGCGGGCAGCTTCGCCTGCAGTTTGTGCCAACCACCGTCTCGTGCGGTAAAAAGACGTAAACTTTCCCGGGATGCTGCCGATAGTAATCCACAACTGCTGGATGAACAGATCGAACAGGCTGTTTAACCCTAACGTGTGGGCAAGGATCCAGCAGCGGTAAGAGATTACCGCTGCTTTTTTTTGCCACGCAGAAGGATAAACCCCGACCTGCGCATCCTGGCTACAGTCACTAGCGGAAGGATGATGTCGTGCTTATCGTATTAGGTTACCTGGTAGTTCTCGGTACAGTTTTCGGCGGTTACATGATGACCGGCGGGCACCTTGGGGCACTCTATCAACCGGCCGAACTGATTATTATCGGTGGTGCAGGGGTGGGGGCGTTTATCGTTGGCAACAACGGCAAGGCGATCAAGGGAACGTTAAAAGCGTTGCCGTTACTGTTCCGTCGTTCGAAATACACCAAAAGTATGTATATGGACCTTCTGGCGCTGCTCTATCGCCTGATGGCCAAGTCGCGTCAACAGGGGATGTTCTCCCTGGAGCGCGATATTGAGAATCCGAAAGAGAGCGAGATCTTTGCCAGCTACCCGCGCATTATCGCCGATAAGATGATGCTTGAGTTTATCGTCGACTATCTGCGTCTGATCATCAGCGGCAACATGAACACCTTCGAAATCGAAGCGTTGATGGATGAAGAGATTGAGACGCATGAAAGCGAAGCTGAAGTCCCGGCCAACAGCCTGGCGATGGTGGGTGACTCCCTGCCTGCATTCGGTATCGTTGCGGCGGTCATGGGGGTCGTTCACGCCCTGGCCTCGGCGGATCGTCCGGCGGCTGAACTGGGCGCCTTGATCGCGCACGCCATGGTGGGAACCTTCCTCGGCATCCTGCTGGCGTACGGATTTATCTCTCCGCTGGCGACCGTATTGCGTCAGAAGAGCGCTGAAACCACCAAAATGATGCAGTGCGTCAAAATCACGCTGCTCTCGAATCTTAACGGTTATGCCCCGCCGATCGCGGTAGAGTTTGGCCGTAAAACCCTGTACTCCAGCGAGCGTCCGTCGTTTATTGAGCTTGAAGAGCACGTGCGCGCTGTGAAGAACCCAAACCAGCAGACGAGCACTGAGGACGCATGAAAAACCAGTCCCATCCCATCGTCATAGTCAAAAAGCGCAAGCATAAAGGGCATGGAGGCCATCATGGTGGCTCGTGGAAAATCGCCTACGCCGATTTCATGACCGCGATGATGGCGTTTTTCCTGGTGATGTGGCTGATCTCTATCTCCAGCCCGAAAGAGCTGATTCAGATCGCAGAGTATTTCCGTACCCCGCTGGCAACGGCGGTGTCGGGGGGGCCGCGTATCTCCAACAGCGACAGCCCGATCCCGGGCGGTGGAGATGACTACACGCAAAAGCAGGGTGAGGTGAAGCGCGAGCCGAACATCGACGAGCTGAAAAGACGCATGGAGCAGAGCCGCCTGAAAAAACTGCGCGGCGATCTGGATCAGCTGATCGAAGCGGATCCGAAGCTGCGCGCCCTGCGTCCGCACCTGAAGATCGATCTCGTTCAGGAGGGGCTGCGCATTCAGATTATCGACAGCCAGAACCGTCCCATGTTTAAAACCGGCAGCGCCGATGTGGAGCCCTATATGCGCGACATCCTGCGCGCCATTGCGCCAGTGCTGAACGGAATCCCTAACCGAATCAGTCTTTCCGGTCACACCGATGACTTCCCTTACGCCGGTGGCGAAAAAGGGTACAGCAACTGGGAGCTCTCGGCAGATCGTGCAAACGCATCCCGTCGTGAGCTGGTGATCGGCGGGCTGGACGATGGCAAAGTGCTGCGCGTCGTCGGCATGGCCGCCACCATGCGCGTGACCGACCGCGGCCCGGATGACGCCATCAACCGCCGTATTAGTCTCTTAGTGCTCAACAAACAGGCAGAGCAGGCCATCCTGCACGAAAATGCCGAAAGTCAGAATGAGTCACTGGATGATTTAAAACAGCCAGGCCCTGCGCCTTCGGCTGCCGTTCCAACATCGCCACCAGCCAATCCGAGGTGATAGCGTGAGCATGGATATTAGCGATTTTTACCAGACGTTTTTTGATGAAGCCGACGAGTTGTTGGCGGATATGGAGCAACACCTGCTGGACCTGGTGCCCGAGGCGCCGGATTCAGAGCAGCTCAACGCCATATTTCGCGCAGCTCACTCCATTAAAGGAGGCGCCGGTACGTTTGGCTTTACCATTTTGCAGGAAACCACTCATCTGATGGAGAACCTGCTCGATGAGGCCCGACGCGGTGAGATGCAGCTCAATACCGACATTATTAACCTGTTTTTGGAAACGAAAGACATTATGCAGGAACAGCTCGATGCCTATAAAAGCTCGGAAGAGCCGGACGCTGCCAGCTTTGAATATATCTGCAACGCGCTGCGTCAGTTAGCGCTGGAAGCCAAAGGCGAGACGGCAGCCGTTGCCGTCAGCCCGGCAAAACTGAGCGTTGTTGAGCCCGCTCCGGCGGCCGCGCCTGCCGCTGACAACCGTCTGCGCGTGGTGCTGTCCCGCCTGAAAGAGAGCGAAGTTAACCTTCTGGAAGAAGAGCTGAGCAATCTCGCCACCCTGAGCAACGTGGTGAAGGGCAAGGACACGCTGGCAGCTAACCTCGATGGCGGCATCAGCAAAGATGACGTGATCGCCGTGCTCTGTTTTGTCATTGAACCTGAGCAGATTGACTTTGAGGCCGTGACCGATGCACCGGCTGCAGAAACGGCGGAAGTGGCCGAAGTCGCGGCTGCACCGGCGGTACCGGCCGTGGCACCTGCCGCGCCTGCGCTGAAAGCCGTTCCGGGCGAATCCGCTGCGCCAAACCGCGGCGAGCGTGAAAAACCGGCCGCCCGCTCCAGCGAATCGACCAGTATTCGTGTCGCTGTGGAAAAAGTGGATCAGCTGATTAACCTGGTGGGCGAACTGGTGATCACCCAGTCGATGCTGGCCCAGCGCTCCAACGAGCTGGACCCGGTCAACCACGGCGATCTCATCACCAGCATGGGCCAGTTACAACGTAACGCCCGCGATCTGCAGGAATCGGTGATGTCCATCCGTATGATGCCGATGGAGTATGTCTTCAGCCGCTTCCCGCGTCTGGTGCGCGACCTGGCGGGCAAGCTCAATAAGCAAATCGAACTGACGCTGATGGGCAGCTCCACCGAGCTGGATAAAAGCCTGATTGAGCGCATTATCGACCCGTTAACGCACCTGGTGCGTAACAGCCTTGACCACGGGATCGAACTGCCGGAAAACCGTGTTGCCGCAGGGAAATCCCCGGTGGGTAACCTGATTTTGTCTGCGGAACACCAGGGCGGGAACATCTGCATCGAAGTGACCGATGACGGCGCAGGCCTGAATCGCGAGCGTATCCTGGCGAAAGCGATGTCGCAGGGGATGGCGGTCAGCGAAAACATGACCGACGAAGAGGTGGGCATGCTGATCTTTGCCCCAGGCTTCTCCACCGCGGAGCAGGTCACAGACGTCTCCGGGCGCGGCGTGGGTATGGACGTGGTGAAACGTAACATCCAGGAGATGGGCGGCCACGTTGAGATCAAGTCGAAGCAGGGCTCAGGCACCACTATCCGCATTCTGCTGCCGCTGACGCTGGCGATCCTCGACGGCATGTCGGTCAAAGTGGCGGACGAAGTGTTCATCCTGCCGCTGAACGCGGTGATGGAATCGCTGCAGCCGCGTGAAGAAGATCTGCACCCGCTGGCAGGCGGTGAGCGCGTGCTGGAAGTGCGTGGCGAATACCTGCCGCTGGTGGAACTGTGGAAAGTGTTCGACGTGGACGGCGCCAAAACAGAAGCCACGCAGGGGATTGTGGTTATTCTGCAAAGCGCAGGCCGCCGTTACGCTCTGCTGGTCGATCAGCTGATTGGTCAGCATCAGGTGGTGGTGAAGAACCTCGAGAGCAACTACCGCAAAGTACCTGGCATTTCAGCCGCCACCATCCTCGGCGATGGCAGCGTGGCGCTGATCGTCGATGTTTCGGCGCTTCAGGGATTAAATCGTGAACAACGTATGGCGCACACAGCCGCCTGATTCAGTTAAGAAGGTAAAAAAATGACCGGTATGAGTAATGTAACCAAGCTGGCCGGCGAGCCATCAGGGCAGGAATTCCTGGTTTTCACCTTAGGTGACGAAGAGTACGGTATCGATATTCTGAAGGTGCAGGAGATCCGTGGCTATGATCAGGTGACCCGCATCGCCAACACGCCAGATTTCATTAAAGGCGTGACCAACCTGCGTGGCGTTATCGTGCCAATCGTCGACCTGCGCGTGAAGTTCAGCCAGGGCGATGTCGAGTATGATGACAATACGGTCGTGATCGTGCTCAATCTGGGCCAGCGCGTGGTCGGGATTGTGGTTGATGGGGTTTCCGATGTCCTCTCCCTGACCGCCGAGCAGATCCGCCCGGCGCCGGAATTCGCGGTTACGCTGTCCACCGAATACCTGACCGGTCTGGGGGCGCTCGGTGACCGTATGCTGATTCTGGTGAATATCGAGAAGCTGCTGAACAGTGATGAGATGGCGCTGCTGGACGTGGCGGCAAGCCACGTAGCCTGACGCCATCACCGCTGCGGCGGCCAGGACAACACTTCAAGGGGACCATGCTGGTCCCCTTATTTATTTTTCCCGTTATGTACCGACCTGCTCTTATTTTCTGCCCGTCATTTATTCAAATTGTGAATATATTCATCATCCGAATCCAGGTAATAGTTTCTCTGGCTTAACTCTTATTTAACCGCTATTAAAATAACCAATGAAAACAAGAAGATATATTGTGATCTGTATCACATTATTCCTATTTTTTATCTCGTCTGGCTTCGATGTTCAGGAGTTTTAAAAATTTATCCTGTTGTTATTAAAAGATAATTTTTGTCAATACGCCGTTTGTCTTAGCCGTCTGGCTAAAGTGGTTGTTCGCGGTGCCTTAATCTAAATTGATTTTAACCACCTATTAACAATAGTAATGGGTGCTAACAATTTGAGCGTTATCAAAAATAGAGGATAACGACGGCGACATTTTCTGGAGGGTGGAAAATGAACAGAAAAATTTTGGTGTTATTGGCGGGATCGGCCCTGGCGATGGCGGCAGTTCCGGCACAGGCGGTAACCAGCAGCGGGACCATTGGCGCAACCCTGACCTTGACCAACGGCTGCCTGATCAACGGATCGCCAAACCAGAACGGCATTAACTTCGGTACCCTCGATTTCGGTACCCATCCGGCAACCTTCTCCACGCTCACCACCCAGCTCACCGGAGCCAATGGGGGCAATACCTTTACCATCCAGTGCACCACCGACAGCTACACGGTCGCCATTACCGGCAATACCAATTCCACCTCGCCGGGAACGGTTGTGGGTACGCCCGGCACGCCAGCGCGCTATCTGGTCAACACCGCGAATACCGCTCAGGGTGTGGCATATAGCCTGTTCAGCGACAGCAGCTTTAACAACGTGATCGCCAATAACGCGCCGATCCCGGTGGCCTCTACCGCAGGCGGGGTTAATAGCTACACGCTCTATGGCCGTATTACCGGCGGCGGCAACAGCGTCACCGTGGTCCCTGGCACCTACACCGACACCATAAACGTCAGCGTCACTTACTAGCCGCGCGATTGATGAAGCGCGTGACCATATCACTCCTGTCGTGGAGTGAGGGGAGGCTGCATGCCATTTTTTGCCTGGTCGCCCTGATGCTGACGACGACCAGTGCCCGGGCGGTGACCAGCCAGTCGTTTCAGGTGAATGCCACCATTACTCCCGGCTGCTCGGTGACTTCCGGCACCGGCGGAGTCCTGGGGGCGCTCAATTTTGGCAGCTACAGCGGGGTGCAGAGCGGCCAGGTCAGCACCAGCTTTGTGCCTAATGGTTCGCTGAGTATCGCCTGCACGCCGGGGGTGGCGCTGAGCATGAGCATCGACGGCGGACAGTATTACGCCTCGGTGCGCAATATGCAGCGCGCCGGCGGCACCCAACGGGTCGCCTACCGGCTCTACAGCAGCAGTTCGCTGGGGGCAAACAGCGAAATCGGCGTTAACCAGGCCATACCCGTAACCTATACCAATAGCAATAACATCGCCCTGCCGCTGTTTGGCGTGGCGCTTCTGACGGGCTTTAGCCCGGCCGGGAACTATTCAGATCAACTCACCGTGACCTTGTCCTGGTGATACAGGGAGAACGACCATGAAGGCATTTGCAAGCGGCCCGCTGGCGCTGCTGGTGGCGCTGGGGATAACGGCGCACGTCGCCCAGGGCGCGGCATCCATTCTGCTGTGGCCCATCGATCCCTGGCTATCGGCCGATACCAAAGCGACCGAGCTGTGGGTGCAAAACCAGGGCAACAGCGCCACCACCATGCAGGTGCGCATTGTGCGCTGGCGCCAGGAGGGCGGCCTTGAGCGCTACACCGCCCAGCAGGAGGTGGTAGCCAGCCCGCCGATTGTCACTATTGCCAAAGGCAGCAAGCAGCTTATTCGCCTGATAAAACAGGGCGAGGTGCCGATGGGGGTTGAGCAGGCCTACCGCATCATCGTCGACGAAATTCCCCGGCCTCAGGACAACACCACGCCGCAGAACGGCCTTAAGCTGCAGATGCGCTACTCCATTCCGCTGTTTGTTTACGGCCAGGGGATCGAAACCATCAAAGAGGGGGAGCATCATGCCCTTGCCGAGCCGCGCAACCTGAGCTGGCGGGTTATCCGCGAAAACGGCCAGCCCGCGCTGCAGGTACGTAACCGGGGTGATGTCCACGTTCGGCTCAGTCAGGTTTCCCTGACTCAGGGCGGACAGAAAAGGACCATGGCGGACGGTCTGCTGGGGTATGTTTTGCCGGGCAGCGAACGCAGCTGGCCTCTCCCCTCAGGCATCACCCAGCCGGGCCAGATGAGTGCGCAAATTAATGCCAGGGATACCGAATGGCAGTCGGCCCCCGTCAACTGAAACCCACGATGATGATCCTGCTTTGCGTCTCCACGGCAGGCTGGGCCAACACCGGCGACGATGCGCTACCGCCGCCGCCCGCGCCCCAGTCCCTGAACGACGAAGCGGTCTTTCAGCTGGCGCTGATCGTCAACCACTACGATACCGGGCTGGTGGTGCCTGTCACCCGGCGCAACGGCGATTATCTGGTCTCCAGCGCTGACCTGCTGCGCGCAGGCCTGCCGCCGGAAAATGTCCCGCCGGGGGAGGTTAATCTGACGACCCTCGCCGATGTGCGCAGCGAGTATGACAGCGCCGGGCAGCGCCTGCTGTTGAGCGTGCCCCGGGAGTGGATCTCCGCCCGGGTCACCCCCTTTGGCGGCGAGCTGACCCAGAGCACTCCCCACTACGGCAGAGGGGCGCTGCTCAACTATGACTTCTATACCAGCAAGACCGATCATGCGGGCGGGCAAGCCTCGCTCTGGCATGAGTTCCGCTACTTTGACGAGCGGGGTTCTCTCTCCTCCACCGGCTTTGTGCGCAAAAACCTCTCCGGCGGCAGCATGCAGGAGGGATACGTGCGTTACGACACCACGCTGCTGGTCACCAATGAAGATAATGCCACCACCTGGACCGCCGGGGATGTCATCAGCGATGCCGTCAGCTGGAGCAGCAGCGTGCGCATGGGGGGCATCAGCTATGGCCGCGACTTTTCGCTCCGCCCGGATCTGGTCACCTGGCCGCTGCCGGAGTTCTCCGGGGAAGCGGCGGTGCCCACCTCGGTAGACCTGTTCGTTAACGGCTATCGCGCCGGCTCCACCCGCCTGCAGCCGGGGCCGTTCACCCTCACCAATCTACCCTATATCAACGGCGCCGGAGATGCGGTGCTGGTCACCACCGATGCGTTGGGCCGCCAGGTGAGCACCACGCTGCCGTTTTACGTCACCAGCGAACTGCTGAAGGCGGGGCTGAGCGACGGGGCGGTGACCCTCGGCAGCCTGCGCCGCAACTACGGTATTGAAAGCTTTGATTACGGCCCGGCGGCGGGGAGCGGCTCTTACCGCTATGGGCTGACCGACTGGCTGACCCTCGAAGGACATGGCGAAGGGGCCGAAGAGCTGGCGCTGGGCGGTGTGGGTACGGTGGTAAAAATGGGGCGTTTCGGCGTGGTCAATACCGCATATACCCGCAGCCGGATGTATGGTGAAGAGGGGGGGCAGATTAACTGGGGCTACCAGTACAGCACCAGCGAATTCAGCATTGCTACCCAGCACAGCCGCCGGGATCGCGGCTTTGGCAATCTGGCCCTCTACGACCAGCCGACGGTATACGACGAATTCAACCAGCCCATCGCCAGCCTTAGCCGCAATACGGACCAGTACTCCCTGAGCCTTAATCTGGGTGATTATGGCAATATCGGCGCCGCCTGGATTGGGGTGGAGAGTTTCGACAGCGAGAAAACCGAGCTGCTCAACCTCTCCTGGAGCCGCAACCTGTGGCGCAGCAGCAGTATCTATCTTGCCGCCAGCCGGGACCAGCAGCGGGGCGACTGGACGGTCGCCCTGTCGCTGCAAATTCCGCTCGGCGAACGCGACAGCGCCGCCGTCACCCTGGAAAACACCCCGGACGCGGGCAGCACCCAGCGCATCAACTACAACCACGCCATGCCCACCGACGGCGGCTTTAGCTGGAACATGGCCCTGGCGAACCAGTCCCGATCCCGCAGCTACCAGCAGGCCTCGCTGGGCTGGCGTAACAACAATATTGAAGTGCAGGGCGGCACCTACGGCGAGCGCGACATGATGACCTGGTGGGGCGAGGCGCTGGGCTCGCTGGTGCTGATGGACGGCGAACTCTTTGCCGCCAATAAGATCAACGACGCCTTCGTGGTCATCAGCACCGACGGCAAGCCCGACGTGCCGGTAAGCTACGAAAACCAGCCGGTGGGAAAAACCAACCAAAATGGCTACCTGCTGGTGAGCGGCGTATCCGCCTACTATCCGGCGAGCTACAGCATCAACACCCTGAACCTGCCCGCCGATACCCGGCTAAAAGAGACCGAGCGGCGGGTGGCGCTGCGCCGCAACAGCGGGTATCTGGTGGATTTCCCGATGGAGGAGGAGCGGGTGGCCAGCGTGATCCTGCACGACGGCGAGGGCCAGGATATTCCGCTCGGCAGCCAGGTGCGACGCGCCTCACGCGCCCCGGCCACCGTGGGCTATGATGGCATCGCCTGGCTGGAGAACCTGAATGACGTTAACCCACTGGAGGTGCGCACCCCGGAGGGCAAATATTGCCAGGTGACCCTGACCCTTGCTCCTAACCCGGACCATAAGCTGCAAACTTACGGCCCGCTGACCTGCAGGCTGGCACCATGAGGCGCCTGCTGCTGTTACTGCTGCTGTTGGTCTCCGGTACCGGCTGGGGGGCCTGTACCGTCAGTACCGTCAACGCCAGCTTTGGCAGCGTGACCTCTTTCGCCCTGAGTGGGGGCAACGAGGTACAGACCACCGGCACCCTGGTGGTAAGCTGCGATGCGGTGCTTAACCTGCTGACCAACGACTCCATCACCCTCAACTACACCGGGGCTACCGTAAGCGCCGCCAGCCGCGCCACCCTGAAACGCACCGATAACGCCACCATCACCGATGTTATTCCCACCCGACTGTGCGGTGCGTCGGGCTGCACCGGCACCAGCGAAGTGCAGATCGCCCGCTCCTACACCTGGAGCGGTAGCACGCTGCTGGGGCTGCTCGGTTCCAGACAGTACAATATTCCGCTCTATTTCCGCACCGTCGCCGGGCAGAACGTCAGCGCCGGGCCCTATCAGGTGACGCTTAACTTCAGCGTTAATTACAACGTCTGCCAGGTAGGGGCCGTGGGGCTCTGCCTGACCCCCCAGACCGGTACGGCGGTGACCAGCATCACCCTCAATATGAACGTCACCAATGATTGCAGCGCCATGACCACCCCGAACATCAACTTTAACAGCGCGCCGCTGGTACAGAATTTCCCCACCATCTCCCAGTCCATCGCCGTCACCTGCACCAAGGGCAGCGCCTATACCATCGGCATCAATAACGGCCTCAACGCCCTGAATAATGTCCGGCGCATGGCCAGCGGCAACAACCGCATGAGCTATGAGATCTATAAAGAGGCCACCGCCAACCGCTGGGGCGTAAGCGGCACCGAGCGCTGGTCGAGCGGAGCCTCATCCCAGGTGAGTACCGACGGCCTGCTGCGCACCTATAACTACACTGCCCGCATCCTCCCCAACCAGACCACGCCCCCTGCCGGCAACTACAGCGATACCCTCGTGGTAGACGTCGCGTTCTGAACCGCGCTTTTCCCTTTCGCAAATGTAAAGTTCCTCTCAGTTGTGCCGATAACACCGAGAACAAAACAATGAGAAGGTGTTGTATGTTGAACCGTATGCGCGTTGTGACAATGCTGATGTTGGTGCTGGCTGTCTTCGCTCTGCTGCAGCTCGTTTCCGGCAGTCTCTTTTTCTCTTCCATTAAAGCCAACCAGGACAGTTTCGCGGTTTCTAACGCGTTCCGGGTTCAACAAAGTGAAATCACCTCCACCTGGGATTACCTGCTGCAAACGCGCATCAACCTGAGCCGCGCCTCCGCACGTATGGTGACCGATCCCGCTAAGCCGCAAACGGAACTGATGAACAGCGCCCGCACTACGCTGGCGGAAGCGGATAAACACTTCAAAGCTTACAGCGCCATCCCTCCACAGCCTTCGATGGAGCAGGTGAGCCAGACCATCAATGAGGCATACCGGGACTATGCAGCGGCGCTCACTGAACTGATCCAGTTCCTTGATAACGGCAACATGGAGGCCTATTTCGCCCAGGCAACCCAGTCAAAACAGAACGCGCTGGGGACCGCTCTGCGGGATTACGTTTCCGCGTCCGACGCGCGTAACCAGGCGGCGTTTAATGCCAGCGTAAAGGATTACACCTTTGCCAAATGGCAGATGGGGATCCTGGCCCTGGCGCTGGCGATCGTACTGGTGGGGGTCTGGTACGGCATTCGCCATACCCTGCTTAACCCGTTAAACCGTGTCATCGACCATATCCGTCACATTGCCAGCGGCGATCTGACCCAGTCCCTGACCATCACCGGGCGCAGCGAAATCACCCAGCTGGCCATCAGCGTTGACCACATGCAGCGCTCGCTGAGCGAGACGGTGGCGAACGTGCGTCAGGGCTCGGAGGCCATCTATACCGGCACCAGCGAAATCGCAATGGGTAACAACGACCTCTCCTCCCGTACCGAGCAACAGGCGTCGGCGCTGGAAGAGACCGCGGCCAGCATGGAGCAGCTCACCGCCACCGTGAAACAGAATGCGGATAACGCCCGCCAGGCCTCACAGCTGGCGAACAGCGCCTCCGAAACCGCACAGCGCGGCGGCAAGGTGGTGGATGGCGTGGTGAAAACCATGCACGACATCGCCGGAAGCTCGAAGAAGATCGCTGACATTATCAGCGTGATCGACGGTATCGCCTTCCAGACCAATATCCTGGCGCTGAACGCCGCGGTAGAAGCGGCGCGTGCCGGTGAGCAGGGGCGCGGCTTTGCGGTGGTCGCCGGTGAAGTGCGTAACCTTGCCAGCCGCAGCGCCAACGCGGCGAAAGAGATCAAAGCTCTGATTGAAGACTCTGTCGCGCGCGTCGACACCGGCTCGGTGCTGGTGGAGAGCGCGGGCGAAACCATGAATGACATCGTGAATGCCGTTACCCGCGTCACGGACATTATGGGGGAAATTGCCTCCGCTTCCGATGAGCAGAGCCGTGGTATCGACCAGGTGGCCCTGGCGGTATCGGAAATGGATCGCGTCACACAACAAAACGCCTCGCTGGTTCAGGAGTCCGCAGCCGCTGCGGCGCAACTGGAAGAGCAGGCGAGCCGTCTGAAGATGGCCGTCTCGGCGTTTCGTCTTAACTCTGAACCTGCAAGCACGGTTTCATCGCGCGTCAGCCCGCAACCGGCCGCGCCGGTTAACGCACCGGCTTACGTACGCGCAGTGGCAACCGGGAAAGATGAGAATTGGGAAACATTTTGATTGTACGTTAAATCGCGGCTGCTGGCCGCTAAATGGGAGCGTGGATGTTAAATCGTATTCGTATCTCGACCACCCTGTTTTTGATTTTGATTCTCTGTGGGGTGTTGCAGGTTGGCAGTAACGGCTTGTCATTTTGGGCTTTTCGCGATGGTTATCAAAATTTACAGGAGATGCAGGGCAGTAATCAGCAGCGTGAGCTGCTTACCCAGAGTCGGGCAGTCTTGTTGCAGGCCAGCACGGCGCTGAATAAAGCGGGCACCTTAACCGCCCTGAGCTATCCGCCCGATGACATTAAGGCGCTAATGGTGACCGCGCGCGGTAGCCTGAAGCAGGCTGAAGGCCTGTTCAAAACCTTTAGCGGCCAGGCGGCGATTAGCGCGAAGGACGCAGAGCTGAAAAAAGCGATGCAGGGTGCGTTCAGCCAGTGGTATGGCGATCTGGAGCATCAGGCGACGTGGCTTGAGAACAACCAGCTGTCAGATTTTCTGACCGCGCCAGTGCAGGAATCGCAGGCGGCATTTGACGCCAGCACCGACGCCTGGCAGCAGGAGATCAATAACTTTGTGCAGGCGGCGGGGAATGACAGCCGCAACAGCTACCACATGTCCGGCGTGATTTTCGCCACCATGATTGTGCTGGCGGTGTTGCTGACCAGCGCCGCGCTGTTCTGGTCGCGCAAGATGATTGTCCAGCCGCTGGCAATTATCAGCAGCCATTTCGACAGCATTGCCAAAGGCGATCTGGCGCGGCCGGTGGCGGTATACGGCAAAAATGAAATTTCGGCCATTTTCGCCAGCCTGAAGGCGATGCAGGGCTCGCTGCGTGAAACGGTATCGGAGGTGCGTCAGGGCAGTTACGCCATGCACACCGGGATCGCCGAAATTGCCGAGGGCAATAACGATCTCTCTTCGCGCACCGAGCAGCAGGCGGCATCGCTGGCGCAAACGGCAGCCAGCATGGAGCAGTTAACCGCCACCGTCGGGCAGAACGCCGACAACGCCCGCCAGGCCTCTGGTTTGGCAAAGAGCGCGGCGCAGACGGCGAAGAAGGGGGGCGAACAGGCATCCCACGTGGCGAACACCATGAATGAGATCGCCGCCAGTTCGCAAAAGATTGGCGACATCATCAGCGTGATCGATGGCATCGCGTTCCAGACCAATATTCTGGCGCTGAACGCCGCGGTCGAAGCCGCCCGCGCGGGCGAGCAAGGGCGTGGCTTTGCGGTGGTGGCCGGCGAGGTCCGTAACCTGGCGAGCCGCAGCGCCAACGCGGCGAAAGAGATTAAGGTGCTGATTGAAGAGTCGGTGTCCCGCGTTCAGCAGGGTTCGGCGCTGGTGGATACGGCGGCGAAAACCATGACCGAGATCGTCAGCTCGGTCACCCGGGTTAACGACATTATGGGCGAAATCGCCTCCGCATCCGATGAACAGCGCCGCGGTATTGAGCAGGTGGCGCAGGCGGTAAGTCAGATGGATCAGGTGACTCAGCAGAACGCCGCGCTGGTGGAAGAGGCCGCGGCAGCCACCGATCAGTTAGCCGGCCAGGCGGATCACCTTACCTCGCTGGTGGCAGTATTTAATGTGAATGAACGTGTTGAAACAGTTACAGAAGTCGGGCGGTCGCAGGCCGTACCAGTCGGAACCTGAACGTGATTAAGTAAGAAGGCGCTATGACATCACCACTGCCCTCAGGGCAATCGTCATTATTGTTACAGATGACACAGCGCCTCGCGCTGTCCGACGCGCATTTCCGTCGGATATGTCAGTTAATCTACCAGCGCGCGGGGATTGTGCTGGCCGATCACAAGCGGGACATGGTCTACAACCGCCTTGTGCGTCGCCTGCGCACGCTCGGACTGGATGATTTTGGTCGCTATCTGGGGATGCTGGAAGCAAATCCAAACAGCGCGGAATGGCAGGCGTTTATCAACTCCCTGACCACCAACCTGACCGCCTTTTTCCGGGAAGCACACCACTTCCCGGTGCTGGCGGAGCATGCCCGCCGCCGCAGCGGCGGCGAATATCGCGTCTGGAGCGCGGCGGCGTCGACCGGGGAAGAGCCTTACTCGCTCGCCATCACCCTGGCCGACACGCTGGGTACCGCCCCGGGCCGCTGGAAGGTGATCGCCAGCGATATAGATACCGAGGTGCTGCAAAAAGCACAGAGCGGGATCTATCGCCAGGAGGAGCTAAAAACGCTGTCACCCCAGCAGCTTCAGCGCTACTTCATGCGTGGCACCGGTCCGCACGAAGGGCTGGTGCGGGTGCGTAGCGAACTGGCAAATGCGGTGGAGTTCTCCATGGTCAACCTGCTGGAGAAGCAGTACAACGTGGCGGGGCCTTTTGACGCCATTTTCTGTCGTAACGTGATGATCTATTTCGACAAAACGACGCAGCAGGAGATCCTGCGCCGCTTTGTGCCGTTGCTCAAACCTGACGGTTTACTGTTTGCCGGGCACTCGGAGAACTTCAGCAATCTTGTGCGCGAGTTTAGCCTGCGTGGCCAGACGGTATATGCGCTGAGTAAGGATAAAGCATGAGTAAAATCAGGGTCTTGTCAGTTGATGATTCAGCGTTAATGCGCCAGATCATGACTGAGATTATCAACAGCCACAGCGACATGGAGATGGTGGCGACGGCCCCCGATCCGTTGGTAGCCCGGGATTTAATCAAAAAATATAACCCCGACGTGCTGACCCTGGATGTCGAAATGCCGCGCATGGACGGCATCGACTTCCTCGAGAAGTTAATGCGTCTGCGGCCGATGCCGGTGGTGATGGTCTCTTCACTGACCGGAAAAGGGTCCGAAATTACCCTGCGGGCGCTGGAGCTG
This sequence comes from Leclercia sp. UBA5076, assembly GCF_002416465.1. Taxonomy (NCBI): domain Bacteria; kingdom Pseudomonadati; phylum Pseudomonadota; class Gammaproteobacteria; order Enterobacterales; family Enterobacteriaceae; genus Leclercia; species Leclercia sp. UBA5076. The sequence continues at coordinate 52,109 of NZ_DIAO01000018.1, forward strand.
GGGGCGGTGGATTTCGTCACCAAACCGCAGCTTGGCATTCGCGAGGGGATGCTGGCGTATAGCGAGATGATCGCGGAAAAAATTCGTACCGCGGCAAGGGCGCGGGTTGCTACGCATAAGCCGCTGGCGGCCCCGGCCACCCTGAAAGCCGGTCCGCTGCTGAGCTCGGAAAAGCTGCTGGTTATCGGCGCCTCTACCGGCGGAACAGAGGCAATTCGTCATGTACTCCAGCCATTGCCGCTTTCAAGCCCAGGTATTCTGATCACTCAACATATGCCGCCAGGCTTTACCCGCTCGTTTGCGGAGCGTCTGAACAAGCTGTGTCAGATTAGCGTGAAAGAGGCGGAGGATGGCGAACGCGTTCTGCCGGGGCATGCCTATATCGCCCCGGGCGATAAGCATATGGAGCTGGCGCGCAGCGGCGCTAACTATCAAATCAAAATTCATGACGGGCCGCCGGTTAACCGGCACCGTCCGTCGGTGGATGTGCTGTTTCATTCGGTGGCGAAACACGCGGGGCGCAACGCCGTTGGGGTGATCCTGACGGGGATGGGCAACGATGGCGCCGCCGGAATGCTGGCGATGCACCAGGCTGGCGCCTGGACCATCGCGCAGAATGAAGCAAGTTGTGTGGTGTTCGGCATGCCGCGCGAGGCCATCAATATGGGTGGCGTCAGCGAAGTGGTCGATCTTAGTCAGGTTAGTCAGCAGATGCTGGCGAAAATCAGTGCCGGACAGGCAATACGTATTTAACGAGGAGTGTAGTTTTATGGCGGACAAAGAGCTCAAGTTTTTGGTTGTGGATGACTTTTCCACCATGCGTCGCATCGTGCGCAACCTGCTTAAAGAGCTGGGTTTTAATAACGTAGAAGAAGCAGAAGACGGCGTTGATGCGCTGAACAAACTGAATGCCGGCGGCTTTGGTTTTGTTATTTCCGACTGGAACATGCCGAACATGGATGGTCTGGAACTGCTGAAAACCATTCGTGCGAATGCCGCGATGGCCTCTATGCCTGTGTTGATGGTGACGGCTGAAGCGAAGAAAGAGAACATCATTGCTGCGGCACAGGCTGGCGCAAGCGGATATGTGGTGAAACCATTCACCGCGGCAACCCTGGAAGAAAAACTCGGTAAGATCTTCGAGAAACTCGGCATGTGAGGTACGGGAGATGATGCAGCCTTCGATTAAACCTACGGATGAGCATTCACCCGGCGACATAATTGCCCGCATCGGCAGCCTGACGCGTATGTTGCGCGACAGCCTGCGTGAGCTGGGCCTGGATCAGGCGATTGCGGAAGCGGCGGAAGCGATTCCCGATGCCCGCGACCGTCTGGATTATGTTGTACAGATGACTGCCCAGGCGGCAGAGCGTGCGCTGAACAGTGTTGAAGCGTCACAGCCGCATCAGGACGAGATGGAAAAGGGCGCAAAAGCGCTGACCAAACGCTGGGACGAATGGTTCGAAAATCCGATCGAACTCTCCGACGCCCGCGAACTGGTGACCGATACTCGTCACTACCTGAAAGCGGTGCCGGACCATACCAGCTTCACTAATGCCCAACTGCTGGACATCATGATGGCGCAGGATTTTCAGGACCTTACGGGTCAAGTGATCAAGCGCATGATGGACGTGATCCAGGAGATTGAGCGTCAGCTGTTAATGGTGCTGCTGGAGAACATGCCGGAACCTTCCGCACGTCCACAACGCGAAAACGAAAGCCTGCTGAATGGCCCCCAGCTCGACACCACCAAAGCCGGTGTCGTGGCAAGCCAGGACCAGGTGGACGACCTGCTGGACAGCTTAGGGTTCTGATAACCTGCGTTTTGCTGGCATTGCCGGGTGGCGCTGCGCTTACCCGGCCTACAAAACCTGCAATATCATCATATTGCGCGGTTCCGGTAGGCCTGTGCAAGCGAAGCGCCGCCAGGCAAAAACGCTACCTGTAAAGGTGGCGTTTTGTTCTTCCATTTTCCCTGTCACAGGTGAAAGCCCTAAATCAGCCCTTTTCACGCCCCTAATTAACGCATTGGTCAGGCGCGGCTTTGGCATCATATCGTCCAGACCTCTACCTGCGAGATGCTTGCCGTGGCAGAAGACAGCGACGACAAAACAGAAGCCCCCACACCCCACCGACTTGAAAAAGCGCGTGAGGACGGGCAAATACCCCGATCCCGAGAACTCACCTCGCTGCTGATTTTATTGGTTGGCGTGTGCATTATCTGGATAGGCGGGGAGTCCCTTGCCCGCAGACTGGCCGGCATGCTCTCGGCCGGGTTGCGCTTCGATCACAGCATGGTCAACGACCCTAACCTGATCCTCAGCCAGATTATCTTGCTGATCAAAAGCGCGATGGTCGCGCTGCTGCCGTTAATCACCGGCGTAGTGCTGGTGGCTATCGTATCGCCGGTGATGCTGGGCGGGCTGGTGTTCAGCGGGAAATCGCTGCAGTTTAAATTCTCCAAGCTGAACCCCTTGCCTGGTATCGCGAGAATGTTCTCCGCGCAGACCGCCGCCGAACTGCTAAAGGCGTTGATGAAAGCGACGCTGATGGGCAGCGTGGCGGGATTTTTTATCTGGCATAACTGGCCGGAGATGATGCGCCTGATCAGCGAGTCGCCGTTCACCGCCATGCGCAACGCGCTCAATCTGGTGGGGCTCTGTTCGCTGCTGGTGGTGCTCTCGATTATCCCGATGGTCGGATTTGACGTCTTCTTCCAGATCTACAGCCACATTAAAAAACTGCGCATGTCCCGCCAGGACATCCGGGATGAACATAAGCAGATGGAAGGTGACCCGCACGTCAAAGGGCGTATTCGCCAGATGCAGCGTGCCGCCGCACGTCGCCGGATGATGGAAGATGTACCGAAAGCGGATGTGATTGTCACCAACCCAACCCACTACTCCGTTGCGCTGCAATATGACGAAAACAAAATGAGCGCGCCTAAAGTGGTGGCGAAAGGGGCGGGGCTTATCGCGCTGCGCATCCGCGAAATTGGTAATGAAAACCGTATCCCGATGCTGGAAGCGCCGCCACTGGCGCGTGCGCTCTACCGGCATGCGGAAATAGGACAACAGATCCCGGGCCAGCTCTATGCCGCAGTCGCGGAAGTGCTGGCGTGGGTATGGCAGTTGAAACGCTGGCGTCTTGCCGGTGGTCAACGGCCTGTCAAACCTGAGAATCTCCCGGTGCCTGCCGCGCTGGATTTTATGAACGAGAAGGACTCTGATGGCTAATCTGGTGGCAATGTTGCGCCTCCCCGGCAACCTGAAATCGACTCAATGGCAGATCCTTGCCGGGCCGATCCTCATCCTGCTAATCCTGTCGATGATGGTGTTGCCGCTGCCGGCATTCATCCTCGACCTGCTTTTCACTTTCAACATTGCGCTCTCCATTATGGTGCTGCTGGTGGCGATGTTCACCCAGCGCACCCTGGAGTTCGCCGCGTTTCCGACCATCCTGCTCTTCACCACGCTGCTGCGTCTGGCGCTGAACGTCGCCTCCACCCGTATCATTCTGATGGAAGGGCATACCGGCGGCGCGGCGGCAGGTAAGGTGGTTGAGGCCTTTGGCCACTTCCTGGTCGGCGGCAACTTCGCCATCGGGATCGTGGTGTTTATCATCCTCGTGATCATCAACTTCATGGTTATCACCAAAGGTGCGGGGCGTATCGCAGAAGTTGGCGCGCGTTTCGTCCTGGACGGGATGCCGGGTAAACAGATGGCGATTGACGCCGATCTTAACGCCGGTCTGATTGGCGAAGATGAAGCGAAAAAACGCCGTGCCGAAGTGACCCAGGAAGCGGACTTCTACGGCTCGATGGACGGTGCGAGTAAGTTCGTTCGCGGCGATGCCATTGCCGGTATTCTGATCATGGTGATCAACGTGATCGGCGGCCTGCTGGTGGGCGTGCTGCAACACGGAATGGCTATGGGCCAGGCAGCAGAGAGCTACACGCTGCTGACCATTGGTGACGGTCTGGTCGCCCAGATCCCGGCGCTGGTGATCTCCACCGCAGCCGGTGTGATCGTAACCCGCGTCGCCACCGATCAGGACGTCGGCGAGCAGATGGTCGGGCAGCTGTTCAACAACCCGAACGTGCTGATGCTCTCTGCCGCGGTACTTGGCCTGCTGGGCATGGTGCCGGGAATGCCGAACTTCGTCTTCCTGCTGTTCACCGCCGCACTGCTGGGGCTGGCCTGGTGGCTACGCGGACGCGAAGCCAAACCGAAGAGTGAGCCTGCTCCGGTGAAAATGCCGGAAAACACCCAGGCGGTGGAAGCCACCTGGAACGACGTCCAGCTGGAAGATTCGCTGGGCATGGAAGTGGGCTACCGCCTGATCCCGATGGTCGATTTCCAGCAGGATGGTGAACTGCTGGGACGTATCCGCAGTATTCGTAAAAAATTCGCCCAGGACATGGGCTTCCTGCCGCCGGTGGTGCATATCCGCGACAACATGGATCTGCCTCCTGCGCGCTATCGCATTCTGATGAAAGGGGTGGAGATCGGCAGCGGAGATGCCTATCCGGGGCGCTGGCTGGCCATTAACCCTGGCACCGCGGCGGGTACGCTGCCGGGTGAACAAACTATCGATCCGGCCTTTGGCCTGGCCGCCATCTGGATCGAAAGTGCCCTGAAAGAGCAGGCGCAGATCCAGGGCTATACCGTGGTGGAAGCCAGTACCGTCGTGGCAACTCATCTTAACCACCTGATTGGTCAGTTCTCCGCAGAGCTGTTCGGCCGCCAGGAGGCGCAGCAGCTGCTGGATCGCGTCACTCAGGAGATGCCGAAGCTCACCGAAGATCTGGTGCCGGGTGTCCTGACCCTGACCACGCTGCACAAGGTGCTGCAAAATCTGCTCGACGAGAAAGTGCCGATTCGCGATATGCGCACCATTCTGGAGACTCTGGCCGAGCATGCACCGCTGCAGAACGATCCGCACGAGCTGACGGCGGTGGTGCGCGTGGCGTTAGGCCGCGCCATCACTCAGCAGTGGTTCCCGGGTACCGGCGAGGTGCAGGTCATTGGACTCGACACGCCGCTTGAGCGTCTGCTGCTGCAGGCGTTGCAGGGCGGCGGCGGGCTGGAGCCGGGGCTGGCGGATCGTCTGCTGGCGCAAACCCAGGAGGCGTTGCAGCGTCAGGAGATGCTGGGGGCGCCACCGGTGCTGCTGGTGAATCACGCCCTGCGTCCGCTGCTCTCGCGCTTCCTGCGCCGCAGCCTGTCGCAGCTGGTCGTGCTGTCGAATATGGAACTGTCGGACAACCGCCATATCCGCATGACCGCCACCATCGGAGGCCAGTAATGCGTAAATTACTCTGGTTACTGGCCCTGCCGCTGATGGCGCAGGCCGCAGGGGAGGGGGCATGGCAGGCCAGCAGTATCGGCCTGACCCTTGCCCACCGTGGCGTGGCGGCTTCGTCACGCCCACTGTCGGCGCAGCAGCCGGTATCGGGCCTGATGACTCTGGTGGCCTGGCGCTATGAGCTGAATGGCCCGACCCCCGCTGGGCTGCGGGTGCGGCTCTGTTCCCAGACGCGCTGTACCGAACTGGATGGGGCCAGCGGCACGACCCATGCGTTCAACAACGTGCCCGCCGTCGAGCCGCTGCGCTTTATCTGGGAAGTCCCCGGCGGTGGTCGCCTCATCCCGGCCCTGAAGGTCCAGCGTAACGAAGTGATTGTGAACTACCGCTAACCCTCTGACTCCATTCCGTTCGCCCGAACGGAATGGGGGTGTCATTCCACAGGCTTCGTTATTTTTCCTGCTCTTCTTGCCCTGTTAATTTTTCCCTCACTCTTTTCATTAAGAGAATAGCTCTGGAAGTCAACATCCGGAGAATATACTCTACGCGCTGAGATAATGTAATATACATATCAATGATGGAACGCAATAATGCAAAAGGGAGCAGGTATGAAATTGAGCTTTCGGCAAGTATGCATGTTTTGGGGGGGTATGGATGTTTTATATCTGGCAACCTATGTCTGGAAGAGTAGTACCCAGGGGCGTATTCCTTTCGTTGATGATATTATCAATTTTAACGCGCTTTATTCAGAACAGGGTGGCAGCTACTGGCTTCTTATTCTCTTTGTTTTGTCAATGATAACAACCCTGTCCATTGTTTTTTCTGCCCTGTTTCTCCTTACCGCATGGAATAAGGTCGGCTACCTGGTAGCTGCGCAGACCCCCTTGCGCCTGCTGGTGGTTGTGCCGTCTCTCACCTTTTTACCCTGGATTATGAAATGGATTACTCCGGGGAACGTCGCGGTGGCGTTATTTTTATTGCTGGTTTCAGAGGCGCTAAAGGTCAGTTCGGTAATCATCTCAGGAAAATTAAATAAGTAATGCTTTAATCACTCAGGGATAGTGTTTTAAAAGGATGAAGGTATGCATAAAAGTATTAAGGATTGTTATTTCGACGGCTGGAAAAAGGCGTTCGTCTATAAGGGGCGAGCGACAAGAAGAGAGTTTTGGTTATTTATCGTCATTAATATAGCGATTGTTCTCTTTATTGCCGCACTGAGTTATTGCTTTCTCATAGCATTGATTGCCGATCGTACCGGCCGCGGGGGAATGATACTGGTGTGGGCCTGGTTTGTCTGGCTTCCGCTCAGGGCGCTTGCCCCGGTAATCTTGCTCGTATCAGTCGTCTCACTGCGTATCCGCCGAATGCACGATGCAGGAAAATCGGGGTGGTGGTTTGGCGGGGCGCTACTCTTCATTCTGCTGATCCTGCCGCTCATTCTGACGGGTATTCATCAGGTTATGCTTATCCCGGTAGATAATCACTCTGCAGAGCAGGTGACGGCGTTCATCACGATTACGCTAAATGTATTAGCGGCTATCTCTATTCTCTGGCTTTGCTGCTTACCAACACAACCCTCTGAACAGACCGTTTAGTGATCGCTTTTTCGCCAGTTATCAGGCTATTCTGATGACTGGCTCGCAAAACTGACCCCTCCTTTTGAAGCAAAAGAAACGCTGTTTTATAAAACAGTGACACGCGTAGTAATTCTCTTTGCATTTTTGCCAGTTGCCGCCTGGCGGTGGCAGAAACAGAAAGGTATCCAGTAAGCGATACTCTTACTGTAACCGTCTAGTCACTCCCGTTGGCGTCGCGTTAACCGGGAGTCATCTAAAACTTACAGGGTCGACGGTAATGAAAACACGTAAAATTGGACTCGCGAACTATCTTGCTTACGGATCGGGTGATTTTCTCGGGGCAGGGACCACAGCGCTGACCGCTGCCTGGCTATTATATTTCTACACCACCTTCTGTGGCCTCACGCCGATTGAGGCTACCTTCATCTTTGCGGCGGCAAGGGTTCTGGATGCCGTCGTCAGTCCGCTGATGGGCTTCCTGACCGATAACTTTGGCACCACCTGGCTTGGCAAACGCTTTGGCCGCCGCAAGTTCTTTATTCTGCTCGGCATCCCCTGCGTCTTCAGCTACTCGCTGATGTGGGTCGGCGATATGGGCTTCTGGTACTACCTGCTGACCTATCTGATCTTCGATATCGTCTACACCATGATCCTGGTTCCATACGAAACGCTGGTGCCGGAGATGACCGACGATTTCAAGCAGAAAACCAAGTTCTCCGGCGCGCGTATCTCTATGGCGCAGATGTCGGCGATTCTGGCCTCGTTCCTGCCGGGTATTCTGTTAACCCACTTTGGTAAAGACAACGCCATCTCCTTCTTCTATGCCAGCCTGGTCTTCTCGGTGCTGTGCGCCCTGATGCTGACCTTCGTCTGGTTCTTCACCTGGGAACGTCCGCGTGAAGAGTGGAGCGAAGCCGCGCTGCGCGCCGAAGAGGAGAAGAAAAAACTGACCCTCGGCCAGAGCCTGAACCGTCTGTTCGTTGAGCTGAGCTCTACCCTGCGGATCAAAATCTTCCGCCAGCACCTGGGGATGTACCTTGGGGGCTACATCGCCCAGGATGTGTTCAACGCCGTCTTTACCTACTACGTGGTCTTTGTGCTGATGCAGGAAGCTTCTATGGCCTCGAATCTGCTGGGCACCATGGCTATCTTCCAGTTCCTGGCCGTTATCGCGATGATCCCGCTCTGCATCCGCTTTGGACCGGCACCGTCGTACCGCATGGTGGTGGTGCTGTTTGGTCTGGCGTCGCTCTCCTATGCCGGTTTGTATTACGCCGGTATGAGCGACATCTACGCGCTGCTGCTGCTGGTCTCTGCCCTGGCGGGTCTGGGTCGCGGTGGGATCAACTATGTGCCGTGGAACACCTACACCTATATCGCTGACGTGGATGAAGTCATCACCGGCCAGCGCCGCGAAGGGATCTTCGCCGGGATCATGACTCTGACCCGTAAAGCGTCCCAGGCGGGAGCCATCATGCTGGTGGGTATCGTCATGCAGATGTCTGGCTTTGTCAGCGGCCAGAAGGTGCAGCCGGAAGGGGTAAGCCACACCATTCTGATGATCCTGAGCGTGGGCACTATCCTGGTGCTGACCTGCGGCTTCCTGGTGTCGCTGCGCTTTAAGCTGAATTTACAGACGCACAGTACGCTGCGTGAAGAGACGGCCAAAATGCGTGAATCTGGCCGCGCGATGCCGGAGGCCGCCACGCCGCAGGCCCGCGCCACGGTTGAGATGCTGGCCGGTATGCCTTACGACTGCCTGTGGGGAAACAACAACATCGGCTATCTGAACCGCAATAAACCCGCTGCACCGTCCCTGAAAGAACGTGCTCCACTGAATTCGACATACAACAGAGGTTAAGATTATGAAGGTTTGGCCTGTCAAACATAGCCCGTTACTGCGTCAGCCAGAGCGTTTTATCGCCAGAGATGAACTGAAAACGCTGATCCAAAACGTGACGCATAACCTGGTGAACATTCACGATAAAACCGGCGAGTTTTTACTGCGGCTGGACGACGGGCGGGTAATCGACACCAAAGGCTGGGCGGGCTGGGAGTGGACTCACGGCGTTGGTCTCTACGGTATCTGGCAGTATTACTGCCAGACCGGGGATGAAGCGATGCGCGATATCATCGACAGCTGGTTTGCCGAGCGTTTTGCCGAAGGGGCCACCACCAAAAACGTCAACACCATGTCGCCGTTTTTGACCCTCGCATATCGCTATGAAGAGACGCGCAACCCGGCCTGGCTACCGTGGCTGGAGAGCTGGGCGGAGTGGGCGATGAACGAGATGCCGCGCACCGATCACGGCGGTATGCAGCACATCACCCTGGCGGAGGAGAACCACCAGCAGATGTGGGACGACACCCTGATGATGACCGTCCTGCCGCTGGCGAAGATTGGTAAACTGCTCAATAAACCCGACTATGTTGAGGAGGCGGTCTATCAGTTCCTGCTGCACGTGCAGAACCTGATGGATCGGGAGACCGGGCTCTGGTTCCACGGCTGGAACTACGATGGCCACCACAACTTTGCCAACGCCCGCTGGGCGCGCGGCAACAGCTGGCTGACGATCGTTATTCCTGATTTCCTTGAGCTGGTGGATCTGCCAGAAAATAACGCCGTGCGCCGCTATCTGGTGCAGGTGCTGAACGCGCAGATTGCTGCCCTGGCGAAGTGTCAGGATGAGAGCGGCCTGTGGCATACGCTGCTCGACGATCCCAACTCCTATCTTGAGGCCTCAGCCACCGCCGGGTTCAGCTACGGGATCCTGAAAGCGGTACGCAAGCGCTATGTGGGAGCCGAATATGCGGAGGTGGCGGAGAGAGCCATTCGCGGGATCGTGAAGAACATCTCCCCGGAAGGGGAACTGCTGCAAACCTCGTTCGGTACCGGCATGGGCAGCGATCTGGCGTTCTATCGTCAGATCCCGTTGACCTCAATGCCGTATGGTCAGGCGATGGCAATCCTCTGTCTGACGGAGTATCTGCGCAAGTATTTTTGACCACTGCACTCCCCGGTGGCGCTACGCTTACCGGGGCTACAAACACAAAACCCGGCTTGCGCCGGGTTTTGTGTTATTGCGATAACCGGTTGAAGCGCCATCAGGCGTTAACCAGGCACCGATGTTACATACGCTCGACGGTTTCGATACCCAGGGTATCCAGACCCAGCTTCAGGGTCTTCGCCGTCAGCTGCGCCAGCTTCAGGCGACTGTTGCGCACCGCTTCGCTCTCGGCAGAGAGGATAGGGCAGTGCTCGTAGAAGCCGGAGAACAGGCCCGCCAGATCGTACAGGTAGGCACACATCACGTGCGGGGTGCCGTCGCGGGCGACCACGGAGAGCGTCTCTTCGAACTGCAGCAGACGCGCCGCCAGCTGCGCTTCACGATCTTCGGTGATGGTCACCTGCGTCCGGGCCAGTACGCTTTCATCGATGTCAGCCTTACGGAAGACAGACAGCACGCGAGTGTAGGCATACTGCATGTACGGCGCGGTGTTACCTTCGAACGCCAGCATGTTATCCCAGTCGAAAACGTAGTCGGTGGTCCGGTTCTTGGAGAGATCCGCGTATTTCACTGCACCGATGCCGACGGCGTTGGCCAGTTTTTCCAGCTCATCGGCAGGCATATCCGGGTTTTTCTCCGCTACCAGACGACGGGCACGCTCCAGCGCCTCGTCCAGCAGATCCGCCAGCTTCACGGTGCCGCCCGCACGGGTTTTAAACGGCTTGCCGTCTTTACCCAGCATCATGCCGAACATGTGGTGCTCCAGCGGTACGGAGTCCGGTACATAGCCCGCTTTACGCACGATGGTCCACGCCTGCATCAGGTGCTGGTGCTGACGGGAGTCGATGTAATAGAGGACGCGATCCGCATGCAGGGTTTCGTAGCGGTATTTCGCGCAGGCGATATCGGTGGTGGTGTAGAGGAAGCCGCCATCCTTTTTCTGGATGATGACGCCCATCGGTTCGCCTTCCTTGTTTTTGTACTCATCAAGGAACACCACCGTCGCGCCTTCGCTTTCGACCGCCAGGCCTTTGGCCTTCAGATCGGCCACGATACCGGCCAGCATTGGGTTATAAAGGCTTTCACCCATCACGTCCTTACGGGTCAGGGTGACGTTCAGGCGGTCATAGGTGATCTGGTTCTGGGACATGGTGATGTCCACCAGCTTGCGCCACATCTCAAGGAAGTACGCATCGCCACCCTGCAGTTTCACTACGTAGCTACGGGCGCGCTCGGCAAAGGCTTCATCTTCGTCGTAGTGCTTTTTCGCATCGCGGTAGAAGCCTTCGAGGTCCGCCAGGGCCATTTCACCGGCATTTTCCTGCTGCTGCTTTTCCAGCCAGGCGATCAGCATCCCGAACTGGGTGCCCCAGTCGCCGACGTGGTTCGCGCGGATTACGTTGTGGCCGAGGAACTCCAGGGTGCGTACCGCGGCATCACCGATGATGGTGGAGCGCAGATGGCCGACGTGCATCTCTTTCGCCACGTTCGGGGCAGAGTAGTCAACGACGATGGTCTGAGGCTGCGGCTGCGCCACACCCAGACGATCGGACTGCAACGCGGCATCGACGTTCTGCGCCAGGAAGGCAGGATCGAGGAAAATGTTGATAAAGCCCGGTCCGGCGATTTCGGTTTTGCTGGCAATACCGCTGAGATCCAGATGGGACAGAACCTGCTCTGCGAGTTGTCGTGGCGCCATGCCCAGTTTTTTCGCTACGGCCATCACGCCATTAGCCTGATAGTCGCCAAACTGTACTTTCGCGGACTGACGAACCTGCGGTTCACAGTCTGCAGGTGCGCCTGCAGCAATCAGTGCCTGACTGACTTTTTCTGAGAGAAGAGCCTGAATATTCACCGGGATACCTTACATTTTTGACGCGCGCATCACGTTGCCGCGCCCGTTAACGAATTTAGGCCGGGAGTATACTGCAATTGCCCGTTGCCGTCAGCACTGGCTCAAAACAGCGGTTGGTCGCAGGCCAGCAACAGAGTAAATTAACGCTTTTGCATGACGATAAGAGTACTGATGATGGCGAACTGGCAATCTATTGACGACCTGCAGGATATTGCAGCCGATTTACCGCGTTTCACTGACGCCTTTGCGGCGCTTTCCGCTCGCCTGGGTCTGGATATCGCTCCGCTCGCGGCGGACCACATCTCCCTGCGCTGCCATCAGAATGCCACGGCGGAGCGCTGGCGGCGAGGGTTTGAGCAGTGCGGCGAACTGCTCTCGGAGAACATCATCAATGGCCGTCCTATCTGCCTCTTTAAGCTGCATGAACCCGTCTGCGTCGCCCACTGGCGCTTTACGGTGGTTGAGCTGCCGTGGCCGGGTGAAAAACGCTACCCCCACGAAGGCTGGGAGCATATTGAGATCGTCCTCCCCGGCGACCCGGATACCCTGAATGCCCGCGCCCTGGCGCTGCTCTCTGATGAGGGCTTAAGCCAGCCTGGCATTTTTGTGAAAACCAGCTCGCCAAAAGGGGAGCGCGAGCGCCTGCCAAATCCGACCCTGGCGGTTACCGACGGCAGCGTGACGGTGAAGTTTCACCCCTGGACAATCGAAGAGATTGTCGCCAGCGAACAATAAAGCGAAAGAGTTGTGAGGTAACGCCGTGTCGCGGGGAAAGCGGCATGGCATGATGCAAAACCCAACAGGTTATAAGGAGATTTCGTGGCATTGCTGGAGATCTGTTGTTACAGCATGGCGTGCGCCGTGACCGCCCAGGCGCATGGCGCCGATCGTATTGAACTCTGTGCCGCTCCGAAAGAGGGCGGGCTGACTCCCTCTTATGGGGTGCTGAAATCGGTGCGTCAGGCGGTGAGCATTCCGGTTCACCCGATTATTCGACCCCGCGGCGGGGACTTTTGCTACAGCAGCGGCGAATTTAACGCCATGCTGGAGGATATCGCCCTCGTTAAGGCGCTGGGTTTCTCGGGGCTGGTCATCGGCCTGCTGAATGAAGATGGTCATATCGATATGCCGCGCATGCGCCAGATTATGGCTGCTGCGAAGGGAATGGCGGTAACTTTTCATCGCGCCTTCGATATGTGTGTAAATCCGCGGCAAGCCTTTGAAAATCTCGCGGAACTGGGGGTTGCGCGCGTGCTGACTTCGGGTCAACACGCCTCCGCCGAAAAAGGTATTTCATTAATTAAGGAACTAAAAGCCCAATCAGGTGTTCCAATAATAATGGCGGGTGCTGGCGTTCGCGCCGCCAATCTGGAGACGTTTTTACGGGCAGGGGTGGAAGAGTTGCACAGCTCGGCAGGGAAGTGGCTACCGTCACCCATGCGCTATCGCAACACAGGCTTGTCGATGTCGACGGATGCCGACGCGGATGAATATTCCCGCTACGGCGTCGAGGGAGAGTCGGTTGCAGAGATGAAGGCGATAATTGCACGCTATTGTCGCTAAAACAGTTTTTACCGCGCATCATGTCGCCCAATATGATGCTTGTTTGTACCAGGCCCCTGCAATTTCAACAGGGGTCTTTTTTTATGCATTTTCCGGCGACACGGCACCGTTTTTGTAGGCCGGGTAAGGCGCAGCCGCCACCCGGCATAAATTACGGCTTGGTAGCAATCAACACTGCGCGAACCGGAGCCGGATAACCCTCAATCGTTTTGCTGCTGTCATTCGGATCGAGGAACTCGGCCAGAGATTCGGTGGTCATCCACTCGGTGCGGCGCTGTTCGTCGGTAGTGGTAGGGCAGACATCCGCGATGCGGATATCGATAAAACCGCACTTCGCCAGCCAGTTTTTCAGCGCCAGCGCCGACGGAATAAAGTAGACGTTACGCATCTGGGCATAGCGATCCCCTGGCACCAGCACGGTGTTCTCATCCCCTTCTACCACCAGCGTCTCCAGCACCAGCTCACCGCCGTTGACCAGCTGATCTTTCAGCTGCCAGAGGTGTTCCAGCGGGGAGCGGCGATGGTAAAGCACGCCCATCGAGAAGACAGTGTCGAACGCGGCCAGCGCCGGGAGTTGCTCAATCCCCAGCGGCAACAGGTGCGCGCGCTGGTCGTTGCCAAGCAGTTTGCGCACCGCTTCGAACTGGCAGAGGAACAGCTGGGTCGGATCGATGCCTACCGCCAGATGGGCGCCTGCGCCAATCATACGCCACATGTGATAGCCGCTGCCGCAGCCGACATCCAGAATGGTGCGTCCGGTTAAATCAGAGAGGTGCGGCAGCACGCGCTCCCACTTCCAGTCTGAACGCCATTCGGTATCGATCTGCATGCCGTAGAGAGAAAACGGCCCTTTGCGCCACGGCATCAGGTTGCGCATCAGGTTTTCGAGACGCAGCATCTGGCCTTCGCTCAGCGGCTGTTCGCTCTCGGCGGTAACGCTGTGCAGCAGGTCGAGCTTATAGGGCGTCATCTCTGGCAGAAATTCCACCGCATTTTTCCACTGCTTAAACTGGCCGTGCAGGGATTCACGCTGCCAGGCGGCAATCTGCGCGGGCAGGGTTTCCAGCCAGTGGGAGAGGTGGTTTTTGGCAATCAGCTGATAAAAGTTACCGAAATCAATCATGCGTTACCGCCTTTCAGCGCTACCAGGGAGCCAAAGTTGAAGCACTGGAACCACAGCTCGCTGTGCGGGAAACCCGCCTTGTGCAGACGGGCTTTGTGGGTTTCAACCGAATCGGTCAGCATCACATTTTCCAGCATGCTGCGCTTCTGGCTGATCTCCAGCTCGCTGTAGCCGTTGGCACGTTTGAAATCGTGGTGCATGTTGAACAGCAGTTCGCCGACGGTGGCATCTTCGAAACTGAATTTTTCCGACAGCACCAGGGCGCCGCCAGGGTTCAGCCCCTGATAAATTTTGTCCAGCAACAGCTGACGGTCTTCGGGCACCAGGAATTGCAGGGTAAAATTCAGCACCACCATCGAGGCGTTTTTAATCTCGATATGGCGGATATCGCCTTCGACCACTTCTACCGGCGTCGGGGCTTTCCAGGCGTCAATATGGCGCCGGCAGCGTTCAACCATGGCCGGTGAGTTGTCGACGGCGATAATTTTGCAACCGTCGTGCTTAATATTACGACGAACCGACAGCGTGGCTGCGCCCAGCGAACATCCCAGATCGTAGACCTGCGTGTCCGGCTGAACAAAACGTTCCGCCAGCATGCCGATCATGGAGATGATATTAGAGTAGCCGGGGACCGAGCGCTGGATCATATCCGGGAAGACTTCAGCCACCCGTTCATCAAAGGTCCAGTCGCCCAGACTGGCGATAGGCGCAGAAAAAAGCGTGTCGCGATCTGACATAACGTAAAAATCCGGGATAAATAAAGGGGCGTATTGTGCGCTAATGCAGGGAGAAAACCAACTCCCAGGGCATATACCACAGGTTAGCCAGCACCATTAGCACAAGCGAACACCAGGTCGCGCTCATGCCGGAGCGGCGCCAGCGGAACAGACGCTGATGGAGACCATAGTAGTGCATCAGGCGCCCAAGGATCAGCAGCAGGCCGCAGACGTGCACCATCCAGGTCTCTGCGCCATTCATTTCCATAAATAACATCAAGATCAGTGCCGCCGGGAGATATTCCACCGCATTGCCATGAATGCGGATTGCGGTTTGCAACTCAGAGAAACCTCCGTCGCCATAAGAGACGCGGTACAACATCCGCAGGCGCGCAATATCGAACGAAAACTTGATTAACAGCAACGCACCCAGTACCGCATACAGCGCGCAAACCATACAAACTCCCTGTTTTTTGGCAGATGGCACTTCTATGATAGGGGGTGAGCTCAGAAAAGAGAAGATTGCTGCGGAATTGCGGGGGCGTCGCCGATGGACGGTGCCACGGCCTGCAAGGCGTGCCAGAGAGCATCGACCAGTTGTGGCGCCTGGGCGATATCAGGGGTATGCAAAAAAAGATATGGCGTGGCGGTCTGTTCCCACTTCGCCAGAGTCTGTAACCAGACAGCAAACAGCGCCTGGTTTTGCGGCATGTTGTCGCTACCGATAAAACGCACCATCGGATTGCTGGCGGTCATCACCGCATGTACCGGCACCTTCGGTTTTTTACGCTGGGCGTCGATGATGGCCTCGTTATGCGGCACGGCGGCGTGGACCGGGCGGCTGTCGAGAACGGTGCGATTGACGCCGCGCTCATGCAGACCGCGGTTAAGCGCTTTCTCCGCCTCGCCTTTCATGAAGAATTCAGGATGACGAACCTCAACGCCATAAGTGAACTCCCGGGGCAGGGCATCGAGAAACTGCCATAGCGCGGGCAGATCGCGTGGGCCAAAGGTGGCGGGGAGCTGCACCCAGTACTGGCCAATACGGTTGGCCAGCGGCGCCAGGCGGGTAAAAAATTCTGCGGTTAAATCGTCACAGTTACGCAGCGCAGCCTGATGGGAGATGGTAGCCGGGAATTTAAAGCAGAAGCGAAAGTCGTCGTCGGTCTGCTCCCGCCAGCGCGCCACCACTTCAGGTTTAGGCAGGGCATAGAGCGTGGTGTTACCTTCCACGCAATTAAAGTGGCGGGCGTACTCTTCAAGACCCGTTATGCCCAGCCGCACCCATTTCGGGTGCGACCATTGGGGTAACCCCAGATAGATCATAGTGCGTTGATAATCTCTTCGGTGCTGCGTACCCGGCCAATACGCGGGAAGATATTGGTCATACTGCCGAGATGCTGCTCGGCCGAAGCTGCGCTGCAGGCATCTTCGGCGATCACCAGGTTAAAGCCCAGCTCCCAGGCGTTACGGGCGGTGGATTCGACGCCAATATTGGTGGCGATCCCACACAGAACGATCGTATCGATGCCGCGACGACGCAGCTGTAACTCAAGATCGGTGCCGTAAAACGCGCCCCACTGGCGCTTGGTCACTTCGATATCGCTCTCTTGCTTACCCAGTGACAGCGGGTAGTCCCACCAGTTTTCCGGCAGAGCATGGGCAGGGGCTTGTGCATCTACCGGCTGCTTCAGCGCCTCGGCGAAATCAGCGGACCAGCCCACGCGGACCATCACCACCGGCGAACCGCTGGTGCGGCATTTTTCCGCCAGACGAGCACTGCGGCTGACCACATCCTGAGCGGTATGCGGGCCACCGGCAAAGGGCAGGATCCCTTCCTGTAAATCAATCACCACAAGGGCGGTACGGGCAGCGTCGAGTGTGAACATGGTTTTTCCTGTTAAATAGTGAGCCATGCTAATACCTTACGCTGAGCCAGCCTGTTCCAGGTCTGATATTTTTGTTAAATTTTGTGAGAATATGCAAGATGCGAGCAGCAAACGCGCGCATGGCGCGCTTCTCTCTTATCGTCTGGCGGAATTTCCAGTATAATAGCCGCCTTTTTTCATCCAGTTTGACATACAAAAAGCTGCGACATAGTAGCCTGCGGCTAAGTTAAGGGATATCTCATGCGTACAGAATATTGCGGGCAGCTGCGTCAGTCCCACGTCGGACAGCAGGTGACCTTGTGTGGTTGGGTCAACCGTCGTCGTGATCTTGGCAGCCTTATCTTTATCGATATGCGCGACCGTGAAGGCATCGTGCAGGTGTTTTTCGATCCAGACCGCGCCGATGCGTTAAAGCTGGCAGCTGAACTGCGTAACGAGTTCTGCATCCAGGTGACCGGTACCGTGCGTGCGCGTGACGAGAAAAACATCAACAGCGACATGGCGACCGGCGCAATCGAAGTGCTGGCGACCGATCTGACCATCATCAACCGTTCAGAATCGCTGCCGCTGGACTCCAACCACGTCAATACCGAAGAAGCGCGTCTGAAATTCCGCTACCTCGATCTGCGTCGCCCGGAAATGGCCCAGCGCCTGAAAACCCGTGCAAAAATCACCAGCCTGGTGCGCCGCTTTATGGACGATCACGGTTTCCTCGATATCGAAACCCCGATGCTGACCAAAGCGACCCCGGAAGGCGCGCGCGACTACCTCGTGCCATCCCGCGTTCATAAAGGCAAATTCTACGCGCTGCCGCAGTCTCCTCAGCTGTTCAAACAGCTGCTGATGATGTCCGGTTTCGATCGCTACTATCAGATCGTCAAATGCTTCCGTGACGAAGATCTGCGTGCTGACCGTCAGCCAGAATTTACCCAGATAGACGTCGAGACCTCCTTCATGACCGCCGGGCAGGTGCGTGAAGTGATGGAAGCGCTGGTGCGCAGCCTGTGGCTGGACGTGAAGGGTGTGGATCTGGGCGACTTCCCGATCATGACCTTCGCCGAAGCCGAGCGCCGCTACGGTTCCGACAAGCCAGACCTGCGTAACCCGATGGAGCTGGTGGACGTTGCCGACCTGCTGAAAGGCGTTGAGTTTGCGGTCTTCTCTGGCCCGGCTAACGATCCGAAAGGCCGCGTGGCTGCCCTGCGCGTACCGGGCGGTGCGAGCCTGAGCCGTAAGCAGATTGACGACTACGGTAACTTCATCAAGATTTATGGCGCGAAAGGCCTGGCTTACATCAAAGTCACCGAGCGCGCGAAAGGCATCGAAGGCATCACCAGCCCGGTGGCGAAATTCCTGAATGCTGAGATCGTCGAATCCATCCTGGCGCGCACCGAAGCCCAGGACGGCGACATGATCTTCTTCGGCGCAGACAACAAGAAAGTGGTTGCCGACGCGCTGGGCGCACTGCGTCTGAAGCTGGGTAAAGATCTGAACCTGACCGACGAAGCCAAATGGGCGCCGCTGTGGGTTATCGACTTCCCAATGTTTGAAGACGACGGCGAAGGCGGCCTGACCGCTATGCACCACCCGTTCACCTCGCCGAAAGATATGAGCGCGGCAGAGCTGAAAGCGGCGCCGGAAGAGGCCGTGGCGAACGCCTACGATATGGTCATCAACGGCTACGAAGTGGGTGGCGGTTCCGTGCGTATTCACAGCGGTGAAATGCAGCAGACCGTGTTTGGTATTCTGGGCATTAACGAACAAGAGCAGCGCGAGAAGTTTGGCTTCCTGCTGGACGCGCTGAAGTACGGTACTCCACCGCACGCGGGCCTGGCGTTTGGTCTGGATCGTCTGACCATGCTGCTGACCGGTACCGACAACATTCGTGATGTTATCGCCTTCCCGAAAACCACCGCCGCGGCCTGTCTGATGACCGAAGCGCCAAGCTTTGCTAACCCTGCCTCCTTAAGCGAGCTGGGTATCGAAGTGGTGAAAAAGGAAGAGAAAAACTGATATGGCATATAAGCTTCCCGTTTCCGTGTTAGTGATCATTTATGCAGAAGACACGAAGCGGGTGCTGATGTTGCAGCGACGCGACGATCCCGCCTTCTGGCAGTCGGTAACCGGCAGCCTGGAGGAGGGAGAAACCGCGTTGCAGGCCGCCGCGCGCGAAGTAAAGGAAGAGGTCACCATTGACGTTGCTCGCGAGCAACTGACCCTGAAGGACTGTCAGCGCACGGTGGAGTTTGAAATTTTTAGTCATTTACGTCATCGCTATGCGCCGGGGACTGAACGCAATACAGAATCCTGGTTCTGCCTTGCGCTTCCCCACGAACGGGAGATCGTGTTCACCGAACATTTGACCTACCGCTGGGTTAATGCGACCGAAGCCGCGGCGTTAACCAAGTCGTGGAGCAACCGGCAGGCGATTGAAGAATTTGTAATTAACGCCGCCTGAAAGGGCGCGCTCTTTGAGGATATTTTTATGGCAGGTCATAGTAAGTGGGCCAACACCAAACACCGCAAAGCGGCACAGGATGCCAAACGCGGTAAGATCTTTACCAAAATCATTCGTGAGCTGGTTACCGCAGCCCGTCTGGGTGGCGGCGATGCCGGTTCCAACCCGCGTCTGCGCGCAGCGATCGATAAAGCGCTGAGCAACAACATGACCCGTGACACCCTGAACCGTGCTATCGCCCGTGGCGTAGGCGGCGATGAAGACGCGAACATGGAAACCATCATTTATGAAGGTTACGGTCCTGGCGGTACGGCGGTCATGGTTGAGTGTCTGTCCGACAACCGTAACCGTACCGTGGCGGAAGTGCGTCATGCCTTCAGCAAAACCGGTGGCAACCTGGGTACCGACGGTTCCGTTGCCTACCTGTTCAGCAAAAAAGGCGTCATCTCCTTCGAGAAAGGCGACGAAGATGTGATCATGGAAGCGGCGCTGGAAGCGGGTGCTGAAGATGTGGTGACCTATGACGACGGCGCGATTGACGTCTATACCGCATGGGAAGAGATGGGCGCGGTGCGTGATGCACTGGAAGCCGCTGGCCTGAAAGCCGACGCGGCTGAAGTCTCCATGATCCCGTCCACCAAAGCGGATATGGATGCGGAAACCGCACCAAAACTGCTGCGTCTGATCGATATGCTCGAAGATTGCGACGATGTGCAGGAAGTCTACCACAACGGTGAAATCTCCGACGAGGTTGCGGCTACGCTGTAATGGCCCAACGTAAACCAATAACCGGAGCGGCGTGATGGCAATTATTCTCGGTATTGACCCGGGCTCACGCATCACCGGTTATGGCGTTATCCGTCAGGTCGGGCGACAGTTGACCTACCTGGGCAGTGGTTGTATCCGTACCAAAGTGGACGATCTGCCGTCGCGCCTGAAGCTGATCTATGCGGGCGTGACGGAGATCATCACCCAGTTCCAGCCGGACTATTTCGCCATTGAACAGGTATTTATGGCGAAAAACGCCGACTCGGCGCTGAAGCTTGGCCAGGCGCGCGGCGTGGCGATTGTCGCGGCGGTGAATCAGGATCTGCCGGTGTTTGAATACGCCGCACGGCAGGTTAAGCAGACCGTGGTGGGAATTGGCAGTGCGGAAAAAAGCCAGGTGCAGCACATGGTGCGTACCCTGCTTAAACTGCCCGCCAATCCGCAGGCGGATGCTGCCGATGCCCTGGCGATCGCCATTACCCATTGCCACATCAGCCAGAATGCGGTGCAGATGAGCGAATCGCGGCTCAATCTGGCGCGCGGTCGATTGCGCTAAATGTAAAAATCAGGCTGGATGTTTATCCAGCCTTTTTTTATTATGGCAGCGGTAACTTTTAGCCCTTAACGCAGGAGCGTCACGTGATAGGCAGACTCAGAGGCATCATTCTAGAAAAACAACCCCCGATAGTGCTGCTTGAGACCGGAGGCGTGGGCTATGAAGTCCATATGCCGATGACCTGTTTCTATGAATTGCCGGACGCGGGCAAGGAAGCGATCGTCTTTACCCACTTTGTGGTGCGTGAAGATGCCCAGCTGCTGTATGGCTTTAACAACAAGCAGGAGCGCACCCTGTTTAAAGAGCTGATTAAAACCAACGGCGTGGGGCCAAAACTGGCGCTGGCCATCCTCTCCGGGATGTCGGCTCCGCAGTTCGTTAACGCCGTAGAGCGTGAAGATCCCGCGGCTCTGGTTAAGCTCCCTGGCATCGGTAAGAAAACGGCCGAGCGCCTGATTGTCGAGATGAAAGATCGCTTTAAAGGTCTGCATGGCGATCTGTTTACCCCTGCCGCCGACCTGGTGCTGACCTCACCGGCTGGCCCGGCAACAGACGATGCGGAACAGGAAGCGGTTGCCGCGCTGGTGGCGCTGGGCTATAAACCTCAGGAAGCGAGCCGGATGATTAGCAAAGTGGCTAAACCGGACGCCACCAGTGAAACCCTGATTCGTGAAGCGCTGCGCGCCGCATTGTGAGGTAAAGGATGATTGAAGCAGACCGTCTGGTCTCGGCAGGCAGTGTTCAGACAGAAGATCTGGTGGACAGGGCGATCCGCCCGAAACTGCTTGATGAGTATATTGGCCAGCCACAGGTGCGTTCGCAGATGGAGATCTTTATCCAGGCGGCGAAACTTCGCGGCGATGCCCTCGATCACCTGTTGATTTTCGGCCCGCCGGGGCTCGGGAAAACGACCCTCGCAAATATCGTCGCCAATGAGATGGGCGTTAACCTGCGCACCACCTCCGGCCCGGTGCTGGAAAAGGCAGGGGATCTGGCGGCGATGCTGACCAACCTTGAACCCCACGACGTGCTGTTTATCGATGAGATCCACCGCCTGTCACCGGTGGTGGAAGAGGTGCTCTATCCGGCGATGGAAGATTACCAGCTGGATATCATGATTGGCGAAGGTCCGGCTGCGCGTTCGATTAAGATTGATCTGCCGCCTTTCACGTTGATTGGCGCCACCACCCGCGCCGGGTCGTTAACGTCACCGCTGCGCGATCGTTTCGGCATTGTGCAGCGTCTTGAGTTTTATCAGGTGCCCGATCTCCAGCATATCGTCAGCCGCAGCGCGCGCTTTATGGGGCTGGATATGAGCGAAGAGGGGGCCTTTGAAGTGGCGAAGCGTTCCCGCGGTACGCCACGTATCGCCAACCGGCTGCTGCGCAGGGTGCGTGATTTTGCCGAGGTGAAGCACGACGGCACGATTTCGCATGAGATCGCCGCCCAGGCGCTGGATATGCTGAACGTCGATGCTGAAGGGTTCGACTATATGGATCGCAAGCTGCTGCTGGCGGTGCTGGATAAATTCTTTGGCGGGCCGGTCGGGCTGGATAACCTGGCGGCGGCGATTGGCGAAGAGCGTGAGACCATTGAAGATGTGCTGGAGCCCTATCTGATCCAGCAGGGCTTTTTGCAGCGTACGCCGCGCGGGCGCATGGCGACGGTGCGGGCCTGGGATCACTTTGGCATTACGCCGCCGGAGATGCCGTAACCTCGGCGGAAGTTGCCGGATGGCGGCTGCGCCTTATCCGGCCTACAAAAGCGCGATCCTGTAGGCCCGGTAAGCGTAGCGCCACCGGGCAATTAATGACCTTAGCTGGCTGGTTTCTTCATCATGCTGAAGATAAACAGCACTGCCGCGCACAGCACGACCGACGGTCCGGCAGGGGTGTCGTAAAACGCCGAGAAGGTGAGCCCGCCGGTGACGGCAATCATCCCTACACCCACGGCTACACCGGCCATCTGCTCCGGGGTACGGGCAAAACGACGGGCGGTGGCGGCTGGGATAATCAGCAGTGAGGTGATGATCAGCGCCCCGACAAACTTCATCGCCACGCCAATGGTCAGGGCGGTGACCAGCATCAGCAGCAGCTTCACGCGCTGCAGCTTCACGCCATCTACAAAGGCTAAATCCGGGCTGATGGTCATAGCCAGCAGGTTACGCCACTGCCACAGCAGGATTGCGAGGACAATCACCACCCCGATGGCAATGGCGATCAGATCGTCAGGTGTCACCGCCAGCAGATCGCCAAACAGATAGGCCATTAGATCCACGCGGATATTGGACATCATGCTGACCACCACCAGACCCAGCGACAGGGCGCTGTGGGCCATGATCCCAAGCAGCGTATCCACCGCCAGGTGCGGGCGCTTCTCCAGCCAGACCAGGCCGGCGGCCAGCAGCAGCGTAACCACAATCACCGCGTAGAATGGATTCACATCCAGCAGCAAACCAAACGCCACTCCCAGCAGGGAAGCGTGCGCCAGCGTATCGCCAAAGTAGGACATCCGGCGCCAGACAACAAACGAGCCCAGTGGACCCGCCGCGCAGGCGAGCATCATCCCGGCCAGCCAGCCGGGCAGTAAGAGTTCAATCATGAGTTACCGTTTCCCCGGCGAAGGACAATGCGTCCCTGCAAATCATGGCGGTGGTTGTGATGGTGGCGATAAATGCCCAGCTGTTCGGCACCGCGAGGACCAAACATCGAGATAAACTCCGGATGCATGGAGACCACTTCCGGCGTGCCGGAGCAGCAGATGTGATGGTTAAGACAAAGCACTTCGTCCGTTTTCGCCATGACCAGATGCAGGTCGTGCGACACCATCAGCACAGCGCAGTCCAGCTCTTTACGTAGCTGATCGATGAGGTCATACAGGGCAACCTGACCGTTGACATCCACGCCCTGAGTCGGCTCGTCGAGCACCAGCAGCTGCGGCTTATTCAGCAGGGCGCGGGCCAGCAGCACGCGCTGGGTTTCGCCGCCGGAGAGTTTTTGCAGGGGCGCGTCGATAAGATGCCCGGCCTGTACCCGCTTGAGCGCCGGAAGAATATCCTCTTTACGCGTATCGGGACGCAGACGCAGGAAACGGCTGACCGTCAGCGGCAGCGTGGCGTCCAGATGCAGTTTCTGAGGGACATAGCCAATACGTAGCTGCCGATCACGCTTGATCAGGCCCGCATCGGGTGCTACCAGGCCGAGTACAAGCCGCACCAGCGTTGATTTACCCGCGCCGTTGGGGCCGAGTAACGTCAGAATTTTGCCAGGCTTCAGATCCAGCGAAACGTCAGAGAGGACGCGGCGCTGGCCAAATGAAACCGAAATATTTTCGAGAGAAACCAAAGTCGTCATATCAATTTATGCTTGCAGAAGTCATCGAATGTTATAATATCACATTCCACATGTTCATTACGATGATTAGTCGCATTATGTTACAGAAAAATACGCTTCTTTTCGCAGCATTATCCGCTGCTCTTTGGGGTACCGCAGTACAAGATGTTAACGCCGCCGTTGTCGCTTCGCTTAAACCGCTCGGTTTTATCGCTTCCGCTATCGCAGATGGCGTCACCGAAACCCAGGTTTTATTGCCTGATGGCGCGTCAGAGCATGACTACTCCCTGCGCCCTTCGGACGTAAAACGTTTACAAAACGCGGACTTAGTTGTATGGATTGGCCCGGAGATGGAAGCCTTCATGCAGAAGTCAGCGAGTCAGTTGCCTGACGCTAAACAGGTTAACATCTCTGGCCTTGCAGGTGTGAAACCGCTTCTCATGAAAGGGGCGGATGATGACGAGCACGACCACGATCATGGCCACGGTGCCGAGGAAAAAGGTGACGAGCATCACCATCACGGTGACTACAACATGCACCTTTGGCTTTCACCAGAAATAGCGCGGCTGTCAGCGGTTGCAATCCATGAAAAATTAGTGGAACTTATGCCGCAAAGTCGAGCCAAACTAGACGCCAACCTGAAGGATTTTGAGGCACAACTTGCCGCAACCGACAAGCAGGTGGGTACCGAGCTCGCACCATTGAAAGGTAAGGGATATTTCGTTTTTCATGATGCCTATGGCTACTACGAAAAACACTACGGTCTTACGCCGCTTGGCCACTTCACCGTGAATCCAGAAATTCAACCTGGTGCGCAGCGTTTACATGAAATCAGAACACAGTTGGTTGAGCAAAAAGCGACCTGCGTTTTTGCTGAGCCACAGTTCAGGCCAGCGGTCGTTGAAGCCGTGGCAAGGGGAACGTCCGTCCGTATGGGCACCCTTGACCCACTGGGAACCTCTATCCAGTTGAGCAAAGCGAGCTATTCACAGTTCCTCAGCCAACTGGCGAACCAGTATGCGAGCTGCCTGAAAGGAGATTAACGAGGAAGTGATTACGTGCAACAGATAGCCCGCTCTGTCGCCCTGGCATTTAACAATCTGCCCCGGCCCCACCGCGTCATGCTGGGGTCGCTTACAGTTCTCACCTTAGCGGTCGCCGTCTGGCGGCCCTTTGTATACCACCCAAATTCCGCGCCAGTTATCAGAACCATTGAGCTGGAAAAGAGTGAAATTCGCTCCTTGCTGCCGGAAGCCAGTGAACCTATCGACCAGGCCCCGCAGGAAGAAGAAGCGATTCCGCAGGATGAGCTTGATGAAAAGACCGAAGCCGAAGTGGGCGTACACGAATATGTCGTGTCAACGGGCGATACATTAAGCAGCGTTCTTAACCAGTACGGCATTGAAATGGGTGAAATCAGCCAGCTTGCTGCGTCTGATAAAGATCTGCGGAACCTGAAAATCGGTCAACAGCTCTCCTGGACCCTCACCGATAACGGTGACTTGCAGCGCCTGACCTGGGAAGTCTCCCGTCGTGAAACCCGTACTTACGATCGTACTGAAAACGGTTTCAAGATGAGCAGCGAAATGCAGCAGGGTGACTGGGTTAACAGCGCCATCAAAGGTACCTTAAGTGGCGGCAGTTTTGTTGCCAGCGCCCGTGATGCGGGGCTGACCAGCGGTGAAATCAGCTCGGTGATCAAAGCCATGCAGTGGCAGATGGACTTCCGTAAGCTGAAAAAAGGCGATTCGTTTTCGGTGCTGATGTCCCGCGAAATGCTGGACGGCAAGCGCGAGCAGAGCCAGCTGCTGGGCGTCCGTCTACGCACGGATGGTAAAGATTATTACGCCATCCGCGCCGAAGACGGTAAATTCTACGATCGTAACGGTACGGGTCTGGCGAAAGGCTTTTTACGCTTCCCGACGTCGAAACAGTTCCGCGTCTCTTCGAACTTTAACCCGCGTCGTCTGAATCCGGTCACTGGCCGTGTTGCGCCGCACCGTGGGGTGGATTTCGCCATGCCGCAGGGTACGCCGGTTCTGGCTGTCGGTGACGGCGAAGTGGTAATGGCAAAACGCAGCGGCGCGGCGGGCTATTATGTCGCCATACGTCACGGGCGCACCTACACCACGCGCTATATGCACCTGCGTAAGCTGCTGGTGAAGCCGGGCCAGAAAGTGAAACGTGGCGACCGTATTGCGCTGTCGGGCAATACCGGGCGTTCTACCGGCCCGCATCTGCACTATGAAGTGTGGATCAACCAGCAGGCGGTCAACCCGTTAACGGCGAAGCTGCCGCGCACCGAAGGGCTGACCGGTAAAGACCGCACCGATTATCTGGCGCAGGTCAAAGAGGTTATTCCCCAGCTGACCCTGAATTAATTCAGCAGCGTTAAAAGCCGGTGCACTCCTGCACCGGCTTTTTCTTTTGTGCGTTGCACATGGCCTCGCTAAACTATCTCATCACTCTTTAAAGCATCACCCGCCCTGGAAAAAGCATGGAAACCAAAAAGAACAATAGTGAATACATTCCTGAATTTGAGAAATCGTTTCGTCATCCGCGCTTCTGGGGCGCCTGGCTGGGTGTCTATGCGTTTGCAGGTATTGCGATGCTGCCGCCCGCCCTGCGCGATCCGCTGCTCGGCAAAGTGGGGCGCCTGGCGGGCAAACTGGGCAAAAGCGCCCGTCGTCGCGCCCAGATAAACCTGTTTTACTGCTTCCCGGAGAAGAGCGAGGCAGAACGCGAAGCCATCATTGATGAGATGTTTACTACCGCGCCGCAGGCGATGGCGATGATGGCTGAGCTGGCCTTACGCGGGCCGGAAAAAGTGACCAGCCGGGTCGACTGGAAGGGGCTGGAGATCGTCGAAGAGATGCGTCGCAACGACGAAAAGGTGATCTTCCTGGTGCCGCACGGCTGGGGCGTGGATATTCCGGCGATGCTGATGGCCTCGCAAGGGCAAAAAATGGCGGCGATGTTCCATAATCAGGGAAATAAGGTCTTTGATTATGTCTGGAACACCGTGCGTCGTCGCTTCGGCGGACGCCTGCATGCCCGTAACGACGGGATCAAACCCTTTATCAAGTCCGTACGCCAGGGCTACTGGGGCTACTATCTGCCGGACCAGGATCACGGGCCGGAACATAGCGAGTTTGTCGATTTCTTTGCCACCTATAAAGCGACGTTACCCGCCATTGGCCGCTTGATGAAGGTGTGTCAGGCGCGGGTGATCCCGTTATTCCCCATTTACGACGGCAAAACCCATCGCCTGACGATTGAAGTCCGCCCACCGATGGACGATCTGCTCACCGCGGACGACAACACTATTGCACGCCGGATGAACGAAGAGGTGGAGATTCTGGTGGGGCCCCACGCGGAGCAATACACCTGGATCCTGAAACTGCTGAAGACGCGCAAGCCCGGCGAGAAAGAGCCCTATAAGCGTAAAGAGCTCTATCCGAAGAAATAAAAAATCCCCCGGAAACGGGGGATTTTTTTATTGCCCGGCGGCGCTGCGCTTGCACGGGCCTACGGACCTGTAGGCCGGGTAAGCGCAGCGCCACCCGGCGAAACCGTCGGATTATTCGACGGTCATCACGCGGGTGGTGTTGGTCGAGCCGATGGTGCTCATCACATCGCCCTGAGTGACGATAACGATATCGCCGGAGACAAGATAGCCTTTGTCGCGCAGCAGGTTCACGGCGTCGTTCGCCGCGGCCACACCGTCGTTATTGCTGTCGAAGAACACCGGCGTCACGCCGCGATAGAGCGCGGTCAGGTTCAGGGTGCGCTCATGACGGGACATGGCGAAGATCGGCAGGCCGGAGCTGATACGGGAGGTCATCAGCGCAGTACGGCCCGATTCGGTCATGGTGATGATCGCCGTCACGCCCTTCAGGTGGTTCGCCGCGTACATGGCGGACATCGCAATCGCTTCTTCGACGTTGTCGAACTGAATGTCCAGACGGTGTTTAGAAACGTTGATGCTTGGGATCTTCTCTGCACCCAGGCAGACGCGCGCCATTGCAGCCACGGTCTCCGCCGGGTACTGGCCGGCAGCGGTTTCCGCAGAGAGCATCACGGCATCGGTGCCGTCGAGGACGGCGTTCGCCACGTCCATCACTTCCGCACGGGTCGGCATTGGGTTGGTGATCATCGACTCCATCATCTGGGTTGCGGTGATCACGGAGCGGTTAAGCTGACGCGCACGGCGGATCAGCGCTTTCTGGATCCCGACCAGTTCCGGGTCGCCAATCTCAACGCCCAGGTCACCACGGGCAACCATCACCACATCAGACGCCAGGATGATGTCATCCATCGCATCCTGGCTGCAGACCGCTTCAGCACGTTCTACTTTCGCCACGATTTTGGCATCGCAGCCAGCGTCGCGCGCCAGACGGCGGGCATAGTTCAGATCTTCGCCACAGCGCGGGAAGGAGACGGCCAGATAATCCACGCCGATATCCGCGGCGGTGATGATGTCAGCTTTGTCTTTTTCGGTCAGGGCTTCAGCAGAGAGACCGCCGCCCAGCTTGTTGATGCCTTTGTTGTTGGAGAGCGGGCCGCCAACGGTCACTTCGGTGAAGACCTTCATGCCCTGAACGTCGAGCACCTTCAGCTGAACGCGACCATCGTCCAGCAGCAGGATATCGCCCGGCACCACGTCAGCGGGCAGGCCCTTGTAGTCGATGCCCACTTTCTCTTTATCGCCTTCGCCTTTGCTCAGGTTGGCATCCAGCAGGAACTTATCCCCGATATTGAGGAAAACTTTGCCTTCTTTGAAGGTGGATACACGGATTTTTGGACCCTGCAGATCACCGAGGATAGCGACATGACGTCCCAGTTTTGCCGCGATCTCACGGACCTTGTCTGCACGTAATTTATGATCTTCTGGCGTACCGTGAGAGAAGTTCATACGCACGACGTTGGCCCCTGCGGCGATAATTTTCTCAAGGTTATTATCGCGGTCAGTAGCCGGGCCTAAGGTGGTAACGATCTTGGTTCTGCGAAGCCTTCTGGACATGTAATACTCCGTTGTCTAAAACAACCTGGTGTTGCGTGAACGATGATTCGGCACGTTGTCCGTCTTTAATAGCAACAGCAAACTTACCGAATGCCGAAAAAAGTAACAACTTTGTAATTGAAATCAGGGAATGTCACCCTTGATGAACAATTCTTTATCAAAACGCGATTCCTTGAGCGCTTCTTTGACACGCTTCAAGTTATCTCTGAATTTCGCCCCGCGGCGCAGGGTAAAACCGGTCGCCAGCACATCGATGACGGTGAGCTGCGCCAGACGGGACACCATCGGCATGTAGATATCGGTGTCTTCCGGCACGTCGAGCGTGATCGCCAGCGTCGCTTCACGCGCCAGCGGCGTCCCGGTGGAGGTGAGGGCGATCACCATGGCATCGTTTTCACGCGCCAGCTGGGCCAGTTCGACCAGACTTTTGGTGCGGCCAGTATGTGATATCAGCACCACCACGTCATCTTCGTTACAATTCATACAGCTCATGCGTTGCAGCACGATGTCGTCGGAATAGATAACCGGGACGTTAAAGCGAAAAAATTTATTCATCGCATCGTGAGCGACAGCGGCGGAGGAACCGAGGCCAAAGAAAGCAATTTTCTTCGCCTGGGTCAGCAGATCGACAGCGCGGTTAACCGAGGTCATATCCAGCGACTGGCGAACCTGATCCAGCGTCGCCATGGCCGATTCGAAAATTTTGCCCGTATAGGCTTCCACGCTGTCGTCTTCATCGACATTGCGGTTCACATAGGGCGTACCGTTCGCCAGACTTTGCGCCAGATGCAGTTTAAAATCGGGAAATCCGCGCGTCTCCATGCTGCGGCAGAACCGATTGACGGTCGGTTCACTGACCCCGGACTCCTGTGCCAGGGCGGCAATGCTGGAATGAATGGCCTGAGCGGGCGCGGCGAGAATTACTTCAGCCACTTTTCGCTCGGATTTGCTAAGGTGTTCCAGTTGAAACTGGATTTTTTCCAGCATGTTCATTATTAACACAGCGCTCATCGGTGGAAGCGATTTCATAAATGGGTGAAATCGCGATTCGAATTAGCAAGAATATACGCCTGTGATAGTCCGAAAAGGACAAACCATGGAAAAAATGTTGTTGTTTTTTTTCATTACTTGATCGCTGTCGGATTTTAGCAACGGCGTGACTGAGCAAAGTTTCACCAGTTTCATCGCCCTTACCTTCGCTGCTGCGCGCTCCGGGCGAAATATCGCCGTATCGCACGGGAGGATAAGCGCAAATGGTTTCGGGAATGACGTAAAAGCAGTAGAGTGCATTGTAATAAAATTACAACGATATTCTGGCAAAAGCACCAGGATATCCAACTGAGGAGAATGACATGGCGGTAACGCAAACAGCCCAGGCATGTGACCTGGTCATTTTCGGCGCGAAAGGCGATCTTGCACGCCGTAAATTGCTGCCTTCCCTGTATCAACTGGAAAAAGCGGGTCAAATCCACCCGGAGACCCGCATTCTGGGCGTGGGTCGTGCGGACTGGGATAAAGACGCGTATACCAAAGTCGTGCGCGAAGCACTCGAAACTTTCATGAAAGAGAAAATCGATGAAAGTTTGTGGGACAAGCTGAGCGGGCGTCTCGATTTCTGCAACCTCGACGTTAACGACACGTCGGCATTTGCTAATCTGAGCGCAATGCTCGATCAAAAAAATCGCGTTACCATTAACTACTTCGCCATGCCGCCAAGCACCTTCGGCGCCATCTGCAAAGGGCTGGGTGAAGCGAACCTCAACGCCATGCCCGCGCGCGTGGTGATGGAAAAACCGCTGGGCACCTCCCTTGCCACCTCCCGCGAAATCAACGACCAGGTCGGCGAATACTTCGAAGAGTGCCAGGTTTACCGTATCGACCACTATCTGGGCAAAGAGACGGTACTGAACCTGCTGGCGCTGCGCTTTGCCAACTCCCTGTTTGTGAATAACTGGGATAACCGCACCATCGATCACGTTGAGATCACCGTGGCAGAAGAGGTGGGCATTGAAGGGCGCTGGGGTTACTTCGACCAGGCCGGCCAGATGCGCGACATGATCCAGAACCACCTCCTGCAGGTGCTCTGCATGATCGCCATGTCTCCGCCGTCAGATCTCACTGCGGACAGCATCCGCGACGCGAAAGTAAAAGTATTGAAATCGCTGCGCCGTATCGACCGCTCTAACGTGCGTGAGAAGACGGTACGCGGCCAGTACACTGCCGGGTTTGCCCAGGGCAAAAAAGTGCCAGGCTACCTGGAAGAAGAGGGCGCGAACAAATCCAGCAACACCGAGACGTTTGTGGCGATCCGCGTGGACATTGATGACTGGCGCTGGGCGGGGGTTCCGTTCTACCTGCGTACCGGTAAACGTCTGCCTGCGAAATGCTCTGAAGTGGTTGTCTATTTCAAAAATCCAGAACTGAACCTGTTCAAAGAGTCCTGGCAGGAGCTGCCGCAGAACAAACTGACCATCCGTCTGCAGCCGGACGAGGGTGTGGACATTCAGGTGCTGAACAAAGTGCCGGGCCTGGACCACAAACACAACCTCCAGACCACCAAGCTGGATCTGAGCTACTCCGAAACCTTCAACCAGACCCATCTGGCGGATGCGTACGAACGTCTGCTGCTGGAAACCATGCGCGGTATCCAGGCGCTGTTCGTCCGTCGTGACGAAGTGGAAGAGGCGTGGAAGTGGGTCGACTCCATCACCGAAGCGTGGGCAGCGGATCAGGATGCACCGAAACCGTATCAGGCGGGCACCTGGGGACCGGTCGCCTCGGTGGCGATGATCACCCGTGATGGCCGTTCCTGGAACGAGTTTGAGTAAGGCTGACCGCTAATCCCTACGGGGTATTTTACCGGTAACATGATCTGGCTCAGGCCAGCGTGCAATTTTTAATCATTTAAGCCCCGGGTGGATTTCCACCCGGGGCTTTTTTTATTACACTGCCAGCAGCGATTTTGCCCCAGGGCTCCGGCAATCAAGCGTTTCAGCGATGTTATCGCCTGCTAAACACTTTGTTAATTCCAGAGCGCGGACAGATAAATGACAGGAGCTTCTATGAATTCGACTTTGTTACGGGTAACACAGCGCATTATTGAGCGTTCGAAACAGACCCGTTCTGCCTACCTCGCGCGCATCCAGCAGGCGAAGTCCGATACGGTCCATCGATCGCAGCTGGCCTGCGGCAACCTGGCGCACGGTTTTGCCGCCTGTAAGCCGGAAGATAAAGCCTCGCTGAAAAGTATGCTGCGTAACAATATCGCGATCATCACCTCCTATAATGACATGCTCTCGGCACATCAGCCCTATGAGACCTACCCGGATATCATCCGCAAGGCGCTGCATCAGGCCAACGCGGTAGGCCAGGTAGCGGGGGGCGTGCCCGCCATGTGCGACGGCGTGACTCAGGGGCAGGATGGTATGGAGCTGTCGCTGCTGAGCCGCGAAGTGATCGCCATGTCCACGGCGGTTGGTCTGTCGCATAAAATGTTTGACGGCGCGCTCTACCTCGGCGTGTGCGACAAGATTGTCCCGGGCCTGACCATGGCGGCGCTGTCGTTTGGTCATCTGCCTGCGCTGTTTGTGCCGTCAGGCCCAATGGCCAGTGGTCTCGCCAATAAAGAGAAAGTCCGTATTCGTCAGCTTTACGCCGAAGGCAAAGTTGACCGCATGGCGCTGCTGGAATCCGAGGCTGCCTCTTACCATGCCCCGGGTACCTGTACCTTCTACGGCACCGCCAACACTAACCAGATGGTGGTGGAGTTTATGGGGATGCAGCTGCCGGGCTCGTCGTTTGTCCATCCGGATGCCCCGCTGCGCGAAGCGCTGACCGCGGCCGCTGCCCGTCAGGTGACCCGCCTGACCGGTAACGGCAACGAGTGGATGCCGCTCGGTAAAATGGTGGATGAAAAAGTGGTGGTGAACGGTATCGTGGCCCTGCTGGCGACGGGCGGTTCCACTAACCACACCATGCATATGGTGGCGATGGCGCGTGCCGCCGGGATCCAGATCAACTGGGATGATTTCTCCGATCTGTCTGAAGTGGTTCCGCTGTTGACCCGTCTTTACCCGAATGGTCCGGCCGATATCAACCACTTCCAGGCGGCGGGCGGTGTACCGGTGCTGATGCGCGAGCTGCTGAAGGGCGGCCTGCTGCATGAAGATGTCAACACTGTGGCCGGTTTCGGCCTGCAGCGTTACACCCTGGAGCCGTGGCTGAACGAGGGCGAGCTGGACTGGCGTGAAGGGGCCCAGGCCTCGCTGGATGACAGCGTCATCGCCACCTTCGACAAGCCTTTCTCCCACCACGGCGGCACCAAAGTACTGACCGGCAACCTGGGCCGGGCGGTGATGAAGACCTCCGCGGTGCCGGTGGAAAACCAGATCATTGAAGCCCCGGCAGTGGTTTTCGAAAGCCAGCATGATGTTCTGCCGGCTTTTGAAGCCGGTCTGCTGGACAAAGATTGCGTCGTTGTTGTCCGTCATCAGGGTCCAAAAGCGAACGGAATGCCAGAATTACATAAACTAATGCCGCCACTTGGTGTATTATTGGACCGCTGTTTCAAAATTGCATTAGTTACCGATGGACGCCTCTCCGGTGCATCGGGTAAAGTGCCTTCCGCCATCCACGTCACCCCGGAAGCTTACGACGGTGGCCTGCTGGCGAAAGTGTACGATGGCGACATCATCCGCGTTAATGGTCAGACAGGCGAGTTGACCTTACTGGTGGATGAGGCGGTCCTGGCCGCACGTAAGCCGCATATTCCTGACCTGAGCGCATCGCGCGTGGGAACGGGACGCGAAATGTTCAGCGCGTTACGCGAGAACCTCTCGGGTGCAGAACAGGGCGCGACCTGTATTACGTTTTAAGACGACAAGAATTATCGATCTGGCGAGAGAAAACTCTGATGAAAAACTGGAATACAAGTGCAGAAGCAATCCTGAAAACTGGCCCGGTAGTGCCGGTAATCGTGATTAATAAGCTGGAACACGCAGTCCCGATGGCGAAAGCGCTGGTTGCGGGCGGTGTACGCGTACTGGAAGTCACGCTGCGTACTGCCTGTGCAATGGATGCTATTCGCGCCATCGCCAAAGAAGTGCCGGAAGCGATTATCGGTGCGGGTACCGTACTGAATCCGCAGCAGCTGGCTGAGGTTACCGAAGCCGGTGCGCAGTTCGCCATCAGCCCGGGCCTGACCGAGCCTCTGCTGAAAGCCGCAACCGAAGGCTCCATTCCTCTGATCCCGGGCATCAGCACCGTGTCTGAACTGATGCTGGGTCTGGACTACGGTCTGCAGGAGTTCAAATTCTTCCCGGCGGAAGCGAACGGCGGCACCAAAGCGCTGCAGGCTATCGCAGGTCCGTTCGCGAACGTCCGTTTCTGCCCGACTGGCGGTATCTCTCCGGCGAACTACCGTGACTACCTGGCGCTGAAAAGCGTGCTGTGCATCGGTGGCTCCTGGCTGGTGCCGGCGGATGCCATGGAAGCGGGCGACTGGGATCGCATCACTAAGCTGGCGCGCGAAGCGGTAGAAGGCGCGCAGCAGTAAGATTCAGGTATTGTGCGCGTTTTTTACCGGGTGGCGGTTTCGCCTTACCCGGCCTACGATAAACGTCAAATGCCATACAAAAACGGGCCAATCGGCCCGTTTTTTTTATCCTGCTACCTGCACGCTGGCGGCCGCGGTTTTCGCCCGCTCAACGGCCTCTTCCACGCTGTCGCCCGTCGCCAGCGCCACGCCCAGACGACGCGAGCCGTCAATCTCTGGCTTACCAAACAGACGCAGCTGCAGGCCAGCGCCCACCGCGGCATCGACATTATCGAAGGTGACGTTCTGGCTGGTCAGCTGCGGCAGGATCACCGCCGACGCTGCCGGGCCATACTGACGCACGCCGCCAACCGGCAGACCAAGGAAAGCGCGAACGTGCAGGGCAAACTCGGAGAGATCCTGCGAAATTAAGGTCACCATACCGGTGTCGTGTGGGCGAGGGGAGACCTCGCTGAAGATGACCTCGTCGCCGCAAACGAACAGCTCCACGCCAAACAGCCCATGGCCGCCCAGCGCCAGCACCACTTTACGGGAGATCTCTTCGGCGCGCGCCCGGGCCAGCGGGCTCATCTGCTGCGGCTGCCAGGATTCACGGTAGTCGCCATCTTCCTGGCGATGACCAATCGGATCGCAGAAGTGGACCCCATCCACGGCGCTGACGGTCAGCAGGGTGATCTCAAAATCAAACTGCACCACACCCTCGACGATCACGCGTCCGGCTCCGGCGCGCCCTCCCTGTTGGGCGTAATCCCAGGCGTTATCCAGCTGTTCGGCGCTGCGCACAAAGCTCTGTCCTTTACCGGAGGAGCTCATCACCGGTTTAATGATGCACGGGTAGCCAATGTCAGCGACAGCCTGCAAAAAATCATCTTTGCTGTCGGCGAAACGATAGCGTGAGGTGGGCAGGGAGAGCTCTTCCGCCGCCAGACGCCGGATACCCTCCCGGTTCATGGTCAGCTTCGCAGCGCGGGCGCAGGGCACCACGCGCTGGCCTTCGGCTTCCAGCGCCAGCAGGGTATCGGTGGCGATGGCTTCGATTTCCGGCACCACGAAGTGCGGTTTTTCTTCATTGATCAGGGCGCGCAGGGCATCGCCGTCGAGCATATTAATGACGTGGGCACGATGCGCAACGTGCATCGCTGGCGCATCGGCATAACGATCAACGGCGATCACTTCGATACCTAAACGCTGGCACTCAATGGCCACCTCTTTACCCAGTTCACCTGAGCCCAGCAGCATCACACGCGTTGCTGCCGGACGCAGCGCAGTTCCTAAACGAGTCATAATGATTCCCCTGAAAAAGTTGCGCGCAGTATAAACGAAAACGTTTGCGTCTGTCTTGTGTTGCGAAAATCTGTCGCGCTGACGGAGGGTTATTTGCATCGCGGCATTTTTCGACCATGCTTTTGTTGAACCAAAACAGGAGAGCATGATGAAAAAAACAGGGGTAGCGATAGCACTGCTGGCCGCCAGCCTGACGGCGCAGGCCGCAGAGGAGAAAACCGTGAAATTTCCCACCTGCGAAGGGCAGAATGCCGAAGGTATTGCCGCCAGCGTGAAGCGGGATTATCTGCAAAACCGCATCGTGCGCTGGGCGGACGATCAGAAAACCCTGGGACAGGCCGATCCGGTGGCCTGGATCAACCCTAAGCAGGTGAAAGGCGAGAAAGATCGCTGGACGGTACCGCTGACGGTGCGAGGCAAAAACACCGATATCCATTATCAGGTGAAGATCGACTGTAAAGCGGGTAGCGCGCAGTATCAGTCGTCGAAGAGGTGAATTTTCGCTTCTTTTGTCGCCATAGACATTTCCTGACATCCCCTCGCTTACGCTGTGAAATTCATCCACCGTTAAGTGAGGGTAAACATGTCAAACTGGCTGAATCAATTACAGTCTCTGCTCGGGCAGAAAGGGTCGTCATCCGGTGAAGGCCTGAGCAAACTGCTGACGCCGGGTGCGCTTGGCGGCCTGGCCGGATTACTGGTAGCGAATAAATCCTCGCGTAAATTACTGAGCAAATATGGCACCGGCGCGCTGCTTGCCGGGGGCGGTGCCGTTGCCGGTACCGTGCTCTGGAACAAGTACAAAGAGAAGATTCGCAGCGCGCATCAGGGCGAGCCGCAGTTTGGCCAGCAGGCGTCGCCGCTGGACGTGCGCAGCGAAAGGCTGATCCTGGCGCTGGTCTTTGCCGCAAAGAGTGACGGGCACATCGACGATAAAGAGCGGGCGGCCATCGAGCAGCAGTTGCGCGAAGCGGGCGTGGAAGAACAGGGCAGGGCGCTGGTGGCACGTGCTATCGAGGAGCCGCTCGATCCTGCACGTCTGGCCCAGGGGATCCAGAATGAAGAGGAGGCTCTCGAACTTTACTTCCTGAGCTGTGCGGCTATCGATATCGATCACTTTATGGAGCGCAGCTATCTTAATGCGCTGGGCGATGCGCTGAAAATCCCGGCAGACGTGCGGGAAGGGATCGAGCAGGATATTCGCCAGCAAAAACAAGCGCTCCCCGGCTAGTTTTTTACGCCTTGCGGAGCCGTTTCGCTTGCATCGTGCGCATGTTTTGCCAACCTTATAGGGTGTTAAACGTAGAAGAATCATAACGCCATGCCACCTAAAGCCCAACGCATACCGCACGCTCTCACCATGCACGGTGACACGCGTATCGACAACTATTACTGGTTGCGCGACGATACCCGCTCCAAGCCGGAGGTGCTGGACTACCTCCACGACGAAAACGACTATGGCCGAAGGATCATGGCGACGCAGCAGGCGCTGCAGGATCGTCTGCTCAGCGAAATGGTTGAGCGCGTCCCGCAGCGTGACGTCTCGGCCCCCTGGAGTCGAAATGGCTATCGTTACCGGCACATTTATGAGCCCGGAAACGAATATGCCATCTACCAGCGCCAGTCGGTACTTTGCGCCGAGTGGGAAGAGTGGGAGACGCTGCTGGACGCCAACCAGCGTGCGGCGCACAGCGAGTTTTATACCCTGGGCGGCATGGCGGTATCGCCGGATAACGCCATCATGGCGCTGGCGGAAGATTACCTCTCCCGACGACAGTATGGTTTGCGTTTCCGCAATCTGGAGACCGGCAACTGGTATCCGGAGATGCTCGATAACGTTTCACCCGACTTTATCTGGGCCAACGACTCTGAAACCGTCTACTACATTAAAAAGCACGCCACTACCCTGCATCCTTATCAGGTCTGGCGGCATACGGTCGGTACTTCATCGAGAAGTGATGAACTGGTATATGAGGAGAAAGACGAAACCTTTTACGTCAGCCTGCATAAAACCACCTCCAAACACTATGTGATTATTTTTCTCGCCAGCGCCACCACTACTGAGGTGCTGCTGCTGGACGCCGAGCTGCCGGACGCTCAGCCGCTGTGCTTTATGCCGCGTCGCAAGGATCATGAGTACAGCCTCGATCACTTCCAGCACACCTTCTATTTGCGCTCCAACCGGGAGGGGAAAAACTTTGGCCTCTACAAGACCAAGGTACGAGATGAACGCAAATGGGAAGTGCTGATCCCGCCGCGGGATCAGGTGATGCTGGAAGGCTTCACCCTCTTTACCGACTGGCTGGTGGTTGAAGAGCGCCAGCGCGGGCTCACCAGCCTGCGGCAAATCAACCGTAAAACCCGCGAAGTGATTGGCATCGCCTTCGACGATCCCGCCTATGTCACCTGGATTGGCTATAACCCCGAGCCGGAAACGTCGCGCCTGCGTTACGGTTACTCCTCCATGACCACCCCGGACACCCTGTTTGAACTGGACATGGACACCGGGCAGCGCCGGGTGCTGAAGCAGGCTGAGGTGAAAGGGTTTAATGCCGATCTTTATCGCAGCGAGCACGTATGGATTGTCGCCCGCGACGGCACCGAAGTGCCCGTCTCGCTGGTCTATCACAAGCACCATTTTCGCAAAGGTAAAAACCCGATCCTCATCTACGGCTATGGCTCGTATGGCTCCAGTATTGACGCGGATTTCAGCGGTAGCCGCCTGAGCCTGCTCGACCGGGGGTTTGTCTTCGCCATCGCCCATATCCGCGGCGGCGGCGAGCTGGGGCAAAAATGGTACGAAGATGGCAAATTCCTGAAAAAGAAAAACACCTTCAATGACTACCTGGATGTCTGCGAGGGACTGCTGGAGCTGGGCTATGGCGATCGCAAACAGTGCTTTGCCATGGGCGGCAGCGCGGGCGGCATGCTGATGGGCACCGTGATTAACGAACGTCCAGGACTCTTTAAAGGGGTGATAGCGCAGGTGCCCTTTGTGGATGTCCTGACCACCATGCTGGACGAATCTATCCCGCTGACCATTGGTGAATATGAAGAGTGGGGCAATCCCCAGGATGAGACCTACTATCGCTACATGAAAGGTTACAGCCCCTACGATAACGTTGGCGCGAAAGCCTATCCTCACATGCTGGTTACCACCGGTTTACATGACTCCCAGGTTCAGTACTGGGAGCCAGCGAAGTGGGTGGCGAAGCTGCGGGAAATGAAGACCGACAATAATTTACTGCTGCTCTGCACCGATATGGATGCCGGGCATGGCGGGAAATCCGGTCGCTTCAAATCCTACGAAGGGGTGGCCCTGGAGTATGCCTTTCTGGTTGGCCTGGCCCAGGAGACGTTAACCAGCCAGGCGGCAGAGGTCGATCAGGATCCGCCCAGATAGTGCTTCAGCGTCAGACGCAGCTCGGGACTCATCCTGTCGAGGTTATTGTACAGCCAACGGAGATAGCCCGGATCCTTGTCTGCCACTTCCGCCACCGCTTTGCCGCGGTATTTGCCGAAGGTAAAGGTGGTCAGCAGCGCCGGGCGTCCGGTGATGTCGGCCATCTCATCCGGCGTCCAGCCGGTGGTGTTCATGATATCGATCAGCAACGCGGCGGTGATGTAGCAGTCATACAGGGCCCGGTGGTGGTGCAGCCCTTCCGGCGTCCGGACGCTCAGTTTGCGCGATTTGTAGAGCGCCATATTGCTGTATTTAATGCCCGGCCATAAGCGTCGCGCCAGCTTCATGGTGCAGATCCACTCTCCGGGCATCTCGGGCAGTACACGGCGATCGAAGCTGGCATTGTGCGCCACATACCAGGCGCTCCCGTGGTACTGCGGGATCACCTCTTCAATCCAGGGTTTATCGGCGACCATCGCCTCGGTGATGCGGTGGATAGCCATCGCCTGCGGGCTGATGGGGCGATCCGGACGTACCAGATGGCTGCGTGGATTGACGATCTGCCCGTTCACAACGTCGACAGATGCCACTTCCACAATCCCCCCCTGCAGGTCACAGGTTTCGGTGTCGATGACACGTAGCATGGCTCTCTCCTGGCCGTAAAAGGCTTAGCGTAATGG
Organism: Leclercia sp. UBA5076; assembly: GCF_002416465.1. Taxonomy (NCBI): domain Bacteria; kingdom Pseudomonadati; phylum Pseudomonadota; class Gammaproteobacteria; order Enterobacterales; family Enterobacteriaceae; genus Leclercia; species Leclercia sp. UBA5076. Next base: position 92,205 of record NZ_DIAO01000018.1, read on the forward strand.
AATGATATCACCTTGCCAACCCTGCTCAACAAAGCGCCCGGTCAATAATAGCTCACCCCGATCGGCGCGGACGATTAATTGCCCACGGGCATCCCACAGCGCGCTCCCGCCATCACGGTTCGCCATCAATACGGCGATAGCATAGCGATGGGCAAAACGCTGTAGCTGGGAAAAGGTGGCTGACCAGCCTGTTTCACTTACCGCCATGCCGCGGGTAAACAGGGCGGCATCGGGAGCGATATTGGGCAAATCGGGGTGAGAATCAACGATACTCAGACCACCATGCCTGCTCTCCAGGCAGGCCCCTGCGCCATGGGGATAAAGGGCGGCATCAGGCTGGTCCGGGGTAAACCAGGCCAGGCCAGGCTGGCGCTCTCCCCTCACTTCTACGGTCGTTCCGGCAATCACCGAGACGTTATGGGCGCAGGCGGCATCAACAAGCGGCGCCAGCTGATGGCTGTCGGGCGGGGCAGGAAGCTGGCCATCGGGCAGGGCAGGGCCCGTTAAAGAGAGCTCCGGGAAAAGCACTAAATTGCACTCAAGCTTCGAGGCGGCGGAGATAAAACGCAGGTGATGCGCGATGTGTTCATCAACGCGGTGATGGTTCAGGCGGTACTGTGCGGCAGCAATATTCCAGTGAGACATCGTGATTTCCTTATACACCGAGTCGCAGAGATTCATAAAGTCCATGAATATAACATGGATTTCTATCCTGGCATAAACGGTGTAAGGAAATGTAACGCTGGTTAAGCTTACTTAACTTTTGGCTCCCACGGCAGGCGTGAGAGGTTGACGGAGTTTAATCGATGGGCAATCAGGCGCTCCCGAAACCAGTCACGCAGGTGCGACGGTTGCTCACGCTCCACCACTTCGGCGATCACCGGCATGTTATAGCGCTCTTTGAACGCCACACCTGCGGCCGCCAAATCAACATTCACTTTGTCCATCTCCTCCTGGGGGAGGGTGGCGAGATTAATATGCATTACCGTCTCCTTCATTTGCGGGCCAACGTTACCCAAACGGCGGGGCGTTGACAAGCCCGGGCAGGATGATCCTCGACTGGACCATTATACAGCGTTATCCTCTGGTAATCAGGCATAACAAAAAGGAATATATGTGATGACTAAACACCTTACCTGCACCCTGACGTTGCTGCTGGCGACGCTCACGACACCCATTGTTTTTGCTCATGCTCATTTACAGCATCAATATCCCGCGGCAGACGCTGCTGTAGATGCGGCGCCTCAGGCGTTGACCCTGAACTTCTCCGAGGGGATCGAACCCCGTTTTAGCGGCGTCACCCTCACCGATGATAAACAGCAGCCCGTCGCACTCGGGGCGGTAAAACGCAACGAGAAAGACCCGACCCAGCTGATCGTGCCGATGACCTCTTCACTGACGGCGGGTACTTATCAGGTGAAGTGGCATGTGGTCTCCGTAGATGGTCATAAGACCGAGGGCAGCTATCGTTTTAGCGTGAAGTAAGATGCTGGCGTTCTGCTACGTTACGCTGCGCTTCGCGCATTTTGCTGCCCTGATGGTGCTGTTTGGCAATGCCCTGTACGGTGCATGGCTGGCGCCCGTTGCGCTGCGGCGGCTGATGGTGCGTCGCTTTCGCGGCCAGCAAAAAAAGATCGCGTTTATCAGCCTGCTCGCGGCGCTGATGATGCTGGCGCTACAGGGCGGGATGATGGGTAACGGCTGGCCAGATGTGGTCAGCCCATCTATCTGGCAGGCGGTACTCACGACCCATTTTGGACGGATCTGGTTATGGCAGATGATCCTGGCCCTGATTACACTCTGGGTCGCCTGGATGCAGCCGGGAAAAACCATGCTGCTGATGCTGTTCTTTACCGCTGCGCAGTTTTTCCTGCTGGCAGGAACCGGGCATGCGGCGTTGCATGATGGGATAACGGGCCTGATGCAGCGCAGCAACCATGGCCTGCATCTTTTATGTGCCGCAGGCTGGCTGGGGGGCCTGCCGCCGCTGCTGTTTTGCCTGCGCCTGTCCCGTGGACGCTGGCGGCGAGCCGCCGTTCACACCATGATGCGCTTCTCGCGCTACGGGCATCTGGCGGTGGCGGGGGTGATCCTCACCGGAATGGCAAATATTGTACTGATCCAGGGGTGGGTGCTGCCGTGGCACTCGGCCTGGGGGAAAATGCTGTTGGTGAAATGTGCGCTGGTGGTAATGATGGTGGTAATTGCCCTGGTGAATCGGTATGTTCTGGTGCCGCGGTTTCGTTCTGGCGACGGACGCGAGCAACGCTATTTTATCAGGATGACGCAGAGTGAGGTTGTGCTGGGGGCGCTGGTGCTGGCGGCAGTCAGCCTGTTCGCGACCTGGGAACCCTTCTGACGAGGTGGAATACAATGAAAAAAACAGTACTTTCTTTCTTATTGCTGGCCTGCTCCGGCGCGGCACTGGCAGCTCCGCAGGTGATCACCGTCAGCCGGTTCGAAGTGGGTAAAGACAAATGGGCGTTCAACCGTGAAGAGGTGATGCTGACCTGCCGTCCGGGACACGCGCTCTATGCCATTAACCCCAGCACCCTGGTGCAGTATCCCCTGAACGACGTGGCGCAGCAGCAGGTCGACAGCGGTAAAAGCAACGGCCAGCCCATCTCGGTTATTCAGATTGACGATCCGGCAAACCCGGGGCAAAAGATGAGCCTGGCGCCATTTATCGAGCGCGCGAAGACGCTCTGCTAGCTTCCCGCTTCCAATAAAAAAACCGCAGGCTTCTCTTCGGAAGCATTGCGGTTTTTATGTTTAAGGAGAGACTAACGCTTTTTTTCAGGCCACTTTTGCTGCGGACTGGAAAACCTGGCGTCGTCATCTATTCTTAAAGTGCAAGGCGACTTAGCCTGCATTAATGCCAACTTTTAGCGCACGGCTCTCTCCCAAGAGCCATTTCCCTGGACCGAATACAGGAATCGTATTCGGTCTCTTTTTATCTGTTGAAAGTAAACGCCTTTTCCCGTTGCGGACTTTAACAGATGGGCAACATTCTCTGTTCTTCGTTAAACCATACCACACTACGCCCGGCGGAAGTCCAGTGCTTTTTAGCGGTTTTGTTAAATTTTTAGCTGTTACCGATGAAAGCAGAGATTAGCGGCAAAAACGTGCGCTGATGCCGCATTCAATCTCATCAAGCAGTTGAAAACGGCGGCGGTATTCCGCGCGTTTTTTACTGGCAATGCTGTCGATCGCTTTGCGCTCCATACCTGCTGGCAGGGCCCAGCGAAATGCACCGCACGACTTAGCGCCCAGCGATTGCCAGAATTCGTCATAGCTGGCATGCAGATGACGACCTTTACTCAGACGATAGCGCAGGGCGCGAAAAACATGGCCTTCATCGCTCACACCATAAATGGCGCTGATACCTGACTGCTTCGCCAGATTGAAGATCGCTTCCAGCAGGATCCTTTTTGGAAACAGGCCATAACAGGCGCGGGTGGCATTTTTGATCGTCTCCCGCCCTACGTCCTTACGCGGCCCCTGCAGGCCGCCAATCACCAGCGCACTTTGGCCCTTCTCCTCAACAACGCTGAAGGTCAGGCTCGCCAGCAGGGTGTTATCCCCGGCCCGTAGCCAGAGCGTGGTTTCGCCCTCGCGTTCGGCCTTCACCGCGCTGCTGGCGTAAATCGTATAGTGCGCATCGTCTTTAGTGGCGAACTGCAGCAGCGAAAGTGGAGTCGGGCTGCTAAAGCTCCGCGCCAGGCTGGCGTCCGGCAGCGCATCAAGCCAGGCGTAATGGTGCAGGATGGCGTTAGCCCGCTCACCGGCACGAAATCCGCGAGTGAGATACTGACGCTGGGTTTTTACCGGTAGCGTAGTTTGTGCTTTTAACAACAGCGGAAAATCATCGCGACGGGAGAGCGTCTCCAGCATGCGGGTGGTTGAGGACCAGAATAGCAGGGAGCGCAGGAAAAATTTCAGCCTGTAATCGCGTTTATGCCACAGCGGGCCGGGCATAAACTCGCCCTTCGCCAGGGCGAAAATAACAGAAGAACGGTGCGTTAAAGACAGCTCAGCAGGCAGGATGGTATTAGACACGATGAAGACCTCTTTATATTTCTGCAATTATCTTAAAGGCCATCGGATAATCATTTAAGCGTTGCTAAACCTTTATTTCCGCTTTGTTTAATGTCGATTGAGGTTATTCCTAACCCCAGTTACCGCTCATCTTATTGTCAGCATTCCAGGGGCTATACTGATCATGAGGGGGCGCTATGTATCTCAATCTTGATGGTCACAACTGGCGACACGTCTGGGTGGTAAGCGATCTTCACGGTTGTTATCAAATGCTTATGGCAGATCTGCGGCAGCGGCATTTTAACCCGTATGAGGATTTACTTATTTGCGTTGGCGATTTAATCGATCGCGGACCGGATAGCGTGAAATGCCTGCAGTTATTAAATGAAGCGTGGTTTTATGCCGTGCGGGGCAACCATGAGCAGATGGCGCTGGACGCGCTGCAGAATAATGATTTTGGCCTGTGGATGATGAATGGCGGCAATTGGTTAGCACAATTAAAGGGTGAACAGCAGGCGCAGGCGCTGGCGTTGCTCAGGCGCAGTGAGACCCTGCCGTGGATTATCGAAATTGCCTGCGCCAACGGCGTGAATGTTATTGCTCATGCCAATTACCCGTCCTCCCACTACGTGCGGGACAAGCCGGTCAACAAGCAAAGCGTCCTCTGGGACAGGGCACGCTTGCGGGAACTGATGAGCGGCAACGAGGCGGGGATCGCTGGGGCGGATCACTTCTGGTTCGGGCACACACCGCTCAAAACACGTTATGACTGCCAGAACCTGCACTATATCGACACCGGGGCGGTATTTGGCGGCGCGTTGACCCTGGCGCAGCTACAGTGATTACAGGTCGGAATACTCCTGCGCAGGACGCCAGAAGCCGTCGATGAAGTCTTCAACCGGATAACAGCCGCCGTGACGAATACGCTGATCGTCCATCGAGGCCTCACACTGCGGTTCGGTGCGATACACATCCACCACCAGATCTTCACAGCCTGCGTCCAGATAACAGATAAATAACACCAGTGCGTACATCATGCCCCTCAGCATTTACTACCATATTGATATTGTAGGGGATGATTCAGGGAAGAGGAGATTATGAGAATAAATAACCCGCCTGCGGGCGGGTTCTCTTTGAATCAGGCAAGGCGCATGATCCAGGCATCGGAACTTTGATCGTAATGCTCACGGTAAAGGACTGAGTGTTCGCCATCGAGGATTGCCGGGACGCTGGTGTCTGCATCCCATGCATCGAGCTGCATGCAAAGGTCGGGATCGGACTTGCAGGGGATGGTTAACGTTCGTTCGCCCTGCGTATCGCCGCTTAACTCGGCATCATCGATTTCGAATGCGCCAATGCGCACATTGGTTTTCGTCATAATGCTCTCCATGATCACGCTGTGTTCTGGTACGACCAGTATAGTCGCCCACTTTTCAGCCTGGACAATGAAGAGCAAAAGCGCCAGTAAAAAAGTGCTTTTTTTAGCGCGTTTCACCGTTACCGGTAAACAAGCGGCCATCGCGAACCAGCTCGCGCGGATAGCTGTTTTTAAGCCGCGAGCCCACTTTTTTCGCCATGCCTATTGGGAAGCCTTGCCAGGTCACTACCGCATCATCCCCGGACGGGGTTGTTTGTGGCCAGACATCGCGTCCGCGATACCACTCTTCCGCTTCCGCCTGGGTTAAGGCAAAGGTGTTGTGCTGGCCTGCCAGCGCGATCACCGCTTCATGCTGCCAGCGATAGCCTTTGTTGTGCGTCTCCGCCAGGCGCAGGCCAAGACGGGAGAAGCGCACTTTGCCGATCAGCGGCTCAATCTCTGTCGGGAATAACCACACCTCTTTATCTCGCTGCCACAGACGCAGACTGTCGTCCCAGAACAGGCCCGCCTGGTTAGCGGCGGCAGTAATCTGTTGGGCTTCGCGGGTTTTAAGGGGCGTGAACGGGAAGTTTCCGACCTTATATTTGGGAGCGGGCAGCGGTGCAACGGCGGCCTTTTTACGCAGGCGCGCCACGAAAAAGCCTTCGCAATCGTAAATATGCGGAAAGACGTGCAGGAAGCCTTCAGGCGTAACGCAGTCCCCGGCGCTGGCGAACAGGTCGTTGAGCGGCAGGAATTCAACGGCATCCGGATACTGCTCCTTAAGCCACAGACAAACGGCTTCGTTTTCATCGCGGTTCAGGGTGCAGGTGGAGTAGACCAGCGTGCCGCCCGGACGCAGGGCGTGGAAGGCGCTGTCGATAAGCTCGCGCTGGGTGGCGGCGATCTCAAGGTTGCTGGCAACGGACCAGTTTTTCAGCGCATCGGGATCTTTTCGCACCACCCCTTCGCCGGAGCAGGGGGCGTCCAGCAGGATCGCATCGAAAGCTTCCGGCAGGGCGGCGCCAAACACGCGGCCATCGAAATGGGTGAGCGCCACGTTGCTGATCCCGCAGCGGCTGATATTCGCGTGCAGCACCTTAACGCGGCTGGCGGAGAACTCGTTGGCGAGGATCGCGCCCTGGTTGTTCATCCGCGCGGCGATCTGGGTGGTTTTGGAGCCGGGGGCGGCCGCCACGTCCATCACCCGGGCGGGCATATTGCCATCGGCAAACAGCGCAGCAACCGGCAGCATGGAGCTGGCTTCCTGAATATAGAAGAGCCCGCTCAGATGTTCTGCGGTACTGCCCAGCGGCAACGCCTCTTCGTCGTCACGCTCGATCCAGAATCCCTCTTCGCACCACGGTACAGGGGTGAGCTGCCAGCCGTAGGGGGCGACAAGCGTGAGAAAATCCGCCACGCTGATTTTCAGGGTATTGACGCGCAGGCTGCGGCGCAGCGGGCGCTGGCAGGCAGCGATAAACGCATCAAGAGAGAGAGGGTCAGGCAGAGCCTGGCGCATTTGTGCCAGAAATTCTTCTGGCAAATAGACGGAACGTTGAGACACGAGCGCACCACAGGGAGTCAAAGAGGCGCGCAGTGTACCACAAACGCTCCGGTGGGTTGACACCGGAGCGTAGGGGTTATCGTGGCAGGGCCGTTCCCCAGGTGCGCCACTCTTTCGGTTCGCTCTCCTGCAGCAGGAAGTGCTTGCCAGGCTGAGATTTCGGTGCGAGCGGGGTGCCAGGCGGCGTCGCAAAGGCGATACCGCCGCGGATAAACTGATTAAAGGTCCCGGTTTTCACCACCCCGCCGGTCAGGCCGAAGTCGAGCGAGTAGCCGGAGGCCAGCCAGAAGACGGAGTTGTTACGCACCAGGTGCTGATAGCGATCGCTGATACGCAGGGCTACCATCACCCGATCCGAGAGCGTCCCCAGCGACAGGCCGGTGACCGTACCCACTTCCATACCGCGGAACAGCACCGGTGTACCGATATCAAGGGATGCTGCATCCGGGACCTCCACCACAATGCTCAGGCCATCGAGATAGCGTGAATCGGTGATGGTCGCCTCCTGCAGCTCGAAGTCGCGGCGCGATTTACCCTGTCCGGGCTCCACGTTGATATAGGGCTGCAGAATGGTATCGAGATGCTCAACGCCCGCCGCGGAGATCTGCGGGGTGATGACCGAGAAGCGCGTCCCGGTGCGGGCGAAGTTGTCGACATATTCCGGGTAGAGCACCGCCGTGGCCTGCACTTCATTGCGGGCGGTGATCAGCTTCAGGCTCTGGACCTGCCCGATATCGATCCCCAGATAGCGTATCGGCATCCCTTCGGAGAGCTTGCCCGCGTCAAAGGCATGCAGGGTGATCTGACTGCCGACTGCACGCGCTGCGGTCTCAGAAGGATAGAGGATCCGCTTGTCGCCTTTACGCTGACTGGCGCTGGCCCCGCTCAGGTTGTCGAAGCTGATGGCCCCGCGCAGGGCGCGGGAGAGCGGAGAGGCCTGCACCGTCAGGCCGCTGCCGTTAAGCTGCACTTTGGCCCCGCCCTCAGCCCAGAACACGCTGTTGCTGGTCAACAGCTTGCGGTATTCCGGTTTGATATGCAGTTCGATATCAAAGGCATTGGCGCGCGGGCGCACCAGGATCACTTCACCCACTTCAAATTTACGATACAGCACCACCGAGCCCGCCTGCACATCCGGCAGGGTGTCGGCCACCAGCGTCAGGGTGGTGGTCGGCAGATCGCTCAGGCTGTTTTCCAGGGCTTTATCGAGATTGGCATACAGCGGATAGCTGTCGCGCATGGCGCCTTTCTCACCCGGCAGGATACGGATCCCGCCGCTGATCCACTCGCTGGCGCTGGCCGCCAGGAACTCGACGCCGTCGAGTCCGACTTTCACGTCCACCCGGCTGTTGACCACGAATTTACTGTCGCCATGCACCAGCTCGCGGTACTGCGGATCAATCGCCACCGCAAAGGTGACGCCTTTGCTGGTTAAGTTGCGCTCAAGCACCTGGCCAATCTGCACCCCGTGCAGAATCAGTGGCTGGCCGGCGTCGATGCCGTAGCTTTCCGGTGCGTTGAGGGTCACGGTCAGTACGCCGGGTTTTTGCAGCAGCGCCTTATCGGCCGGGGCGATGACAAACTGGTTAACCGGTTCGCCGCCGCCGGGAATGAGCTCAAACGTACTGCCGGTCAGCAGGCTGCTGACGCTGGGGTTGCTGAGCGTCAGTTTCGGCGTACGTAATTCTATGCGGGTGTTTTTACGCAGCAGATCGACCACGCTGGGGTCAACGGTCATCTCACCGGTTACCAGCCCGCCAGGGTTAAGCGTCATTTTGGTGAGCTGCCCGACCTGTAACCCCTGGTACATCAGCGGGGTGGAATCCTCCTTCAGGCCATCCGCCGAGGGGAGGGTGAGCTTCACAATCACGCCGCGCTGGCTGTGAGCCAGATCTTTATACAGGCCGAAATCATCTTCCTGGGTAGCGGGCTCAGAACCTTCCGGTGAATCGAAGGCGATTGCGCCGTTCACCAGCGCCGCCAGGCTCTCAAGCTTCACTTTGGCCCCGCTCAGGCTCAGGTCGGCATCCACGCCGGAGACGTTCCAGAACCGGCTGCCTTTTTTCACCAGCGAGGTAAAGCGTCGCTCAATCAGCACATCGATAACCACCCCCTGCTTGTTAGGGGTGATGGCGTAGTCATATACGCGGCCAACGGGGATCTTACGGAAATAGACCACCGAGCCGCTGTTTAAGGAGCCCAGATCCGCTGCATGCAGATGGATCATCAGATCGCCATTGTTAAGCCGGTATTTCGGCTGCGTGTCGAGGGCGGTAAAGTGATCCTTTGGCTCACCTTTGCCCGGCATCATGCCGATATAGTTACCCCCGACCAGCGCATCCAGCCCGGAGACGCCCGCCAGCGAGGCTTTGGGCGTAACCAGCCAGAACTGGGTCTCATCGCGCAGGGCATCTTTCATATCGGATTTGATGCTGGCGCGAACCTCAATTTTATTCAGGTTCTTGTCCAGGGAAACATCCTGGACGGTGCCCACCTCAACCCCCTGAAAACGGACGGGCGTTCGGCCTGCAACGATGCCGTCGGCGCTCTGGAAGTCAATGGTGATGGTATTGCCGCGATCTTCGTAGCTGGTCCAGATTAACCAGCCGGCGATCATCAGAGCGATAACCGGCAATAACCAGAATGGCGAAATACGACGTTTTGTTTTAACTCGCGCTTCAGTCGGCGAAGCTGGCGTTTCCTGACTCATGTGCATCCCAAAGTAAGCGGCTATCCAGCCATTCCACTGCAAGAATAGTCAAAATCACCGCAGAGCCGAAATAGAACGCTGCGGGTCCCATAGTAAAAGCAAGGAGCTGATCGCGATTGATCAGCGACATCATCAACGAAATAACAAACAGATCCAGCATTGACCAGCGGCCAATCCAGGTCACGAAACGCAACAACAGTATGCGGGTTCTCAGCCCCTGCTCACATTTGAAATGAATGCTCACGAGCAGAGTAAACATCACCACCACTTTGGTAAAGGGCACCAGAATACTGGCGATAAAGACGATCGCAGCCACGGCGATGTTGCTGTGGGCCAGCGAGACGATGCCCGACATAATGGTATCCTCCTGCCGCGCGCCGTTGACATAAATCACCGAAATCGGCAGCAGGTTAGCCGGGATCAGAAATATCAGCGAGGCGATGAGCGCCGCCCAGCATTTCTGCAGGCTGTTATGCCGCCGCAGGCGCAGGGGAATATGGCAGCGCGGACAGCGGCCCCGCGCGTCGGGCAGGCCGGTATAGTGGCAGCCCAGACAGACCCGCAGTGCCGGATCGTAGCGGGTGGCGGGGCGCTGCGGGTAGAAGCGCTCCCAGAGCTGCTCCACGTTGAGGTGAATCAGGGTCAGGACGCTCAATATCACCAGCGCGATAAAGGCGAACAGGCCAGAGCCCGGCTGCAGATAAGCGTAGTCCTGCACTTTGATTGAGGCCACGACGATCCCTACCAGGTAGATATCCAGCATCACCCACTCTTTGAGCTTCTCAAGCATCAGGAGCACCGGGCGAAGGTTCATACCCAGAATATTGCCGAACCACAGATAGGCTATCGCCGCCACCAGCACCACCGGCGCGCCGACGGTACAGAAGAGCACCATGGAGGCCGTCAGGGGATCGCCCTGGCGGGTCATCTGCCAGATCCCCTGCAACAGATTCGCGTCGATGCGCACGCCCAGCAGGTGCAGCTGAAGCAGGGGCTCGCTCCAGGCGAAGGGCATCAGCAGCATCATGGTCACGGCCATCGCCGCCAGCCGGGTCAGCGACCAGTCGCGGCCATCGCGGATTTTTGCGTTGCAGCGCGGGCAGAAAGCACTTTGGTATGATTTCATCTTTGGCAACGTAAAAAGCGTATCGCATTGCGGGCAACGCTGATAATGTGCACGAGGCAGCGCATCGCCGACCGTGTGCACAGTGATCTTTTTCGTCGGCATTATTTTCGGTGATTTAAGAGCCATCGGTCGCGCTAAAAAGGGATAGTTAATAGTTATCTTAACTCATGAATTGATTCATCTTGAGCATGAACGCAAATAATGCGTATTTTAATAGGCTATGCTGTAATTTTGTAAGACAACCAAGTGATTGAATAATGAACAAAACAGAATTCTACGCGGACTTAAACCGCGATTTCCAGGCATTGATGGCAGGTGAAACCAGTTTCCTGGCCACCCTGGCGAACACCAGCGCGTTACTCTTTGAACGTCTGTCCGATGTGAACTGGGCCGGTTTTTATCTGCTGGAAGGCGACACGCTGGTGCTGGGGCCGTTTCAGGGCAAACTGGCCTGCGTCCGTATCCCGGTTGGGCGCGGGGTTTGCGGTACGGCGGTAGCACAAAACCAGGTGCAGCGCGTGGATGACGTTCATGCGTTCGACGGGCATATCGCCTGCGACAGCGCCAGCAACGCTGAAATCGTGCTGCCACTGACTGTGGAGAATCAGATTATTGGTGTTCTGGACATCGACAGCACGGTCTTCAATCGCTTTACCCCCGAGGACGAACAGGGGCTGCGCGAGGTGGTAGGGAATCTGGAACAGGTTCTCGCCGCGACCGATTATCATAAATTCTTTGCGAGCGTCGCAGGATAATCAACGGATAACGTAGCATTTACGGATGGCGTCATTATAATGACGCCTGTTCATGCCTGCGGCTTGTCGGCAACGTCCGTTGTAATCAGGAAATTTCATGGAAAATCAACCTAAGTTGAATAGCAGTAAAGAAGTTATCGCGTTTTTGGCCGAACGTTTTCCTCAATGTTTTAGTGCCGAGGGCGAAGCTCGTCCCCTGAAAATTGGTATTTTTCAGGATCTGGTAGAGCGTGTTGAAGGTGAGATGAACCTCAGCAAAACCCAACTCCGCTCCGCCTTACGTCTTTATACTTCGAGCTGGCGTTACCTTTACGGTATTAAAGCGGGCGCAACGCGTGTTGACCTCGACGGCAACCCGTGCGGCGTGCTGGACGAGCAGCACGTAGAGCATGCGCGTAAGCAGCTTGAAGAAGCCAAAGCGCGCGTTCAGGCTCAGCGTGCTGAACAGCAGGCGAAAAAACGCGAAGCGGCTGCGGCCAATGGCCAGGAAGAAGCGCCTCGCCGTGAGCGCAAGCCACGTCCTGCACCGCGTCGCAAAGAGAATACCGAGCGTAAGCCTCGTGCTGAGCAACCGGCAAAAGCCCCGCGTGCGCCTCGTGAAGAGCCGCGCCACACTCCGGTTTCTGACATTAACGCCCTGAGCGTCGGTCAGTCTCTGAAGGTAAAAGCGGGTAACAATGCTATGGATGCCACCGTACAGGAAATCACCAAAGATGGCGTTCGTGTACAGCTGACTTCTGGTCTGTCAATGATTGTACGCGCAGAACACTTGTTGTTCTAAAACGGAGGCCAAGCCCGGCATGAACACATTTTTTAAGCTCACCGCGCTGGCTGGCCTGTTTGCGATAACAGGCCACGCTTTCGCTGTGGACGAGATTACGCGTGTCGATCAGATTCCGGTTCTGAAGGAAGAGACCCAGCACGCGACGGTGAGTGAGCGCGTCACGTCGCGCTTCACCCGTTCGCACTATCGTCAGTTCGATCTCGACCAGGCTTTTTCGACAAAAATTTTCGACCGCTATCTGAACCTGCTGGACTACAGCCATAACGTCCTGCTGGCGAGCGATGTCGAACAATTTGCCAAAAAGCAGACCCAGGTCGGCGATGAGTTACGCAGCGGCAAGCTGGACCTGTTCTACGACCTGTATAATCTGTCGCAGAAACGCCGTTTTGAGCGCTATCAATACGCGCTTAAGGTGCTTGAACGTCCAATGGACTTCACGGGTAACGACACCTTTAATCTTGACCGCAGCAAGTCGCCGTGGCCAAAAGATGAAGCCGAGCTGAATCAGCTGTGGGACAGCAAAGTTAAGTATGACGAGCTGAGCCTCAAACTCACCGGTAAGGATGAGAAAGAGATCCGCGAAACGCTGACCCGCCGCTACAAATTTGCTATTCGTCGCCTGGCGCAGACCAACAGTGAAGATGTTTTCTCGCTGGCGATGACCGCCTTCGCGCACGAAATCGATCCGCATACTAACTATCTCTCTCCGCGCAACACCGAGCAGTTCAACACCGAGATGAGCCTCTCCCTTGAAGGGATCGGCGCGGTGCTGCAGATGGACGACGATTACACCGTGATTAACTCCATGGTTGCCGGCGGTCCGGCTGCCAAAAGCAAGGCGATAAGCGTAGGCGATCGCATTGTGGGTGTCGGTCAGGTTGGTCAGAGCATGGTCGATGTCATCGGCTGGCGTCTGGATGATGTGGTTGCCCTGATCAAAGGGCCGAAAGGCAGTAAAGTCCGTCTGGAAATTCTGCCAGCGGGTAAAGGCACCAAGACCCGTATCGTTACCCTGACCCGCGAGCGCATCCGTCTGGAAGATCGCGCGGTGAAAATGTCGGTGAAAACCGTGGGTAAAGACAAGGTTGGCGTGCTGGATATTCCTGGTTTCTATGTGGGCCTGACGGACGACGTCAAAGTCCAACTACAGAAACTGGAAAAACAGAACGTTAAGAGCGTAATTATCGATCTGCGTAGCAACGGCGGTGGCGCCCTGACCGAGGCGGTTTCGCTTTCGGGCCTGTTTATCCCGTCCGGCCCGGTGGTACAGGTTCGCGACAATAACGGTAAAGTGCGTGAAGACGCGGATACCGATGGCGTTGTCTACTACAAAGGGCCGCTGGTGGTGATGGTCGATCGCTTCAGTGCTTCGGCCTCAGAGATCTTTGCTGCCGCCATGCAGGATTATGGCCGCGCGCTGATTGTTGGCGAACCGACCTTCGGTAAGGGTACGGTACAGCAGTATCGCTCCCTGAACCGCATTTACGATCAGATGCTGCGTCCGGAATGGCCAGCGCTGGGCTCGGTGCAGTACACCATTCAGAAGTTCTACCGCGTGAATGGCGGCAGTACCCAGCGTAAAGGCGTGACTCCGGATATCATCATGCCGACGGGCAACGAAGAGACCGAAACAGGTGAGAAGTTTGAAGATAACGCGTTGCCGTGGGATAGCGTAAACGCTGCCACCTTCGTGAAGTCGGGCGACATGACTCCGTTTGGTCCGGCGCTGCTGAAGCAGCACGACGATCGCATTGCCAAAGATCCTGAGTTCCAGTACATCATCAAAGATATTGCCCGCTTTAACGCCCTGAAGGCGAAACGCAATATCGTCTCTCTGAACTACGCGCAGCGTCTGAAAGAGAACGAAGAGGATGATGCAACGCGTCTGGCGCGGATCAACGACCGCTTCAAACGCGAAGGAAAGCCAGCCCTCAAAAAACTGGATGACCTGCCGAAGGATTATCAGGAGCCGGATCCCTATCTTGATGAGACGGTAAAAATCGCTATCGATCTGGCGAAACTGGAAAAAGATAAGCCAGCCGGGAATCCCGCTCCGGCTAAATAATCTCCCCTGACAGGCACAAGAAATTGTGCCTGTTTTTTTGTTAACCGCATCCTGCCGTCAGGCATTCCTTTTATTGTGTAAAGTTGTGTCTTTCTGGTGACTTACGCCGCTGCAATCCTTGAAAATATACGGAATACCCATACGATGTGGGTAATCGCATAGTGCGTTTTGTTAAACTGAGGTTAAAAGAATATTATGATGCGAATCGCGCTCTTCCTGCTCACCAACCTGGCGGTCATGGTGGTATTCGGGCTGGTGCTCAGCCTGACAGGAATTCAGTCGAGCAGCGTTCAGGGTTTGTTAATTATGGCGCTGCTGTTTGGTTTTGGTGGCTCCTTTATCTCACTGCTGATGTCCAAGTGGATGGCACTTAAGTCCGTTGGCGGCGAGGTTATTGAGCAACCGCGTAACGATATGGAACAGTGGTTGATGACCACCGTTGCTAACCAGTCCCGTCAGGCGGGTATCGCCATGCCGCAGGTGGCGATCTATCACGCGCCGGATATCAACGCCTTCGCCACCGGCGCGCGTCGCGACGCCTCTCTGGTTGCGGTGAGTACCGGCCTGTTGCAGAACATGAGCCGTGATGAAGCCGAAGCGGTTATCGCCCACGAGATCAGCCACATTGCGAACGGCGATATGGTGACCATGACCCTGATTCAGGGTGTCGTGAACACCTTCGTTATCTTTATCTCGCGTATTATTGCCCAGATTGCCGCAGGCTTTATGGGGGGCGATCGTGAGGAAGGCGAATCAAGTAACGGTAACCCACTGATCTACTTCGCGGTCTCTATGGTGCTGGAGCTGGTATTTGGTATTCTGGCAAGCATCATCACCATGTGGTTCTCCCGTCACCGTGAATTCCATGCGGATGCGGGTTCAGCCAAACTGGTGGGACGCGAGAAGATGATTGCTGCGCTGCAGCGTCTGAAAACCAGCTATGAACCGCAGGAAGCCTCAAGCATGATGGCATTCTGCATCAACGGTAAATCAAAATCCCTGAGCGAGCTGTTTATGTCTCACCCGCCGCTGGATAAGCGTATCGCAGCGCTGCGTAACGGTGAATACCTGAAATAACGGCCTCGGTTTGCTAATAAAAAAGCGCGTCCAAAGACGCGCTTTTTTTATGGCTGTGAATGAGGCTGGGTCACCCGCAACCCGCTGATGATGGCCGCGACGGTGGCCAGCGTGCCGGCGGTCAACAGCGCCAGATGCGTGCCGCTTTGTCCGGCCAGGTTGAACATCAACGCCACCAGTGCCGCGCCGGTACTCTGTCCCAGCAGGCGGGCAGTGCCCAGCATCCCACTGGCGCCGCCGCTGCGGTGGCGAGGCGCTGCCGTAACAATGGTATGGTTATTCGGTGACTGAAACAGGCCAAAGCCCGCCCCGCACAGCACCATCCGCCAGATAATATCCAGATCGTGAGGTGCCGCAGGCAGCAGGGCGAGAGCGAAAAGACCTGTCGCCATCACCACCAGTCCCAGCGCGCCCAGTAACCCCGCATGTACCCGCTCAATCAGATGGCCCGCCAGCGGAGCCATTACCATGGTCGCCAGAGGCCAGGGCGTTAACAGCAGGCCCGTTTCCACTTCCGAGCGGCCAATCACGCTTTGCAGGAAGAAGGGCAGAGAAACCATCGCCAGCATCTGTGCGCAGAAGGAGCAGATAGAGGTGCAGATAGAGAGGGAGAAGAGCGGAATACGCAGCAGATCTACCGGCAGTAACGGCACCGGCAGTGCCAGCTGGCGACGCACGAAGAAGAAGCCTACCACCAGCAGCGCCACGACCTCGCCCGCAATCAGCATCAGCGACTGTCCCTGAGCGAAGCCGCTCAGGGCGGTGATCAGCAGGCCAAAGGTGAGGGCGTTCATCACCGCGCTCGGAAGATCGAATTTTGGCATGCTGCTTTTCGCGCCATTGGCCGGTAAAAAACGCAGGGCGAACAGCAACGCCACGATCCCAAGTGGAACGTTAATTAAAAATAGCCACTGCCAGGACGCGACCGAGAGGATCGCTGCGGCGATAGTTGGGCCCGCCGCAGACGACACGGCAACAATAAAGGAGTTGATCCCCATCCCCCGGCCCAGATGTCGCTGAGGATAGATAAGACGGATCAACGCGGTATTCACACTCATCAGCGCCGCACCGCCGAACCCCTGCATGATACGCGCCAGCGTCAGCATGTGCAGCGTATCTGAAAGGGCGCAGAAAAGGGAGGTCAGCGTAAATACCGCCAGCCCGCACTGATAAACCCGGCGGTAGCCAAACATATCCCCGAGGAACGAGAACGAGAGCAGCGAGATAACAATGGCTATCTGGTAGGCGTTAACAATCCAGATTGAGCTGGCCGGGGAGGCATTCAGGTCGCTGGCAATGGTTGGCAGGGCGACATTGGCGATAGCGCCATCCAGTACAGCCATTGAAATACCGATAATAATGGTTGCAATGGCACCATAACGTTGCGGCAGCGGCAGGCCGTCTTTGGGGAGAGTCGTCATGAAAATTAATTAGCATTGGAGGTTATTATTAACAGGGTAAGGATATTATCACTGTTATTTCTGTTGTGTGTCGCAGATTTGTAACCAGGTAAGCCAGGATTGATTGCAGCAACGCCGGAGCGAATTTATAATAAAAACCGGTTCTGAATTTTATAAAACACTTGCGTTGAGGTGATTAATGGCAATCGCGGATTTGGATAAACAGCCAGATTCTGTTTCATCCGTGTTAAAGGTGTTCGGCATCCTGCAGGCGCTTGGTGAAGAGCGCGAAATCGGTATTACTGAGCTGTCCCAGCGTGTAATGATGTCAAAAAGCACCGTTTATCGCTTTTTACAGACCATGAAATCACTGGGTTATGTTGCTCAGGAGGGCGAGTCCGAAAAGTACTCCCTGACCCTGAAGTTATTTGAACTGGGCGCTCGTGCGCTGCAGAACGTCGATCTGATCCGCAGCGCGGATATTCAGATGCGCGAACTCTCCCGTCTGACGAAAGAGACGGTGCACCTGGGGGCGCTGGATGAAGACAGTATCGTCTATATCCATAAAATTGATTCCATGTATAACCTGCGTATGTACTCACGCATTGGCCGCCGCAACCCGCTCTACAGTACCGCTATCGGTAAAGTTCTGCTGGCATGGCGCGACCGTGATGAAGTGAAGCAGATCCTCGAGAACGTGGAGTACAAACGCAGCACTGAGCGCACCATTACCACCACCGAAGAGCTGTTGCAGGTGCTGGATAAAGTCCGTGAACAAGGTTATGGCGAAGATAACCAGGAGCAGGAAGAAGGCTTGCGCTGCATCGGCGTTCCGGTATTTGACCGTTTCGGTGTGGTCATTGCCGGCCTGAGTATCTCCTTCCCGACGCTGCGTTTCTCTGAAGAGCATCTGCACGAGTATGTTGAAATGCTGCACACAGCGGCGCGTAAGATTTCTGAACAGATGGGTTACAACGACTATCCGTTCTGATTGAAAGCGCGATAAAAAAACGCGGCCTTATGGCGGCGTTTTTTTATGCAAGGGATCAGCCGTTATCGATCACTGTCTCGCTCTTTCGCAGGAGCGGGCAGCGAGAGAGGCCGATAATACCGCTGTCTGAATGAATATACTGCGCCGTGCTGACGCCGCGCGCGGTGAGATACTGGCACTGGATCCCGAGCCCGCCCGCATTCTCTTTACTGCCGATCAAGACACCGTAGCCTGCGAGCAGTATACCCGTCCAGACCAGTGCTATAACAATCAATGTGCGAATAAAAAAGCGCATCATTACCTCATTTTTTGAATAACTGCCGCTTAGCGTAATCGATACACTTACTTTAACAAGTCTATGATTCCGAAAGCATCGCCTTCGCGTTACAGTTAGGCATGGTTTAAGTTGCGCATGATAACCTGGCATCAGGCAGTTACGGTACGGAGAGTGGAGTGAAGAAAATACGCTGGGTTATTCTGGTCTTAGTGTTAGTGGCCTGTGTTTTACTTTGGACGCAGACCATCAATGTGATGTGCGACCAGGATGTACAGTTCTTTAGCGGTATTTGTTCTATCAATAAGTTTATCCCCTGGTAGTTGTCATTTTTATCGCAAGTGATTTCCTTCCTTAACGCGAGTGGTAAAATAGGCGCTTTTATGGGGGAGTGAAATGGGTGAGTTAGTAAATTCCGGGATGTTCAGCGTGGCATCTCTGGCGATCTCGATCGTACTGCTGGTTGCGGGTCTGGTGCTGTGGTTTTTTGTCAATCGCGCGAGCTCCCGTACCAACGAGCAGATCGAACTGCTAGAGAAGTTAGTCGACCTGCAGAAACGACAGAATGTCCTGCTGCGTCGCCTGTGCGAAGCCAATGAGCCGGAAGAGAAAGAGGTACCAAAAGCGCCAGAAGAGACGGCTAAGAGCCAGGACGATGACTTTATTCGTCTGGTGGCCGAACGCTAATCGGTCAGGGGAGGTATGTATGGCCTGGCGTAATCCCTGGTATAATCCCTCCCTTGCACACCATACCCCGCAGGGTTTCCGCAATCCGGATGCCCCTGTTCGTCAACCCGGCGATGTTGAACGCTGGCGCAAGGCGCGAAAAGCCGCCGGGTTGCCAAAACCCCCTTCAGAAGGCTATGACGCCTTTATCCGCCAGTGGTGGCAACCCGTTACGCTCAACACCCTGGAAGAAGATGGTGTCTGGTGGCTGGGCCACGCCAGCCTGCTGCTACGCCTGAACGGAAAATATATCCTTACCGATCCGGTCTTTTCCCGGCGCGCCTCGCCGGTGCTGTTTGCCGGACCGATACGAAAAACGCCTCCGGTGATGAGTGTCGCGGCGCTTCCAGTCCTTGATGCTGTTGTTATTTCCCATAACCATTTCGATCACCTGGACTCGGCCACGGTGCGCCAGCTTGTGCATCGTTTTCCGCAGCTGACCTTTTTTGTGCCTTTAGGTCTTGGGGCGTGGTGCCGCCGCCGCGGGGCGAAACAGGTTATTGAACTGGACTGGTGGCAAAGCTATGTTTTCGAAGGGCTGGTGTTTACCGCCGTGCCGGCACAGCACTGGAGCATGCGTAGCCTCTGGGATCGCGATCGCTCGTTATGGTGTGGCTGGGTCTTTGAGAGCGGGCAGCAGCGCTTCTGGTTTAGCGGCGATACCGGTTATACTCCGGAACTGTTAACCATTCCGGAGCGACTGGGAAAAGTGGATGCCGCCGCTATACCTGTCGGAGCCTATGCACCACGTTGGTTCATGTCGATTCATCATATGGATCCGCAGGCGGCGGTGAAGCTCTGGCAACAGCTGGGCATGCCGCTGGCGATCCCGATCCACTGGGGTGTCTTTGAACTGGCGGATGAATCACTGGATGAGCCTGTCAGAGAGCTCGCGCAGGCACTGGCAGAGTTATCCCCGCGCAGCGATAACTTTCATCCGCTGCGCATTGGTCAATATTTATCCTTGTAAACGAATACTTGTTCAATTAGCGAATATTTTTTATTAAATCGACGGTTGTCATATTTTATTTTAATCGAAACGTTTTGATTGCCTTTTTTTGAGGCAGGTTCATAAAAATATCATTATTTTGGTGCATAGCGGATTACCGGTTTAGGTGTATATAACTTAAACAAGCGAACCGATATACAATGTTTTTTTCCTGAAACAATCCCTTGTCGTTACGATCAATTCAGCATAACTTTTCACGAAAAGTTCTAAATGAAATAGCGACCACAGAAATTCTGGCGCGCTTGCTGGACGATATGAAGTTATTGAGCTAATGTAAAAAAGTCTTTGATAACAGCGCTTATCCTGACAGCGACTGGGCAGGCAACATTTTGGTCTGGTATACACTGAACGTGCATTACTGTGCAGATTGTGGCAAGTCAGTCTCGGAATTTGTGCGGCTGATCGAGACACCTTTAAAAATGGCTTGCCATTATTTAAGTTGTATGTGATAACACGGTTTGGGTCAAACGAGGTACAGTTCTGTTTATGTGTGGCATTTTCAGTAAAGAAGTCCTGAGTAAACACGTTGTCGTTGAATACCGCTTCTCTGCCGAACCTTATATTAGTGCCTCATGCAGTAATGTCTCAGTTTTATCTCAGTTAATGCCCACGGGCTAAGAAAACATTCTAAGGAATTTTGCAAATGGCAAAGATCAAAGGTCAAGTTAAGTGGTTCAACGAGTCTAAAGGTTTTGGTTTCATTACTCCTGCTGACGGCAGCAAAGATGTATTCGTACATTTCTCTGCAATCCAGGGTAACGGCTTCAAAACTCTGGCTGAAGGCCAGAACGTTGAGTTCGAAATTCAGGACGGCCAGAAAGGTCCGGCTGCTGTTAACGTAACCGCTATCTGATCGAACCCCTGCCTGATCTGAAGCGTCACGACGTTTCAGTTGCAGAGATATAAAGCCTCGCCTGTGCGGGGCTTTTTAATGGATATTTTTCAAAGTGTTACCACATGCGTCGCTGTTAGCAGTTTGTTTCAAAGCTGCGAGAGTATTAGCATTGTTTTCACCCTCGCGGCTCAAATTTGCCGTTAAATCAGGGCGTTGTTACTCAGCCCTGGAGCCCTGGTGAAAAAGAAACCCGTCAATCCCGCAGCAAACTTCACCCCGTTACGTTTTGCTCTCCTCTGTCTGGTGATTTTAGGCAGCCTTCTCTTTCTTCTTGGTCGTGTCGCCTGGTTGCAGATCGTTAAACCCGATCCGCTGGTTAAGCAGGAGGATATGCGCTCCCTGCGCGAGGTCGCCATCAATGCCCCCAGAGGGATGATTATGGACAGGGAGGGGAGACCGCTGGCCGTGAGTGTGCCGGTGCGGGCCGTGTGGGCGGATCCGAAAACGGTGCTGGCAAAAGGGGGAGTGGGTTTTGACACGCGTTGGCAGGCATTAGCCAGTGCGCTGCATCTGTCGCTCCCCACGCTTGCGGCGCGCATCAACAGCAATCCATATGGCCGTTTTATCTATCTGGCCCGCCAGGTGGATCCGGCTCAGGCCCAGTGGATCGCTAAACTCCGGCTGCCTGGTATCAGCCTGCGTGATGAGTCGCGCCGTTTTTACCCGGCCGGACACGTGGCAGCTAACCTGATCGGCTTTACCAATATCGACGGTCAGGGCATCGAAGGGATCGAGAAAAGTTTTAATGCCCAGCTCACCGGCAAACCCGGTCTGCGCCGCGTGCGTGAGGATCGCTACGGACGCGTGATCGAAAATATTACCGAAGTACCGCCCGTTCCGGCGCACAACATCCAGTTAAGCATTGATGAACGGCTGCAGACGATTACGGAAGATGCGCTGGACAATGCTGTCGCCTGGAATAAAGCGGAGTCGGGGGCAGCGGTGCTGATCAACATCCAGACTGGGGAGATCCTGGCGATGGCCAACTACCCGGATTTCAATCCCAATAACCGCGAGGGTGCCACGCTGAACGATTTTCGTAATCGTGCCATCAGCGACACCTTTGAACCCGGCTCTACCGTTAAGCCGCTGGTGCTAATGACAGCCCTGCAGCAGGGGCTGGTGCAGCCAGACAGCGTGATCGACACCCATCCTTATACCCTGGCCGGACACCGTATCCGCGACGTCGGTTACTACCCGGAGCTGACGCTGACCGGCATTCTGCAAAAATCGAGCGACACGGGTGTGTCGCGCCTGTCGCTGGCGATGCCGATCCAGCGGCTGCTGGATACCTACCACGGGTTTGGTTTTGGTCGTTCCACCGGTCTCGGATTGACGGGGGAGAGCAGCGGCCTGCTGCCGGAGCGTAAATTCTGGAGCCAGCTCGATCGCGCCACCTTTGCCTTCGGCTACGGCCTGATGGTCACGCCGTTGCAGCTCGCCCACGTCTACGCCACCATCGGCAGCTATGGCCTGGAGCGTCCACTCTCTATCACCCGCATCGATCCGCCGGTTATCGGTACCCAGGTGATGCCCGCGTCGATTGTGAAGGAGGTGGAACATATGATGGAAAGCGTGGCGCTGCCGGGTGGGGGCGGCATCAAAGCCGCGGTGCGCGACTACCGGGTGGCGGTGAAAACCGGCACCGCGAAGAAAATCGACGATGGCGGTAATTATGTCGACAAATATGTGGCCTATACTGCCGGCGTCGCGCCCGCCAGCCGCCCTGTATTTGCCCTGGCGGTGGTGATTAACGATCCGCAAAACGGCGCCTATTACGGCGGGGCGGTTTCGGCACCGGTTTTCAGCCAGATTATGGGCGACGTGCTGCGCATCGAAAACATCAAGCCGGATGGACTCCCGGCCGATTCCAGCCACCTCATCGTAATGCGTTAAGGCCGTTTTATAGCAGGGCGATTAGCGGTACACTTTCGCCCTTTATGATTGCCCGGAGTTCCCATGACATTCTGCTGTCCTCTTTGCCACGCGCCGCTCGCCCATACGGATAAAAGTTACGCCTGCCCACAGGGGCATCGGTTCGATATGGCGAAAGAGGGCTATGTCAATCTGCTGCCGGTCCAGCACAAGCGATCGCGCGATCCGGGCGACAGTGCAGAGATGATGCAGGCGCGCAGGGCCTTTCTCGATGCCGGACACTATCAGCCCCTGCGTGACGCGGTAGCCGGTAAGCTGGCGGCCTTGCTGCCGGATGGCGCGACCTCGCTGCTTGATATTGGCTGTGGCGAAGGCTATTACACATCGGCCTTTGCCCAAACCGCGCAGGAAAAGGGCGCGACCACCTTTGGTCTGGATGTCTCAAAATCTGCCATCCGCGCGGCGGCTAAACGCTATTCAGAGGTGACGTTCTGTGTGGCCTCCAGCCATCGTCTGCCTTTTGAAGAGAACAGTATGGATGCGGTAGTCCGCATCTACGCCCCCTGCAAAGGCGAGGAGCTGGCGCGGGTGGTAAAAGAGGGCGGCTGGGTGATCACCGTGACGCCAGGACCGCGTCACCTGATGGAGCTGAAAGAGCTGATTTACAGTGAAGTTCTGCTGCATGCGCCGCATTCGGAGCAGCTGGAGGGTTTTGCCCTGAAAGAGGCGCTGTCGCTGGCCTATAACATGTCAGTGACTGGAAAAGAGGCGGTAGCGCTTTTGCAGATGACCCCGTTTGCATGGCGGGCAAAGCCGGAGGTGTGGGAGGCGCTGGCAAAACAGACGCATTTCAGCTGCCAGACCGATTTTAGTATCCACTGCTGGCAGCGAGTCAGTTAACCGGCGAAGTGGCTCCACATAATTTGTGCGCCAATGCCGATCAAGACGATACCGCCGAGGATCTCGGCGCGTTTCCCTAACAGCGGGCCAATAAAACGGCCAATCATCATGCCCAGGGTAGACATAATAAAGGTCGCGCAGCCAATCGCCAGCGCGGTGGCAATGATGTTGACCTGCAGGAAAGCCAGGCCGACGCCGACCGCCATCGCATCCAGACTGGTAGCTATAGCGGTTGTCACCAGCAGCCAGAAGCCGTGACGCTGAATCGGCTCATCGTCCTCGACATCATTCCGAATGCCTTCGATAACCATACGTCCGCCGAGGAAGGTCAGAAGTATAAAGGCGATCCAGTGGTTCCACTCCAGCACGAACTGGCTGGCGAGCATCCCCAGCCCCCAGCCAATCAGCGGGGTCAGGGTTTCGATAGCACCAAAGATAAGACCGGTACGCAGGGCTTCAGAGAACTTAGGTTTATGCAGCGTGGCACCTTTGCCCATGGAAGCGGCGAATGCATCCATCGACATGCCAAAGGCCAGGAGAAGTGTTGCAGAGAGGTTCATCAGCGCGTCCAGACCGGGGATATCCATATGACACATCACTGCCCCCAGTAAACAGCAGTCGATGCGTCTATGGTCTCGCCTGATCCTTCTGCTGTGCAGAAAAATCCGTACGTGCCACGTTTTGCAACGAGTATGTTGACACGTACATTTCCGTTAAACCGGAAATCGGCTACTCCCCAACGACGGGCGCAACCTTAACATATTTTGAGAATATAAAACAACTACAGGGGAGTATTATTCAGATTAGTTTTTGATAACGATTTTCATTTAGAAATTGATGTGAAGATAACGTTAATAATAGCCCGTAAATGTCGCGTAATAATATAGCTTTGGCTATATAACACTGTGAAAAACATAGCGAAATATAGCCAGTGCTATTTTTGTATCTTATTGAGTCTTAACCAATAATTTGTATATCTTCTCCAGATCGTCAATATTTCTTACCCGGATAAGCAAACGTCGCTGCTCTAATTGCATCACCAGCACGCCGTCTTCTGATAAATTCATCTCTTTAATGCGGTTATATTCTATCCAGACATTGGCGAAAAAGAATCCAGTGGATTTGAAGATTATTTTCGGCGCCCGGATCCAGAACAGGTAAAACCCCATTAATGCCAGGGCAGATAATAACCATGTGGTCAGTAATGCCCCCTGGCTCATCACGTTGTTATAGATAAGGATCAGCAGCAGACCGGTAAAGATGATGGCATCAACGCGACCGCGGCGCAGAAGGGGGATTGAGAGCAACGTCGCGCCGTTGCGGCGGGGCATGATCAATTCGTCGTAGAGGGCATACGCCAGAAGGGCAACAATAAAGACAACCAGTACGATGTCCGTGACCGTCATTCATCCTCCGGATAAAAAAACGGGGACGTTCATGCCCCCGGTGTATTCACAAAAAAATTACAGACCCAGCAGACCGATAGCGTAACCGACGATACCGATAACGAAGAAGCCGACGATGATCCACAGCGCATTGACCTTTTTACGCAGCAGCCACATACAGGCAAAGGTCAGCAGCAGCGGCACCAGGCCCGGCATCAGCTGGTCAAGAATGGTTTGCACGGTGGTCACACGGGTCTGGCCATCCTGACCGGTGATGGTTGACACCACCAGCGGGATGTTAACGTGCGTCCACTTGTTAACCAGCGCCCCCATGACAAACAGGCCGAGGATTGACGCCCCCTCAGTCAGTTTCTGCAGGAAGCCGCCGCCCATATCCTGGACGATATCCACGCCCTTACGGTAGCCATAGGCCACGCCGTAGTAACGGGTTGCCAGACGTACCACGTTAAACAGGATAAAGAAGAGCAGAGGACCCAGCAGGCTGCCGCTCATGGCGATACCCGCACCGAGCGCGGCGAAGACCGGACGCACGGTACCCCAGAAGATCGGGTCACCTACGCCCGCCAGCGGCCCCATCAGACCCACTTTGATACCGTTGATGGCACCATCGTCAATCTCTGCGCCGTTAGCACGCTGCTCTTCCATCGCCAGCGTTACGCCCAGAACCGGCGCTGCAACGTAAGGATGGGTGTTGAAGAATTCCAGGTGACGTTTAATCGCCTGACGACGCGCTTCGTTGTTCTCGGGATACAGACGTTTGATTGCCGGTACCATAGAGAAGCAGAAGCCCAGCGCCTGCATACGTTCGAAGTTCCATGAACCCTGGAACAGGTTTGAACGGATAAACACGCCACGAATATCACCCGAAGTCAGTTTTTTCTGAGGGGTAGTTTTAGTCATATCAACCATTTCGCTCACCTGCTAGTCCAGTTCGTTATCGAGATCGTTATTACCAGCAACCTGTGCACTACCGGCTACGCGGTTATATTTCGGGCTGAGCTGGATGTAGAGGATAGCCATTACCGCACCAATCACACCCAGTGCCACCAGGTTGAAGTTGGTGAATGCCGCGGTAACGAAGCCGAGATAGAAGAACGGCATCAGGTAGCCTGCGCGCATCATGTTGATGACCATCGCATAACCGACGACCACGATCATGCCGCCTGCAATGTTCAGACCGCTGGTGACCACTTCAGGAATGGCGTTCAGCATGCCCTGGACTTCACTGGTACCGACGGAGATTGCCACGATAACCGCCGGGATAGCGATACGCATGGCCTGCAGGAACAGGGACGAGACATGGATCCACGACAGCGCCGTCAGGTTGCCATTCTCCGCCGCCTTATCTGCCGCATGCTGGAATGCAACGGTGATAGTACGCACGATGATGGTCAGAACCTGGCCTGCTGCAGCCAGTGGGATAGCCAGCGCGATACCGGCACCGATATTTTGATGGCCGGCGATGACCAGCACGGTAGAGATGATGGAGGCGAGAGCCGCATCCGGCGCAACGGCCGCACCGATGTTCATCCAGCCCAGGGCGATCATTTCCAGGGTACCACCGATGATGATACCGGTTTTCATATCGCCGAGAACGGCGCCGATTAACGTACAGGCGACCAGCGGACGGTGAAACTGAAATTCATCTAGTACGGATTCCATACCCGCTATACACGCGACGATGAACACCAGCACAATCTGAAGAGTGGTAATCTCCATTGTACTTCTCCTATAGCTTTAACAGACTTAAGTGTGAAATTTGTCAACCAGCGCCGGCTTATTTCGCCACTTTGCTGATCAGATCCATCATTTTCAGTTTCGGGTCGGTAGAGACTTTACGGACTTCAAGCTCGATCCCGCGATCGTTAAGTTTCCTGAACGCTTCGATATCTTTTTCGTCCACCGACACCGCATTGTTCACCTGCGTTTTGCCCTGACGGTAAGCCATACCACCGATGTTCACGGAGGTGATTTTTACCCCTTCCTCAACAATACGTTCGACATCTGTTGGGTTGGTAAACAGCAGCATCACACGCTCACCCGCATATTTCGGGTTGTTGTAAACGCGGATCATCTTGGCGACATCCACCACGTGCGCGGTTACGCCCGGCGGGGCCACCTGGGTAAGGAGAGTTTTACGAACCGTATCAGCGGCGACTTCATCGCTGACCACAATGATGCGCTGGACGTTGGTCTCTTTGGTCCAGCGGGTAGCCACCTGGCCGTGAATCAGACGGTCGTCGATACGCGCCAGGCCAATCTGCATGTAATCGTTCGGGCCCATCGGCTTAAGCGGGGCGGCGGCTTTCGGGGCAGCAGCCGGGGCAGGGGCCGCCGCCGGAGCGACGTTTTCTGTAGGTTTCGCTTTCAGCGCTTTCACGCCTTCACGACCGGTTTCGACAGCCAGGGCAACCAGCTCGTCAAAGCTTGGGTTGTCATCGCGGGCCATCAGCGTTTCGACCAACATGGGGATGTTAACCCCGGCAACAACCTCATGCTGCTCTTTATCAACCACAATGCGGCTTGCCGCGTTAAACGGACTGCCGCCCCAGGTATCAACAAGGAACAGCACGCCGCTACTGGTATCCAGATTTGCCAGTTGAGCGGTATATTTTTCTATCAGCGTCTCAGCATTTTCACCGGGAACGAAATCGATCCAACCGACGTTTTCCTGTTCGCCTAAAAGCATTTCTGCGGTTTTAAGTAACTGCTCTGCAGCCCAACCATGTGTGCCTATAACAATAGCAATAGTCACTTGCTACCTCCTTTTATTATCGTTAATGCCCCCGGGTGAGAGGAGCATTAGAGATCATCTTCGAAAGAACGAATCGATTCAGATAAGGGTTAGAGTTCAATTAACTAAGACTTACGCGATTTATTTTAGACATCGAAAAAATAATTTATGTGATGAAGATCCGTAATTTAGCCTAAGCCAATGAGATATTTCTGTGATCAAAAAAAGCACGGAAACATCTGTTTGCAAAGGAAAGTAAATCTTTGCCAAAGAGCTCAGGTCTCTGATATGTTTACCATCCGTTTAATTGTCAGGAGTATGGGGCAGTAGCCCACTGTATGGACCGTCACCGACGCCAGTCACACACCCGGCCAGCTCTGGCCAGCCTTATCGGCGATTCGCGCCACTCACTGTTTACGTTCTTTACCGCTTCGCCCGACCTTTTCGCGGCGCCGTTTTGCCATTCCTTTAGCAGGAGCTTGTCATGGAATTCTTAATGGACCCGCAAATCTGGGTAGGATTGCTCACGCTGGTGGTACTTGAGATCGTTCTCGGTATCGATAACCTCGTGTTTATCGCGATCCTTGCGGATAAACTTCCACCTAAACAACGTGATAAAGCACGTTTAATCGGTCTGTCGCTGGCGCTGATTATGCGTCTTGCGCTGCTGTCGGTGATCTCATGGATGGTTACGCTTACGCAACCGCTGTTCACTGCCTTCAACTTCACCTTCTCAGGGCGCGACCTGATCATGCTGCTGGGGGGGATATTCCTGCTCTTCAAAGCCACAACCGAGCTCCATGAACGGCTGGAAAACCGCCAGCACGACGACGGACACGGTAAAGGCTATGCCAGCTTCTGGGTAGTGGTACTGCAAATCGTGGTACTGGACGCGGTCTTCTCCCTCGACGCGGTCATTACCGCTGTCGGTATGGTGAATCATCTGCCGGTGATGATGGCGGCCGTGATCATCGCGATGGCGGTGATGCTACTCGCCTCGAAGCCGTTGACGCGATTCGTTAACCAGCATCCGACCGTGGTGGTGCTCTGTCTGAGCTTCCTGCTGATGATCGGTTTGAGCCTGGTGGCAGAAGGTTTCGGCTTCCATATTCCGAAAGGCTATCTGTACGCCGCAATTGGTTTCTCCATCATTATAGAGCTGTTTAACCAGATTGCCCGTCGCAACTTTATTCGCCAGCAGTCGAACCAGCCGCTGCGTGCCCGGACCGCTGATGCGATTTTGCGTCTGATGGGTGGCCGCCGCGAAGCCAAAGCACAGCAGGACAGCGATAACCATGTCCCGGTGCCGGTTCCGGAAGGCGCCTTTGTTGAAGAAGAGCGCTATATGATTAACGGCGTGCTGTCCCTGGCCTCGCGTTCCCTGCGCGGCATCATGACCCCGCGCGGTGAAATCAGCTGGGTCGATGCCAGACTGAGCGTGACGGAAATCCGCCAGCAGCTGCTCTCCTCTCCGCACAGCCTGTTCCCGGTGTGTCGCGGCGAGCTGGATGAGATCATTGGCGTGGTTCGTGCCAAAGAGATGCTGGTGGCACTGGAAGAGGGCGTGGACGTTGAGGCCATTGCCGCCGCATCGCCTGCTATCGTGGTGCCGGAAACGCTCGACCCGATCAACCTGCTTGGCGTACTGCGCCGTGCCCGGGGTAGCTTTGTTATCGTGACCAACGAGTTTGGCGTGGTGCAGGGTCTGGTTACGCCGCTGGATGTTCTTGAAGCGATTGCCGGTGAGTTCCCGGATGCCGACGAAACGCCGGAGATCGTTAACGATAATGATGGCTGGCTGGTCAAAGGCACCACGGATCTGCATGCCCTGCAACATACGCTGGGGCTGGAACACCTGACCAACCACGATGAAGATATCGCGACGGTGGCCGGTCTGGTGATTGCCGTGAACGGTCAAATTCCGCGAGCCGGTGATGTGCTTGAGCTGCCGCCGCTGAAGATAACCATCGTGACCGCCAACGATTACCGCGTTGATCTGGTGCGCATTGTTAAAGAACAGTCCGCCCACGACGAAGAAGAGTAATTACGGAGCCGACGGCATCATATCGCCGTTATGAGAGGCTGGCGGAGGTGAACTCTCCGCCAGCCACTGCGGGAAATCCCGCAGTGGCATCGGCCGCGCGTACAAAAATCCCTGAAGGATATCCACCCCGTGCAGGCGCAGATGGCTCGCCTGGTCGCTGTTTTCCACCCCTTCAGCCACCAGTTCAATATTCAGACGCTGGGCCAGGGCGATAATAATGTCTGTCACCGTTGAGTTGACGGCATCCGTGCCGATGGCGGCGGTAAAAGATTTATCAATTTTCAGCACTTCCGGATTGAGTTTCTCCAGCCACGAAAGCGAACTGCTCCCGGTACCAAAATCGTCAATCGCCAGCTTCACCCCTTTCTGATGTAACGCCTCTACCATGGTGTAGTCCATCTCCAGCAGGGAATCGCGCTCGGTTAATTCAATGACTAGCTGCTGCGCGGGCTCGGCGCTGAACCAGACGCGGTTCAGGTCATGAAGCAGAGTGCCGTCACGGAAATGGCTGGCCGCGACGTTGATCCCAATATGAAAGCCCGGCGCGGTAGGAAACATCGCCAGATGGCGGACGGTTTCGATAAGCACGTAGCGGGTGAGGGGGACAATCAGGTTATGCTCCTCCGCCAGTGGAATAAAAATATCCGGGGCGATCCACCCCTGCCGCGGATTATTCCAGCGCAGAAGAATTTCCACGCCGACGCAATCCTGTTTTTTGGCATCGATCAGCGGCTGGCAAAAGAGCTCAAACTCACCGGAGGCCAGGCCAAAGTTGATCTCCCGGGTAAAGCTCATGCGACTGGCGGTGGCAAGCCAGGCGATATACCCCACCAGCATGCTGAATATCACCGCCAGCGGCAGCTGCGACGGCAGATTTTTCAGCGCCAGCGCGGTCAGCCCCGGGCCGTTGACGGTGATGATGAAAGGAAAGTTGAGGGAAGCCTGCTGGTAAACGTTGTCGCCAGCGTCTGTCACCAGCCTGTCCGAAAGCTGGCGCTCATGGTTCAGGTACTTACCGCCGACGCTGAGGTTAACGTCGCTGATGAGCGGCAGCTGGGGCTCCAGCAGCATCCGGGCGATAAGATCGATATTCACAATCTCCATGATGCCATCCTCACTCTGGCCGGGCGCCGGATACCATTGGATCAGCACCGGGCTGCCTTTCATCAGCGGCTGGTCTGTGGTCAGGAGCAGTAAGGGCTGCGCGGCGGGCAGCAGGGGCTGAAACTGGCTGATGGGGATATCGCGGTCACCGAACATGCTTGAGCAATAGAGAATGCCGTCTTTAATCAGGCCGATTGAGCGCACGGTTTGCAGGGAGGCGGCGTGCTTGCGCAGTAAAAAGTTGACCTCCACGCAGGGCAGGCCGATAAGCGGTTGTACCACCTCGCGTCCCGTCTCCAGCGGTTGCAGGATCTTATCCAGCGTATCGACAGCATGGGAGACAAAGGCCACGGTGGTCTGCTGATTTAAATTGCGCTGTGAAATAAAGCCGATAATTAGCGTGCAAACGAGAGTGGAAAGGGACAGCAGGAGGCAAACGATTACCCGTTTGCGGTGATAATTTTTAATTATCCTGTGCGTTGTTTGCATGCCACGGTCACCCGAAGAGCCACTGGCGCAGATGCCCGTGGCAACCTGGCTAGTGTAGTCGGCATTATTTCAGGTAACGAGGAAAGGGGATGAAATTCGCCCATCCCTATCAGATGGGCGTTTAAAGCATGAAAGACGAAAGTCGCAGAAGCGCTTTCAGCGTCTTAGTCGCACTGCACCTTAATGGCCAGACCGCCGCGGGACGTTTCGCGGTATTTGGCGTTCATATCTTTACCGGTTTCGTACATGGTTTCGATCACCTTATCCAGCGAGACGCGCGGTTCGCTGGTACGGCGCATCGCCATACGGGAGGCGTTGATCGCTTTTACGGAGGCAATCGCGTTACGCTCAATACATGGCACCTGCACCTGACCGGCAACCGGGTCACAGGTCAGACCGAGGTTATGTTCCATGCCGATCTCGGCGGCCACGCATACCTGCTCCGGGCTGGCGCCCAGCAGCTCAGCCAGACCGGCTGCCGCCATGGAACAGGCCACGCCCACTTCACCCTGACAGCCAACCTCAGCGCCGGAAATGGAGGCATTCATCTTATACAGCGCACCCACCGCGCCTGCGGCGAGGAAGTAGCGAATATAGATATCCGGGCTTACCGATTCGATAAAGTGATCGTAGTAGGCCAGCACTGCCGGAACGATCCCGCAGGCACCGTTGGTCGGTGCGGTCACCACGCGGCCACCGGCAGCGTTCTCTTCGTTCACCGCGAGGGCAAACATGTTGACCCAGTCCACCACGTTCATCGGATCGTTGGAGTACTTATCCGTCGTGACCAGCATCCGGCGCAGGGCGGAGGCACGACGCGGCACGCGCAGTGGGCCAGGCAGTACCCCTTCCGTATTCATACCGCGATCGATACAGGCGCGCATGGTCTGCCAGACGTTGGCGAAATAGTCTTCAATCTCTTTCTTGCTGTGCAGCGCCAGCTCGTTCTGCATCACCATGCCGGAGAGGGACAGGCCAGTCTCCTTACAGTAATTCAGCATTTCTGTCGCCGATTTGAACGGGTAAGGCACCTTTACGTCGCCCGTGACGTCCTGGCCGAAATGCTCTTCATCGACGATGAAGCCGCCGCCGATGGAGTAGTAGGTCTTGCTGTAGACCAGTTTCTCGCCGCTAAAGGCGTGGATCTGCATCCCGTTTTCATGCAGGGAGAGGTTGTCGCTGCGAAAACGCATGCCGTCGTCCTGCGGGAAATCGACTTCATGCCGGCCATTCGCCAGCAGCAGACGACCGCGCGTTTCCACGTCGCGAATAAACGCCGGAATGGCGTCAATATCTACGGTGTCCGGCATATTCCCGGCCAGACCCATAATAATGGCGATATCGGTGTGGTGGCCTTTACCCGTAAGCGACAGTGAACCGTAAACGTCTACAGCCACGCGGGTAACGCTATCCAGTAATCCTTTTTCGACCAGGTCATCGACGAACTGTTTACCGGCCTTCATCGGCCCGACAGTGTGGGAAGAAGAGGGACCAATCCCCACTTTGAACATGTCGAATATACTAATCACTTTAACACTCCTGACAGGGTTACCGGGTTTCCAGTAACGATGTAATAACTTCGCATAGTGTAAGAGGGAACCCTGTCGTCAGCTTAACTATTCACATGAATTAAACTAATGATTAACGCCTGATAAACTAATAGCGGGAGGCCGATCGCAAAGGCGCAAAAAAGAGGCGAATGTAAAGTATAGTCAAGGTTTCAGGCCGATCTGCAGCGCCAGCTCACGAATTATTCCCGCCGTCATGCCCCAGACAAAATAATGCTCATACCAGGAGAGCCACACCCGATGATCGTGGCCACGGCGATGAATATCGAGCGGATGATAACGGCCCAGACGCAGGGCTTCCGCCAGCGGCATTTCAAAGACCGACTCCACTTCGTCCTCGCTGGCGTGATAGTGCAGATCCGGCGGAATAATCCCCACCACCGGCGTGACCTGAAAGCCAGTAACGCTGTCCACCGGCGGCAGGACGCCAATCACTTCGACCTTGTGCGGCGGGATCGCCACCTCTTCCTCGGCTTCACGCAGGGCGGCGGCAATTAATGAGGCGTCGGTGCTGTCCACCGCGCCGCCGGGAAAGGCCACCTGACCGGCATGTTTACGCAGCTTCGCCGAGCGCCGGGTCAACAGCAGGCCCGGCTGCTCCCGGCGCACCACCGGGATCAATACTGCCGCCTGACGCTGGTTCAGCGACGTGCTGTTCACCTGCGGGCGCAACAGCTGAAAACGCGATAAAAAATGGTCGAGGGTCAGGTCGTGAGTATTCACCAGTTAGCACTCCAGTTGTTGCAGAATACGATTTACTTTATCAAACGTTTCCTGATATTCCGCCCCGGCCTGGCTGTCAGCCACAATGCCACCGCCTGCGGAACAGTAGAGCTGCCCCTCCACCGCCGTCAGGGTGCGAATGGTGATGCTGGTATCCATGCCGCCGCAGAGGCTGATATAGCCGATGCTGCCGCACCATGCGTTCCGGCGATGCGGCTCCAGTTCGTCGATGATCTCCATCGCCCGCACTTTTGGCGCGCCGGTGATCGACCCGCCGGGAAACGCGGCGCGCAGCAGATCGCACGCGGTCTGCGCTTGCGGCAGGCGGGCGGTGATGGTGCTCACCAGATGATGCACGGCGGGGAAGGGCTCCACCACGAACAGCTCCGGCACCCGCACGCTTCCCGGCTCCGCCACCCGGCCAATATCATTGCGCATCAGATCGACAATCATCAGATTCTCGGCTCTGTCTTTCGGCGAGGCGGCGAGCTTCTCAGCCTGCTGGCGATCCGCCTCGGCATCCGCCAGCCGCGGCAGGGTGCCTTTAATGGGACGGGTCTGGATGGTGCCTTCCGCAAGGTGGATAAAACGCTCCGGGGAGAGGCTCAGGATCGCCCCCTCTTCAAGACGCAAAAAGGCGCTGAAGGGGGCGCGGTTGTTGGCGTTCAGCCGGGTAAACGCCTGCCATTCGTCGCCCTCGTAGCGGGCCTGGAAACGCTGGGCCAGATTCACCTGATAGCAGTCGCCGCTGTGCAGGAAGGCCTGCACGCGCTCAAATTTGTCGTTGTACTCCGCCGCGGTCATATTGGCCTGCCAGCCGGAGGTCAACCGGAATGCAGGTACGTTCTCAGGGGGGCGCTGTGCTTCAAGCCAGGCCAGCCGCGCCTGTACATCGCCATGACAGACCAGCGACACCCGCTCTTTGTGGTGATCGACGATTATCGCCCAGTCATACAGGCCCACCGCCATATCCGCCAGGGTGATATCACGCAAGGCCCGTTCCGGTAGCTTTTCGAAGCGGCGGCCAAGGTCATAGCCGAACAGCCCCAGCGCGCCGCCCTGGAAGGGGAGGTCCGGGTCAGGCATGCAGGGCAGGCCCATCTCATCAAGGGCCTGCTGCAACAAACTCAGCGGGCAGGCGTCAGAATGAACCCCGTCGATCAGCGTATCCGCTCCGTGCGTCACCAGTGTGCTGCGCGGGTCAGCGACCAGAATGTCAAAGCGACTGTAGGTGTGATCCGCATGGCCCGAGTGCAGCAGCATGGCCCACGGCAGATGGCTGAGCGGAGCAAACCAGAATTCTGCGGCGTCAGGACGCCACGGTAATGTCATAACAGTGGGGGATAGCGAGTTCATGGGTGGTAAACAACCGGGCAGCGTGAAATAATTAGCGCCAATAATTTAGCAGGAGTTGACAATGTTTGCAGGTTTACCTTCACTGAGCCACGAGCAGCAGCAAAAGGCCGTCGAGCGCATACAGGAGCTGATGTCCCAGGGGATGAGCAGCGGGCAGGCAATTTCTCAGGTGGCAGAAGAGCTTCGCGCCACCCATACCGGCGAGCGGATCGTGGCGCGTTTTGAGGATGATGAAGAGGAGTAACGCCCTTACACCGCAGCGATAATTTTAATCTCAACCTTATACTGCGGCTTCATCAGCGTCGCCTGTACCGTGCAGCGGACAGGCGCGTGACCCGCCACCACCCACTCGTCCCAGGCTTTGTTCATCGCCGCAAAATCCTCTTTACTGGCAAGGAAAATGGTCGCATCCAGAATGCGGGATTTGTCGCTGCCCTGTTTTTCCAGCACTGCGTCAATCTGCGCCAGGGTATTGGCGGTCTGCTCATAGGCGTCGGCATCCAGGTTTTCCGGTACGCCGGTGTAGTAGAGGGTCTGGTTGTGGATCACTACATCTGACCAGCGGGCTTCGGCATCAATGCGCACAATTGTCATACACGTTTCCTCGTTATGGTGACTTTCTGCGGGCAAGACTGCCATATTGTTTTGCCTGCGTCACTCTCGACTGGCGCCAGGACGATCGGCCTGACATAATCCCTGTGCAAAATTACAGGGGGCAGAGTGGCAGACGATTTCGCAGCAGACGGACAGTTAGCAAAGGCAATTCCCGGCTTCAAGCCGCGCGAACCGCAGCGCCAGATGGCGCACGCGGTAGCCGAGGCGATCGACAGCGCCCAGCCACTGGTGGTAGAGGCGGGGACCGGCACCGGTAAAACGTACGCCTATCTGGCGCCAGCGCTGCGCACGAAGAAAAAGGTGATCATCTCCACCGGTTCGAAAGCGTTGCAGGATCAGCTCTACAGCCGCGATCTGCCCACCGTCGCCAAAGCCCTGAAATATAAAGGCCGTCTGGCCCTGCTGAAAGGGCGCTCCAACTATCTCTGTATTGAGCGGCTCGAACAGCAGGCGCTCGCGGGCGGCGATCTTCCGGTACAGACCCTCAGCGATGTGATCATCCTGCGCAGCTGGGCCAACCAGACCCAGGATGGCGATATCAGTACCTGCGCCAGCGTCGCCGAAGACTCTCCTGCCTGGCCGCTGGTCACCAGCACCAACGACAACTGTCTGGGCAGCGACTGTCCGCTCTATAAAGACTGTTTTGTGGTCAAAGCGCGTAAAACGGCGATGGAGGCCGACGTGGTGGTGGTGAACCATCACCTCTTCCTGGCGGACATGGTGGTGAAAGAGAGCGGTTTTGGTGAGCTGATCCCCGAAGCCGAGGTGCTGATCTTCGACGAAGCCCATCAGCTCCCCGATATCGCCAGCCAGTATTTCGGCCAGTCGCTCTCCAGCCGCCAGCTGCTGGATCTGGCGAAAGATTTTACCATCGCCTACCGCACCGAACTGAAAGATACCCAGCAGCTACAGAAGTGCGCCGACCGCCTGGCGCAGAGTACGCAGGATTTTCGCATGCAGCTTGGCGATCCGGGTTTTCGTGGCAACCTGCGCGAACTGCTGGCCGATCAGCATATTCAGCGCGCGCTGCTGCTGCTGGATGATGCCCTGGAGCTCTGTTACGACGTGGCGAAGCTCTCCCTCGGCCGTTCGGCGCTGCTGGATGCCGCCTTTGAACGCGCCACGCTCTACCGCGCGCGCCTGAAACGGCTGAAAGAATTTAACCAGCCCGGCTACAGCTACTGGTACGAATGCAACTCGCGCCATTTCACCCTCGCGCTGACGCCGCTCACCGTGGCCGATAAATTCCAGGATGTGATGGCGCAGAAGCCGGGTAGCTGGATCTTTACCTCCGCCACGCTGTCGGTTAACGACGATCTGCACCATTTCACCGAACGTCTCGGCATCGCAGAGGCCAAATCCCTGCTGCTGCCGAGCCCGTTTGATTACGCCACCCAGGCGCTGCTCTGCGTGCCGCGCAACCTGCCGCTGCCTAATCAGCCCGGCGCCGCCCGCCATCTGGCGGCGATGCTCAAGCCGATGATTGAGGCCAACAATGGTCGCTGCTTTATGCTCTGCACCTCCCACGCCATGATGCGCGATCTGGCGGAGCAGTTCCGCGCCACCATGACGCTGCCGGTACTGTTGCAGGGTGAAACCAGCAAAGGCCAGCTGCTGCAGCAGTTTGTCAGCCACGGCAATGCCCTGCTGGTGGCCACGAGTAGCTTCTGGGAAGGGGTCGACGTGCGCGGCGATACCCTGTCGCTGGTGATCATCGACAAACTGCCCTTTACGTCGCCGGACGATCCGTTGCTGAAGGCGCGGATGGAAGATTGCCGCCTGCGGGGAGGCGATCCGTTTGATGAGGTGCAGCTTCCGGATGCGGTCATTACTCTTAAGCAGGGAGTGGGGCGCCTGATCCGTGACGTGGACGATCGCGGGGTGCTGGTGATCTGCGATAACCGCCTGGTCATGCGACCTTACGGCGCCACCTTTATCGCCAGCCTGCCGCCGGCGCCACGTACCCGGGATATCGATCGCGCCGTGCGTTTCCTTGCCGCGTCGCAGACGCAGTAATTTGCTGGTGGGTGTGCTAAAATGCGCCCCTTTTTGTGACTGACCACTGCGAGAGCGCGACAATACATGCGAATTCTGGCTATCGATACCGCCACGGAGGCTTGCTCCGTTGCCCTGTGGAATGACGGTACTCCCTTTGCTCATTTCGAAGAGTGCCCCCGGGAACACACCCAACGTATCCTGCCTCTGGTGAAGATGATCCTCACCGAGGGCAATACCTCTCTTACCGACCTCGATGCGCTGGCCTATGGCCGTGGTCCGGGCAGCTTTACCGGCGTTCGCATCGGTATCGGCATTGCCCAGGGGCTGGCGCTGGGCGCTGAACTGCCGATGATTGGCATCTCGACCCTGGCGACCATGGCGCAGGGGGCGTGGCGCCGTACCGGTGCGACCCGCGTGCTGGCGGCTATTGATGCCCGCATGGGCGAAGTCTACTGGGCGGAGTACACCCGTGATGAGCAGGGCGTCTGGCACGGGGAAGAGAGCGAAGCGGTGCTCACGCCGGAAGCGGCAGGTGAGCGCATGAAGCAGCTTTCCGGTGAGTGGGCGACCGTCGGGACCGGCTGGCCAGCCTGGCCTGACATGGCAAAGGAGAGCGGTCTGACCCTGGTGGACGGCACTGTCCTGTTACCTGCCGCAGAAGATATGCTGCCCATCGCTTGTCAGATGCTGGAGGCAGGGCAAACCGTGGCGGTGGAGAAAGCCGAGCCGGTTTATTTGCGAAACACCGTAGCGTGGAAGAAACTTCCGGGCCGGGAGTGAATCTCAGTATAAGAGCCTGAGAAAAAGGAGTCGCATCATGGCGGTTCAAAAATATGTCGTTCGTCTGCTGACCGTCGGGGCGCTGGCCCTGGCGTTAACGGGATGTATATCCGTACCTGATGCCATCCAGGGCAGCAGCCCCACGCCGCAGCAGGATCTGGTCCGGGTGATGAACGCCCCGGAACTCTACGTGGGTCAGGAAGCGCGTTTCGGCGGCAAAGTCGTGGAGGTGCTCAACCAGCAGGGGAAAACCCGTCTGGAGATTGCCACCGTTCCCCTCGACAGCGGTGCGCGTCCGGTGCTGGGTGAAGCCTCACGAGGCCGTATCTACGCCGATGTTAACGGCTTCCTCGATCCGGTGGATTTCCGGGGACAACTGATCACCGTAGTGGGACCGATCACCGGCGCAGAGCAGGGTAAAGTCGGCAACACGCCTTATAAATTCATGACCATGCAGGCCAACGGCTATAAACGCTGGCGGGTGCAGCAGCAGGTGATGATGCCGCCACCCGACCCCTGGTACTGGGGACCGCATCCATGGCGTTATGGCTATGGTTACGGCTACGGCGGATGGCCAGGCTATGGCCCCGGTCAAGCTCAGGTCCGAACGATAGTAACAGAGTAAGTCACTGTTATTCTTAATTAAGAAACAGCGGCCCGTCCGCTGTTTTGTTTTTTCCACGGTAATAAGAAAAATAAATAGTGACGCGCTTCGCAACCTTAAATCCGGACAATAAATAAACTGGTACGCTGAGTTAATATTATGTTAACGACTTGTTTATTAACCGGGGTTGTGATGACGACGAACACGCATTTCAGAGGTGATGTAGTGAAGAAGGTTTGGCTTAACCGATATCCTGCGGATGTTCCCGCAGAGATAAATCCTGACCGTTATCAATCCCTGGTTGAACTGTTTGAAAACTCCGTAACGCGTTACGCCGATCAGCC
This sequence comes from Leclercia sp. UBA5076, assembly GCF_002416465.1. Lineage (NCBI taxonomy): Bacteria > Pseudomonadati > Pseudomonadota > Gammaproteobacteria > Enterobacterales > Enterobacteriaceae > Leclercia > Leclercia sp. UBA5076. The sequence goes on from NZ_DIAO01000018.1 coordinate 131,519, forward strand.
TGCGTTTGTGAACATGGGCGAGGTGATGACCTTCCGTAAACTGGAAGAGCGCAGCCGGGCCTTTGCCGCCTATCTGCAACAGGGCTTAGGCCTGCAGAAGGGCGATCGCGTGGCGCTGATGATGCCCAACCTGCTGCAGTATCCGGTGGCGCTGTTCGGCATTCTGCGCGCCGGGATGATCGTGGTTAACGTCAACCCGCTCTATACTCCGCGTGAGCTGGAACATCAGTTGAATGACAGCGGTGCCGCGGCGATTGTGATTGTCTCCAACTTCGCCCACACGCTGGAAAAAGTGGTTGATAAGACCCAGGTCAAACACGTCATCCTGACGCGGATGGGCGACCAGCTCTCCACCGCCAAAGGGACGCTGGTTAACTTCGTCGTCAAATATGTCAAACGTCTGGTGCCGAAATATCACCTGCCGGATGCCATCTCTTTTCGCCAGGCGCTGCACACCGGCTACCGGATGCAGTACGTTAAGCCTGAGATCGTCTCGCAGGATCTGGCCTTCCTGCAATATACCGGCGGCACAACCGGCGTGGCGAAAGGGGCGATGCTTACCCACCGCAACATGCTGGCGAACCTCGAACAGGTTAATGCCACCTACGGGCCGCTGCTGCATCGCGGCAAAGAGCTGGTCATTACTGCGCTGCCGCTGTATCACATTTTTGCCCTGACCATGAACTGTCTGCTGTTTATCGAACTCGGCGGGCAGAACGTGCTAATCACCAACCCGCGTGATATTCCGGGGCTGGTGAAAGAGCTGGCGAAATATCCGTTTACCGCCATGACCGGGGTAAACACCCTGTTTAACGCGCTGCTCAATAATAAAGAGTTCCAGCAGCTCGATTTCTCCACCCTGCATCTGTCAGCGGGTGGCGGGATGCCGGTGCAGCAGGCGGTGGCCGAGCGCTGGGTCAAGCTCACCGGGCAGTACCTGCTTGAAGGCTATGGCCTGACCGAGTGCGCCCCGCTGGTGAGCGTAAACCCGCACGATATCGACTATCACAGCGGCAGCATTGGCCTGCCGGTGCCCTCCACCGAAGCTAAACTGGTGGATGACGACGATAACGAAGTGCCGCATGGCGAGCCTGGCGAGCTGTGCGTAAGAGGGCCGCAGGTGATGCTGGGTTACTGGCAACGCCCGGACGCTACCGACGAAATCATCAAGGATGGCTGGCTGCACACCGGCGACATCGCGGTGATGGATGACGAAGGTTTCCTGCGCATCGTCGATCGTAAGAAAGATATGATCCTGGTCTCCGGGTTCAACGTCTATCCCAACGAGATCGAAGAGGTGGTGATGCAGCACAACGGCGTACTGGAGGTGGCCGCAGTAGGGGTACCGGCAGGCAGCAGCGGCGAAACGGTAAAAATCTTTGTGGTGAAAAAAGATCCTGCCCTGAGCGAAGACGCGCTGATCACCTTCTGCCGTCGCCATCTTACCGGCTACAAAGTGCCGAAGCTGGTGGAGTTTCGCGACGAACTGCCAAAATCGAACGTCGGGAAGATATTACGACGAGAATTACGTGACGAAGCGCGCGCCAAAGTAGACAATAAAGGCTGAGCTTCGTGTTAGTCACCCAGAAACGCTGGCCTGGCCAGCGTTTTTTTATGGGCGCAAACCATAGAGAAAATGATTTGAATTACCAGATGATCACCACCAACGACGAACTGGCTTCGCTGTGCGATCTCACCCGCGATGCATCCGCCATCGCGCTGGACACCGAGTTTGTTCGTACCCGCACTTACTACCCGCAGCTGGGTCTCATCCAACTGTATGACGGCAAACGGGTATCGCTTATCGATCCGCTGGGGATCACCGACTGGACGCCGATGCGTGAGTTGCTGCTGGACACCGCCATCACCAAATATCTGCATGCCGGCAGTGAAGATCTGGAAGTTTTCCTCAACACCTTCGGCATCATGCCGCAGCCGCTGATTGATACCCAGATCCTCGCCGCGTTTGCGGGTCGTCCACTGTCATGGGGCTTTGCTGCCATGGTGGAAGAGTATACCGGCCTTGTCATCGACAAGAGCGAATCCCGCACCGACTGGCTGGCGCGTCCGCTGACCGAACGTCAGCTCGACTACGCGGCGGCGGATGTGTTCTACCTGCTGCCCATCGCCAGTCAATTGATGAAAGAGGCCGAAGCCTCCGGCTGGCTGGCTGCGGCGCTGAATGAGTGCCAGATGACGCAGCAGCGTCGTCAGGAGATCGCCGACCCGAAAGAGGCGTGGCGCGACATCACCAACGCCTGGCAGCTGCGCACCCGTCAGCTGGCCTGTCTGCAACTGCTGGCAGACTGGCGTCTGCGTAAGGCGCGCGAGCGTGACCTGGCGGTGAATTTTGTGGTGCGTGAGGAGCATCTCTGGGCCGTGGCGCGGTACATGCCGGGCAGCCTGGGCGAGCTGGACAGCATCGGGCTTTCGGGGTCGGAGATCCGGTTCCACGGGAAAACGCTGCTGGCGCTGGTGGCGAAAGCTCAGCAACTGCCGGATGAGGCGCTGCCGGAGCCGCTGCTGAATCTGATGGATATGCCAGGGTATCGCAAAGCATTTAAGGCGATCAAGGCCCTGGTGCAGGAGGTGGCGTCAGAGAGCAAAGTCAGCGCCGAGCTGCTGGCCTCACGCCGTCAGATCAACCAGCTGCTGAACGCGCACTGGAAGCTGAAACCGCAAAACGGCACGCCGGAACTGATTGCCGGATGGCGCGGGGAATTGATGGCCGATCGCCTGAATGCGTTACTGGAAGAGTATCCGCAGTAAGCGCGATCTGTAACCCCCGGCGGCGCTGCGCTTGCCGGGGCTACAAAACGACAAACCGTAGGCCGGGCAAACGACGTGCCGCCCGGCAATACGCACGTTTATGAACGCGACTCTTCCGCTTCCGGCAGGGTGACGTTGAGCTCCAGAATCGAGATATCTCCGTCTTTTTGCTCCAGCTGCACGGTGACCATTTCCGGGTCGATCTGCACGTATTTGCAGATCACTTCCAGGATGTCTTTGCGCAGCTGCGGCAGATAGTGCGGTTCAGCGTCGCTGCGGCGGCGTTCCGCCACGATGATCTGAAGTCGTTCTTTAGCGATGTTGGCGGTGTTTTTTTTCCGCGAGAGAAAAAAGTCCAGTAATGCCATAACTTATCCTCCGAACAGGCGTTTGAGGAAACCTTTCTTCTCTTCTTCAATGAAGCGGAAAGGACGTTCTTCTCCGAGCAGACGATCCACAGTGTCCGCATACGCTTTACCCGCGTCTGCGTTGGCGTCGAGGATAACCGGTTCACCCTGGTTAGAGGCGCGCAGCACGGATTGATCTTCCGGGATAACGCCAACCAGTTTGATGCGCAGGATCTCCAGCACGTCTTCCATACTCAGCATATCACCTTTGCTGACACGACCCGGATTATAGCGGGTCAGCAGCAGGTGCTCTTTGATCGGTTCCTGACCATTTTCCGCTCGACGGGATTTTGAGGCAAGGATACCTAAAATACGGTCCGAGTCGCGCACGGATGAGACTTCCGGGTTGGTGGTGATGATCGCTTCATCGGCGAAGTAGAGCGCCATCAGCGCACCGGTTTCGATGCCCGCAGGTGAATCGCAGATCACGAAATCGAAGTCCATCTTGTTCAGCTCATCGAGCACTTTTTCCACGCCTTCACGGGTCAGCGCGTCTTTGTCGCGCGTCTGGGAAGCGGGAAGAATATAGAGATTGTCGGTACGCTTATCTTTAATCATTGCCTGATTCAGCGTGGCATCACCCTGAATCACGTTTACAAAGTCGTAAACCACGCGGCGTTCACAACCCATAATCAGGTCAAGGTTACGCAGGCCGATATCAAAGTCGATAACGACAGTTTTCTTTCCCTTCTGGGCCAAACCAGTAGCGATGGCCGCGCTGGAGGTGGTCTTGCCAACGCCTCCTTTACCCGAAGTAACAACAATAATGCGTGCCATAGAAATTCCTTGTTAAAAAGGGATCAATTCAACGGTTGAACGGTCAAAGCGTTGTCTGCCAGACGCAAACGCGCTGCTTTGCCAGAAAATTCGGCCGGGATGTTATCGCTCAGCCAGTAAACACCTGCGATGGAGACCAGCTCCGCCTCCAGGTGGGTACAAAAAATTTGCGCATCGCGATCGCCACTGGCGCCTGCCAGCGCCCGGCCTCGCATTGAGCCATAGATATGAATATTGCCATCGGCAATAAGCTCCGCTCCTGCGCTGACGTGGTTTGTTACAATAAGGTCACAATTTGGCGCATAAATACGCTGTCCGGAACGTACCGGCAGGTCGATCAAACGCGTTTTTGTGGCGGGTGTAACAGGAAGTTCAGGCGGGGCAGGGGGCTCTGCGCGCGGGGCTTTATCTTTACCTTCGGTGAGCAGCGGAAGACCCGCCTCGTCGATTTCGGCTTTCAGTTCAGGATCTTTACAGCCGCTGATGCCGACAATCCGCAGCCCGGTGGCTAAGACCGCCTGTTGCAGCTGCTGCCAGTTAATCGGCGCTTCAAGATCGCTGACGTTAATGACGACGGGCGCATGTTTCAGAAATGCGGGCGCCTGGGCGATTTTGTCTTCTAACGCCTGACGAATAACCTCGGGTTTTGCTTCATGCAAATGAACCACTGATAAGGTGAAGCTACTGCCTTTAAGCTCGATTGGCGTGTTTGACATCCTGGCCTTACTCAATTTGCTTTTTACCACGGCGTGTGCGTCGTGATATTCCGAAGAGTATCAGGCATGTTATAGTCACAATTATATTGAGGCAAGTCACCCTCCCCGTTAATTCTGAGTAAATATATGTTTTGTGTGATCTACAGAAGTACCCAGCGCGACCAGACCTATCTTTATGTCGAAAAAAAGGACGATTTTTCCCGTGTGCCTGAGGCGCTGATGAAGAGCTTCGGTAAGCCGCAACTGGTGATGCTCATGCCGCTTGACGGGCGTAAGCAGCTGAAGAACGCCGATCTGGAAAAAGTAAAAAGCGCGTTAGCCGAACAGGGCTATTATTTACAACTCCCTCCGCCGCAAGAGAATTTACTCAAACAGCATCTTGAGGCGCTGGGGAAAAAATAGTTTGAGATTAATCTGTCAGCGTTACATTAACCTTTAGGGGCTCATTATGTATCAGCATCATAACTGGCAAGGCGCCTTGCTGGATTATCCGGTCAGTAAAGTCGTCTGTGTGGGCAGTAATTACGCAAAGCATATTCAGGAAATGGGCAGTGCAGTTCCGGACGAGCCGGTGCTGTTTATTAAACCCGAAACCGCACTCTGCGATATCCGCCAGCCGCTGGTGATCCCGCAGGGGCTGGGGTCGGTGCACCACGAAGTGGAGCTGGCGGTGCTGATTGGCGCCACGCTGCGCCAGGCCTCTGAAGATCATGTGCAGAAGGCGATTGCCGGTTATGGTGTGGCGCTGGATCTCACCCTGCGCGAGGTGCAGGGCAAAATGAAAAAAGCGGGCCAGCCGTGGGAGAAAGCCAAAGGTTTTGATAATTCCTGCCCCATCTCCGGGTTTGTACCGGCGGCGGAGTTCCAGGACGATCCGCAGAATACGACCCTGAGCCTGAAAATTAACGGCGAAGTGCGTCAGCAGGGCTCTACCTCTGACATGATCCATAAGATTGTGCCGCTGATTGCCTATATGAGCCGTTACTTCACCCTGAAACCGGGCGATGTGATCCTCACCGGCACCCCGGAAGGGGTGGGGCCGCTGCACAGTGGCGATGAGCTGGACCTATCCGTCAACGGCCTGTCACTGAAAACACGCGTACTGTAATCCTCGCTTGCCGCGCTTTTCGGGCGGCAAAACTTGCATCGAGGTGCCAGACTGGTTATAAGGTGCGCTTTATTTTGACGTGTGGACATCCTTATGAGCGAAATCCCTTTCTGGCAAAGCAAAACTCTCGACAACATGACCGACGCCGAGTGGGAATCGCTGTGCGATGGTTGCGGGCAGTGCTGCCTGCATAAGCTGATGGATGAAGACTCGGACGAAATCTATTTCACCAATGTCGCCTGTAATCAGCTGAATATCAAAACCTGCCAGTGCCGCAACTACGAGCGGCGTTTCGAGCTGGAGCCGGACTGCATCAAGCTGACCCGGGATAACCTGCCGACCTTCGAATGGCTGCCCCCGACCTGCGCCTACCGCCTGCTGGCGGAAGGGAAAGATCTGCCGGCGTGGCACCCGCTGCTGACCGGCTCAAAAGCGGCGATGCACGGCGAGCGGATCTCCGTGCGTCATATCGCGGTGAAAGAGTCCGAGGTGCGGGACTGGGAAGACCATATTCTGAATCATCCCAACCGCTGATAATAAAAAACCCGCCAAGGCGGGTTTTTTAATGTGCGGCTTTTTTGCCGGGTGACGCTGCGCTTACCCGTAGGCCCGTGCAAGCGAAGCGCCGCCGGGCATCAACGACCAAACAGATCGCGTTTTTTCGCTTTAAACGGCTGGGCAATCAGCACCAGCAGCGCCACGATCAGGTAGGCGGCAAAAATGCCCACCAGCCACTGCGGCATCTCCAGGGTCAGGAATTCCCACTGACGCACGGCGCAGTCACCGGTAGCCACAAAGACCTGCGGCAGCCACTTGTCCAGCGGCAACCAGCTCGGAAAGCTGGCGGCAAAGTCACAGGTCTGGAACGGCGACGGGTGCAGCTGGATCATGGTGTGCTCCCAGGCCAGTTGCAGGCCTTTACCGGCACTGTAAAGCCAGATGGCAATGGCACCATAGCGCAGCGGGCTTTTTGGGGCGATGGCGCCCACCAGACCCGCGCCCATGACGCCAAACAGCGCGCAGCGTTCATAGATACAGAGTACGCATGGCTTCAGCAGCATTACGTGCTGGAACCACAATGCCACCATTTCTAACACGAAGGCGGTCAGGGCCAACAACAACCACGCCCCGCGACCGCGCGAGCACTGGTTCAAAAATTTCAACATAATCATTTCCCTGGAGCAGGTATAGAAAGCGCAGTGTAAACGAAATCAATCTACGCGCCAGCTTCAGCGCGTAAAATATAACGTAATCGAATACTTATCATGCACAAGTGCAGCCGGGCAATGACCGCCCGGCTGACTCATTTAATGCGTCGCCAGTATACCTGCCTGCAGCATCCATTGGGTAAAAGGAATGAGGGTAATTTTGACGCACAGCAAACCCACAGCGGTTAACACCAGGCTATAAGGCAGCGCCATCCATACCATCCGGCCATAAGAGAGGCGGATAAGTGGGGCGAGGGTGGAGGTCAGTAAGAACAGGAAGGCCGCCTGACCGTTTGGCGTGGCCACGGAAGGCAGGTTGGTGCCGGTATTGATCGCCACCGCCAGCAGTTCAAACTGCTCCCGGTCGATGATACCACTCTCCATCGCCGCTTTCGCTTCGTTGATATAGACCGAACCGACAAAGACGTTATCGGAGATGGCCGACAGCAGGCCGTTAAACAGATAAAACAGCGACAGCTGGGCATCGGGCGCCGCCTGCAGCACGAAGTTAATGATCGGCCCAAACAGGTGCTGATCGACGATCACCGCCACTACCGCGAAAAAGACCGCCAGCAGCGCGGTAAACGGCAGCGCTTCGGTAAAGGCTTTACCGATGGCATGTTCATCCGTCACGCCGGAGAAGGTGGTCGCCAGGATAATGACCGACAGACCAATCAGTCCCACCTCCGCCAGATGAAACGCCAGGGCGATAATCAGCCAGACGCCAATGATGCCCTGGGAAATCAGCGCCAGCCGCTGCTGACGGGTACGCTGGCTGCGGCTCTCTTCGTCGAAGCGTTGCAGCACGTCGCGCACCTGATTCGGCAGCAGGGTGCCGTAACCAAACCACCTGAACTTCTCTACCAGCCAGCAGGTGAGCAGGCCGCACACCAGCACCGGCACGCTGACGGGAGCAACGCGCAGGAAAAATTCGATAAAATTCCAGTCCGCGGCTTTGGCGATAATCAGGTTCTGCGGCTCGCCGACCATGGTCATGACGCCGCCCAGCGCAGTCCCCACGCCAGCATGCATCATCAGGCTGCGCAGAAAGGCGCGAAACTGCTCCAGCACGTCGCGCTGGTGGGCATCAACCTGACTGTCATCCTGCATGCCCGATGCCGGCTGGGAAGAGGCCACCCGGTGATAAATCCCGTAAAAGCCGACGGCGACGCTGATCACCACTGCCACCACGGTCAATGCATCGAGGAAGGCCGATAAAAAAGCGGCCGCCAGACAGAAGGCCAGCGACAGCAGCCTTTTTGAGGGGATGCTCAACAGCAGGCGGGTAAAAATGAACAGCAGCAGCTGCTTCATAAAATAGATCCCGGCCACCATAAACATCAGCAGCAGGAGCACTTCCAGGTTGGACGCCAGCTCTTCTCTCACGTGTTCCGCACTGGTCATCCCTATTGCTACCGCCTCGAAGGCCAGCAGGCCGCCCGGCAGCAGGGGGTAACACTTCAGCGCCATGGCCAGGGTAAAGATGAACTCTGCCACCAGCAACCAGCCTGCGGCAAAAGGACTCACCATAAAGATAAGCGGGTTAATTACCAGGAAGATAACCAGAGCCAGTTTGTACCAGTCGGGAGACTGGCCTAAAAAATTGCGCCAAAGGGCGCGACGATACGACATTTTCACAACAGATTTCCTTGCCCGTCACATAATTACGCACTAAGTATACGCAAATGGCGCCGGGGAAGGAGCGCAGGCCGCGTTTTTTTAAATGATAAAAATAAAACGGCGATCCCTTTTTTCTCGCCTCGCTGCGCTATCTGCCTCTGTCTGCCTCTGGTATGATGAGTGAATTTTGTAAAAAGCAGTGGAATGGAAAACTCACTATGGTAATAAAGGCGCAAAGCCCGGCGGGTTTCGCGGAAGAGTATATTATCGAAAGCATCTGGAACAACCGTTTCCCCCCAGGCTCGATTCTTCCCGCAGAACGCGAACTCTCTGAACTGATTGGCGTCACACGTACCACCTTACGTGAAGTGTTGCAGCGACTGGCACGCGACGGCTGGCTGACGATCCAACACGGCAAACCGACCAAAGTGAATAACTTCTGGGAAACGTCGGGTCTGAATATCCTTGAAACGCTTGCGCGCCTCGATCACGAGAGCGTGCCGCAGCTGATCGACAATCTGCTCTCCGTGCGCACCAACATCGCTACCATCTTTATCCGCACGGCGTTTCGCCAGCATCCGGATAAGGCGCAGGAGGTGCTCGCCCGCGCTACGGCGGTGGAAGATCACGCCGACGCCTTTGCGCTGCTGGATTACAACGTCTTCCGCGGGCTGGCGTTTGCCTCCGGCAACCCAATTTACGGCCTGATCCTCAACGGCATGAAAGGGCTCTATACCCGCATCGGTCGTCACTACTTCGCCAATCCGGAAGCCCGCAGCCTCGCGCTGGGCTTCTATCACAAGCTGAGCGAACTCTGTGCCGAAGGCCAGCACGATCAGGTGTATGACATCGTGCGTCGCTACGGTCGCGACAGCGGCGAGATCTGGCATCGGATGCAGAAGACCCTGCCGGGCGATCTCTCCATCCACGGCCGATAAAATAAAAAACCTCTCATCTGAGAGGTTTTTTTGCCGGGTGGCGGCTAAGCCTTACCCGGCCAACAAAATCCGCAATATATGTTTGCCGGATAAGCGAACGCCACCCGGCAAACAGGCGATACCGGCCTAAAGGATATTACCCTTAGGTGGGCAGCGCTCCAGCAACTCCACGCTGCCATCTTCGTTCTGCTGTTCAAGCAGAATGTCAAAGCCCCACAGACGATGTACGTGCTTCAGCACCTCTTTACGTCCTTTATCCAGCGGCGCGCGGTTATGCGGGATATAGCGCAGCGTCAGGGAGCGATCCCCGCGCAGATCCACATTCCAGACCTGAATATTCGGCTCCAGATTGCTTAAGTTGTACTGGGCCGAGAGACGGGAGCGGATCTCACGGTATCCCTCTTCATTGTGGATAGCCGAAATTTCCAGATAGTTGTTGTGATCGTCATCCAGAACCGTAAACAGGCGGAAATCACGCATCACCTTCGGCGACAGGAACTGGCTGATAAAGCTCTCATCTTTAAAGTCGCGCATCGCAAAATGGAGCGTCTCCAGCCAGTCGGAACCGGCGATATCCGGGAACCAGTATTTATCCTCGTCCGTCGGGTTCTGGCAGATACGCTTGATATCCTGGAACATGGCAAAGCCCAGCGCATAAGGGTTAATACCGCTGTACCACGGGCTGTTGTAAGGCGGCTGGAACACCACGTTGGTGTGGCTGTGCAGGAACTCCAGCATAAAGCGTTCGGTCACTTTGCCTTCGTCATAGAGGTGATTGAGGATAGTGTAGTGCCAGAAGGTGGCCCAGCCCTCGTTCATCACCTGGGTCTGCTTTTGCGGGTAGAAGTACTGACTCACCTTGCGCACGATGCGCAGGATCTCACGCTGCCACGGCTCCAGCAGCGGGGCGTTCTTCTCCATAAAGTAGAGCAGGTTCTCCTGCGGCTCAGAGGGATAACGGCGTGCTTCGGGAACCGCTTTCTCCTCTTCCCGTTTCGGCAGGGTACGCCACAGGGTATTCACCTGGCTTTGCAGATACTCTTCACGGCTTTTCTGCCGGGCTTTCTCCTCCTGCAAGGAGATCTTCTGCGGACGTTTGTAGCGATCCACGCCGTAGTTCATCAGCGCATGGCAGGAGTCCAGCAGCTTCTCGACCTCTTCCACCCCGTAGCGCTCTTCGCATTCGGTAATGTAGTTTCGGGCGAAGATCAGGTAATCGACAATCGAGCTGGCGTCGGTCCAGCTGCGGAACAGGTAGTTATTTTTGAAAAACGAGTTGTGCCCGTAGCAGGCGTGCGCCATTACCAGCGCCTGCATGGTGATGGTGTTCTCTTCCATCAGGTAGGCGATACAGGGGTTAGAGTTAATGACGATCTCATAGGCCAGCCCCTGCTGACCGTGCTTGTAGAGCCGTTCGGTCTCAATGAATTTTTTACCAAACGACCAGTGGGTATAGTTAATGGGCATCCCGACGCTGGAGTAAGCGTCCATCATCTGTTCGGAGGTGATCACTTCGATTTGATGGGGATAGGCGTCCAGACGGTAGAGTTTTGCCACCCGGTCAATTTCCGCCAGATAGGTGTCCAGCAGCTCGAATGTCCAGTCGGGTCCATCGCTCAGACGAGTGGTGTCCTTATTCATGGAATCAATAGTAGCCATTAGCGCGCCCTCGTTGTTGGTAGCTCTCTCTGTCTGGAGAACCTCTTTTCAAGCATAGAACACGCCATTCAAAAGCGTGCTGGTGCGCTATTTTTTTCTTTGCGATTTCCCGTCGCGGGCATGACGAAAAGGGGGTGGGTAACAGCATAATCTGCTGGTTAAAAATGCCGCGCAGCATGAGATGCCAAATACGCCACAGCCCCGTCATAGGGGGAAGGTGTGAGGTAAGTCACCATAAAAAATGCCTATGTTGAATAATATTTTCATCTGGGTTATCAATATGTAACCAGAAGATTGTTCTTTTGCTTATAAATGGAGTGGCTATGCGTGTTGTCATACTGGGAAGTGGCGTCGTTGGTGTGACCAGCGCCTGGTATTTAAGTCAGGCCGGGCATGATGTAACCGTCATCGATCGGGAACCGGGTCCGGCACTGGAGACCAGCGCGGCGAACGCCGGACAAATCTCTCCGGGCTACGCGGCGCCGTGGGCGGCACCGGGCGTACCGCTGAAGGCGATTAAGTGGATGTTCCAGCGTCATGCGCCGCTGGCGATCAGTCTCGACGGCACTCAGTTCCAGCTGAAGTGGATGTGGCAGATGCTGCGCAACTGCGACACTTCGCACTACATGGAAAACAAAGGACGGATGGTGCGTCTGGCAGAGTACAGCCGCGACTGCCTGAAAGCGCTGCGTGCCGCCACCGGTATCCAGTATGAAGGCCGTCAGGGAGGCACCCTGCAGCTGTTCCGCACCGCCCAGCAGTACGAAAACGCCACCCGTGATATCGCTGTACTCAAGGATGCGGGCGTCCCGTATCAGCTGCTGGAAGCGAGCCAGCTGGCGCAGGTGGAACCGGCCCTGGCGGAAGTCGCGCATAAGCTGACCGGCGGTCTGCGTCTGCCTAATGACGAGACCGGCGACTGCCAGCTCTTTACCCAGAATCTGGCGCAGATGGCCGAGCAGGCCGGCGTCAAATTCCGCTACAACACCGGTGTCGATAAACTTCTCTACGAAGGGGATAACATCTATGGCGTGCTGTGTGGCGACGAGGTGGTGAAGGCCGACGCTTACGTGATGGCTTTTGGCTCTTACTCTACCGCCATGCTGAAAGGGATTGTGGACATTCCGGTCTACCCGCTGAAAGGTTATTCGCTCACTATTCCGGTCAAAGAGGAGAGCGGTGCCCCGGTTTCAACTATCCTTGATGAAACCTACAAAATCGCGATCACCCGTTTTGACAACCGGATCCGCGTGGGAGGAATGGCGGAAATCGTCGGCTTTAACACTGAGCTGCTGAAACCGCGTCGGGAAACGCTGGAGATGGTCGTTGGCGATCTCTTCCCGCGCGGCGGCTTTATCGAACAGGCGACCTTCTGGACCGGGCTGCGTCCAATGACCCCGGACGGTACCCCGGTGGTCGGGCGGACACCGTTTAAAAACCTGTGGCTAAACACCGGACACGGTACGCTGGGCTGGACAATGGCCTGCGGTTCAGGGCAGCTACTCAGTGATTTGATCTCCGGGCGCACACCCGCTATTCCGTTTGATGATTTAAGCGTTGCGCGCTACCGTCCGGGATTCACGCCGTCACGTCCACAACATTTACACGGCGCGCATAACTAACAAGGAGTCGTCATGTCCCGTCCTGTTCTGGCTCAGATGGATCTGCAGGCCCTGAAGGATAATCTGCAAATTGTCCGTCGCGCTGCGCCCGCTTCACGCGTCTGGACCGTGGTCAAAGCCAATGCTTACGGCCACGGTCTGGACCGCATCTGGAGCGCGTTAAGCGCAACGGATGGTTTTGCGCTGCTCAACCTTGAAGAGGCGATCCTGCTGCGCGAGCGCGGCTGGAAAGGGCCGATTCTGATGCTCGAAGGCTTCTTCCACAGCGATGAACTGCCGCTGTTCGATAAGTACCGCCTGACTACCAGCGTGCACAGCAACTGGCAGGTCAAGGCGCTACAGAATGCGAAGCTGCATGCCCCGCTCGATATCTACCTGAAAATGAACAGCGGTATGAACCGGCTCGGTTTCCAGCCGGAGCGCGTGCACAGCGTCTGGCAACAGCTGCGGGCGCTGAAGAACGTCGGCGAAATGACCCTGATGGCCCATTTTGCCGATGCGGAAAAGACGGAGGGCATTGTCGAACCGATGAAGCGCATCGAGCAGGCAGCAGAAGGTCTGGCCTGTCCGCGTTCGCTTTCCAACTCGGCGGCAACGCTCTGGCATCCGGAGGCGCATTTTGACTGGGTGCGTCCGGGGATCATCCTCTACGGCGCCTCGCCGTCGGGTCAGTGGCAGGATATCGCCAACAGCGGCCTGAAGCCGGTGATGACCCTGCGCAGTGAGATCATTGGCGTCCAGACCCTGAAAGCGGGGGATACCGTGGGTTACGGCAGCCGCTATCGTGCGTCGGGCGAACAGCGGATCGGCATCGTCGCCGGGGGTTATGCCGACGGCTATCCGCGCGTTGCCCCTTCCGGTACCCCGGTATGGGTGGACGGCGTGCGCACCGGCACGGTCGGCACGGTGTCGATGGATATGCTGGCGATTGACCTGACGCCGTGCCCGCATGCGGGGATCGGTACGCCGGTTGAGCTGTGGGGCAACGAGGTGAAAGTGGACGATGTCGCCGCCGCCGCGGGCACCGTCGGGTATGAGCTGTTAACGGCGTTAGCGCCACGAGTACCGATCGTCGTTGTGTAACATCGCCCGGCGGCGCGACGCTTGCCGGGCCTACAAAACCCGTAGGCCGGGTAAGGCGTAGCCGCCACCCGGCAAACCGGCCTACTCTTCGGCATCCTCCGCCACGCGCACGCCCACCCTCAGCACCGCGTTATCCTCTTTCTCCGCCACCGTCCAGATCATCCCGGCAAACTCCACCTGGTCACCCACGACCGGCGCGGCACCGAGCTGCTTCTGCACGATCTCGCCCAGGGTCTGCTGGTTATCGCGATACTCCAGCCCGACATCCAGACCGTAAATCATCGCCACGTCGGCAAATTTGGCGCTGGCTTCCAGAATAAAGTCCCCGAAGAAGCGCTGATCCAGTGCCACCGGCGGCGACTGGCTGAAGAGCTTGCCAAGGGCAGGAAGGTCATGCTCGCGACCAATCACACAGAGAATATCTCCCTCGCGCAGCCGGGTGCTGCCGGTCGGATGCAGCAGGGCATTATCGCGGAAGAGGGCGGCAATGCGCGTCTCGGCGGGCATATGGAGGTCGCGCAGCGAGGCGCCCACGCACCACTTATCGGCGCTGAGCTGGTACACAAACTGCTCCCAGGGGTTTTCAGGGTGAAGATCCAGCCCCACGCGGGAGACCGGCCAGCCCACCGGTGGGATCACCACCTTCGCTTTTTTCGCCGCCCACGACAGCGACGTGCCCTGGAACAGCAGCGACACCAGCACCACGAAGAACGCCACGTTGAAGAAGAGACGGGAATTATCGAGCCCAGCCATCATCGGGAACACTGCGAGGATGATCGGCACCGCACCGCGCAGTCCCACCCAGCTGATAAACACCCGCTCGCGCAGGTTAAAGCCTCTGAAAGGCAGCAGTCCGGCGAAGACCGACAGCGGACGGGCAAAGAAGATCATCCACAGTGACAGCATCAGCGCCGGAACGGCAATCGGTAGCAGATCCGACGGCGTCACCAGCAGCCCCAGCACCAGGAACATGCCAATCTGCGCCAGCCAGGCCAGGCCATCGAAGTTTTGCAGAATGCCAAAGCGGTTGCGGATTGGACGGTTGCCGAGCAGGAAACCGCAGAGATAGACCGCCAGAATGCCGCTGCCGTCCAGCGCCGTGGTAAGGGCGAAAATCAAAATCCCGCCGCTCAGCGCCAGCAGCGGATAGAGCCCGCCCGGGAGCGAGATGCGGTTGATCATCTGTTGCAGCAGATAGCCGCCGCCAAGGCCAAAGAGGATACCCAGACCAAACTGTTGAATGATGTGCCAGGCGAACATCCAGCTCAGGCCGGTTTCATGCTGCTGGATCATCTCAATCAGGGTGATGGTGAGAAACACCGCCATCGGATCGTTACTGCCGGATTCAATCTCCAGCGTCGAGCCGACACGTTCGTTCAGCCCTTTGCCACCCAGCAGGGAGAAGACCGCCGCGGCATCGGTAGAGCCGACAATCGCGCCAATCAGTAACCCTTCCATCAGGTCAAGGTGGAACAGCCACGCCGCCATCATCCCGGTGAGGCCGGAGGTGATTAGCACCCCGACCGTTGCCAGCGACAGGGCCGGGCCCAGCGCCACGCGAAACGAACTGGCCTGGGTGCGCATCCCGCCATCCAGCAGGATCACCGCCAGGGCGAGGTTACTGATCATGTACGCAAACGGGTAGTTGTCGAAGGGGATGCCCCCGATGCCATCAACCCCCGCCAGCATGCCGATGGCGAGGAAAATAACCAGAATGGGGATGCCGAGACGCGAAGAAAACGAACTCAATAAAATACTACAGGTTACAAGAACTGAACCCAGGATAAAAAGACTGATTATTGCTGCGGCATCCAATGTGTGCGTACTCCCTGCCTGACGCGATGACTAGTAGTAAAACCCTATCATATTAACGCCCCTTACAGGGCGTTAATCCGCCGCTTAAGGGGCTTTTTTTATGCCCGGAGCACCGGATGCCCGCTCAGGGTTAAACGACTGTTGCCGGGGGTGTGAACCAGCGTTGCCTGCGCACCGAGCGGCAGGGTAACGGTCCGTTGCTCGTGGCCGAAGTCGAGTCCGCTGATAACCGGCACCGATATCCGGGAACGCAGGTAATCGACCATGGTTGCCAGATCGTATCCGGCATCGTAATCGTTAGGGGTCGCGCCGCTGAAGCTGCCGAGCACAATCGCCTGCTGACGGTTGAGAATACCCGCGTGATGCAGCTGGAGCAGCATCCGTTCTACGCGGAACGGATGCTCATTAATATCCTCCAGCACCAGGATGCCGTTCTCAATGGCGGGCAGCCAGCGGGTGCCGATAAGTGACACGACCATCGCCAGATTGCCGCCCCACAGCTGGCCTTCGCACACGCACGACGGGCCATCCCCCGGCCACTCAACGAAGTAGGTACTGTTGCTGAGCGCCCGCCAGAAATGGTCTACCGTGAAGGCGTTCAGCTCCGGGGCGCCAAAATTGCCCGCCAGCATCGGGCCGCTGAAGGTGATGACGTTGTGCAGCGCCAGCAGGCCGAGCTGGATCACGGTGAAATCACTGTGGCCGCAGATCAGCAAGGGATCCTGCTGCTGGCGTTTCGCCAGGCCCTCCCAGTCAATCTGTTCCAGCAGGCGGCTGGCGCCGTATCCACCGCGCACCGGCAGCACTATCTGGTCGGCGCCCGGCAGACGGGCGAGGGCGTTGATATCATTCAGCCGCTCCGCCTCGGTACCAGCAAATCGCTGCTGGCGGCGGGGTATAATCGTCTGATTTTGTACCTGGTGACCCTCGTCCAGTAATCGCGCCACGCCCCGCTGCGCCGCCTCCTGATTAATGCAGTACCCTGATGGTGCAATGAGATGAAACTGAGACATGGCATTTCCTTGCTGACTTATAAAGCTGAATGTATATATCATGCCGCCTGAGCGCGTCCTTCATCAAGCGGAGGATAGGGTAACAGCGATGAATGACCATAAGGACAGATGACGTGAAATTAAGATGGTTTGCTTTTTTGATTGTGCTACTTGCAGGCTGTAGTTCAAAGCAGGATTACCAGAAGCCGGAATGGAACCCGGAAGTCCCGGTTAAACGGGCGATGCAGTGGATGCCGATCAGTGAAAAAGCAGGTGAGGCGTGGGGAGTCAGCCCACGGCTGATCACCGCCATCATTGCGGTGGAGTCGGGTGGGAACCCGAACCTGGTGAGTAAATCAAACGCGGTGGGTCTGATGCAGCTGAAAGCCTCCACCGCCGGGCGTGAGGTCTACCGGCACATGGGCTGGAGCGGGCAACCCTCCACCAGCGAGCTGAAGAACCCGGAACGCAATATCTCTATGGGTACCGCCTACCTGAGCATTCTGGAGCACGGGATCCTGAACGGTATTGAGGACCCGGAAGTGATGCAGTATGCGCTGGTGGTCTCCTACGTGAACGGCGCGGGCGCGCTGTTGCGTACCTTCTCGTCGGATCGTAAAAAGGCGATCGCCGAAATCAATGACATGGATAAAGACGAGTTCTTTGATCATGTCGTCAATAACCATCCCGCCCCGCAGGCCCCACGCTATATCTGGAAAGTGCAGAAAGCGATGGACGCTATGTAATTGGTTGCCGGGCAGCCACGCGCTGCCCGGTGGCGATTAACGCACTTTGTTGGCACGTTCCCGCGCTTCACGCTCCAGCGAGTAGATGATTTTCTGCAGTTCTCGCTCAGGACCCGGCCCGACGTTAAGAAACCGGAAACTCAGACGCGGCGTGGTGATGGTCTCGTTTTTGCTGTCCACCACTTTACGTTCGCTGACGGTTATCAGCTGCGCATCGAAAAAGAAGCGGCCCCAGCCCCCCATATCCAGCTCGATCTGCGAAAAACGCATTCCCTCGACCAGGCCTTCGGGTTTCGCGGTATCCATCAGCGCACCCATGCCGCCCAGCGACAGATCGTGCAGGCGGAAACGAATGATGCTCTTATCAGGCATTCGGGCTTTGCAGAAGTAGGCCGGATGCAGCGGGGCATTGATGCGGAAGTACTCCCGGCGCTGAATGCACCATACGGAGGTCGGCAGCGGCGAGATAAAAGCAGGCAGCGCCTGGTAGTCACCCTGTTCCACCTTCGGCAGGTCGAACTCGACTTTGGCCCCCTGGGTATCGGCGGCCACGGTGATATTCTCCGCACGTAACACCGAGCGGTTTTCAAACTCCTGACTGCCCAAATCCATGATCAGTCGTTCCGGGGTAGCATCCAGGATTTTGCTGATGAACTGGTTGTTCCCCCAGCTGATACGTACGGGAACGTCATTTTTTTGCAGATCGCGTACTACACCCAATACAGCCAGCGGATTAGTTTTCAGGAACTGCTCACTGTAATTACTCACGCCCCGGGGCTCCTCGTTAGATGACAGTCTGTGGATGCGTTATCGGCAGCGGGCCGCGGAACTTAATACAAACCGGCAATTATTTTTTTCGCCTGAGCCGCAATTAAGTCGGTGTAGTAAAACTGGTTTTCCGGCGATTGCCTATACTTACTATTACCTGCGCTGGGGGTGTCCTGCGCAAGCTTAACTCTGCAAGAGGGCAACACTATGGGTATCATCGCCTGGATTGTATTTGGTCTGATTGCTGGCGTTATCGCAAAGTTCATCATGCCGGGACGTGATGGCGGCGGCTTTATCGTGACCTGTATCCTTGGGATCATCGGTGCGGTTGTCGGCGGCTGGCTGGCGACGATGTTTGGCATCGGCGGCAGTGTATCCGGATTTAACCTGCAAAGTTTTCTGGTGGCTGTGGTGGGTGCCATTCTGGTACTGCTTATCTACAGGATGGTACGACGCGCCTGAAACCGATAAAACGGCTCTTTTACAAGAGCCGTTTTTTTATGGGCAGAGCCTGAACGGCATGCCGGGTGGCGGATACGCCTTACCCGGCCTGGAGGTTACTGCTGTCCGACACTTTTCTGCGTTTCTGTTTCATCGTTAGCCGCTGGCTGGTCGGTGGTAGCCGGGGGCGTTGTGGTCGTCGTTGACGGGTTAGTTGTCGACGGGGTGCTTGTCGCCGCTGGCTGGTCGCCGGTGGTGGATGTGCCATTCGCCGCAGGTTGTGCGCCGGTAGTCGATGGGGTGGTAGTTACCGAACCCTCATTGGCCGCGGGTCGCGTGGCGGGCACTTTGTCGCACGGGTTCGCCTGCGGACAGACCAGATCCAACATTTTCAGCGTCACGCCGTTAGTCCAGCCGAAGCCATCCTGCAACGGATATTCACCGCCGCCGCCGCCAGTGCCGGTGGTGGAAACATCATATTTCTCTACCAGCTTCTGCTCGCGATCGTAGGTGTGCTGCACGTTGGTGAGGAAGCGCCACGTCACATCCATCGCCACTTTATCCTGCCCGTAATTCTGCAATCCTTCGGTGGCGACCCACTGCAACGGCGCCCAGCCGTTAGGGGCATCCCACTGTTGGCCGCTGTTAACGGTGGTGGTCGAAATGCCCCCCGCTTTCAGCAACTGGGCTTCGGCAGCAGAGGCGGTTTTGTCCGCGCGTTCCTGCGAGGCGGCCTTGACGTAGAGCGGGAAGAGCGCCGCGGCGGTCAGCTGATTACGGACCTGTTTGGTTTTCAAATCGTAATCGGCGTACCAGCCCTCTTTCTCGTTCCACAGATAGCGCTCCATCGCTTTCTGACGATCGGAGGCCAGGCCCTCGTAACGGCTGGCTGCGGCGCTGTCACCGCCCTCCTGGCTGGCCTTCGCCAGCAGTTTCTCCATCTTGAACATCAGGGCGTTCAGATCCACCGGCACGATACTGGTGGTGCGGATCGTTCCCAGCTGCTGCGGATCGTCCATCCAGCGTGAGCTGAAGTCCCAGCCGGAGGCGGCGGCGGAGCGCAGATCCCGGTAGATCTCGGTTGCCGGACGGCTGGGGTATTTTTTCGCGGTGTTGATATCATCCAGCCACGATTCCGGGCGCGGCGTATCGCGATCGTCCCAGTAACGGTTAAGCACGGCGCCATCGTCGAGCTTCACCACCCGCTGGCTGGCCTGGCCCGGCTGAAGGGCATCTACCCCCTCCATCCAGTAGGCGTACTCTTTTTCCATCTGTGGACGGTATTTTTTCAGTGCCTCTTTATCGTGCGTCGCCAGCAGCTCCACCATCATGGCAAAGAAGGGCGGCTGGGAGCGGCTCAGATAGTAGCTGCGGTTACCGTTAGGGATATGACCCCAGCTGTCCAGTTCGTACGCGAAGTTGTCCACCATACTGGCGACCTTGTCCCAGTGGCCGCTCTCGGCCAGCCCCAGCATGGTGAAGTAGCTGTCCCAGTAGTAGATCTCACGAAAACGTCCGCCCGGCACCACGTAAGGCTTCGGCAGCGGCAGCAGGGAATCCCACTTTCCGGCGCTGGAGGTAGTGCGCGTCAGCACCGGCCACAGACCATCAATGTGCGCCCGCAGGCTCTGCCCGGCAGGCGGCACATATTTTTCCTTCTCGGTCGGCAGGGTGAAGTTCACCTCTACAAAGTGGCGCAGGTCAAAGCCGGACTGTTTCCGCTGCATGTGGTAGTCGGCAAGGATCGTCTGGGGATCGTTTTTCGGTACCGCATCGGCGAAGGTTTTTTGATCCGGGAAGAGTTTGGCGGTTTGCACATCGTTAAACAGCGGGCCAAACAGAATATCGGGGGCTTGTTTCCGGGCGCCGGACGGTTCTTCCGCATAGCTAAAGGCAGTTATCCCAAGCAGGATGCCGCCAATCGCCAGCCGCAATGCTGTTTGCTGCTGAGGTCTCATCATGGTTGTTCTCCTGGGTTCTCTGGGCAGCGCGACCGCTACCATCAATCACCTGAAAACCTTAGACGAATATTTGTCACTTCGCGTGTCGGAGGTAACACTTTGCATAAAACCAGACTATTTACCGTTGAGTATTTAGCCTCCTGAAGCAGTGTCAGAAATATAGTAGTGGCGCGATTTATTTATCGCATAAATAACCACTAATCACGCAGATCACATAAAGGGAAAATCATAACTTCTTAGCGAGAAAACATAATAGATTGCTCTGGAAGGGATATGGAAATTATGTCGACAGCTACAACGAAAGGACTGAAAAATACAGGGAGAGGCCTGAAATGTCGGCAACGGAAAAATTAACGGTAAAAGAAAAAATAGGCTACAGCCTCGGCGATGCGGCCAGCCATATCGTCTTTGACTCCTCAGTGGCGATCCTCGCCTATTTCTATACAGATATCTACGGGCTGCCGCCCGCAGTGATGGGGACAATGTTTTTACTGGTCAGGCTGCTGGATGCCATCACCGACCCGATAATGGGGGCGATTGCAGATGCCACCTCCTCACGCTGGGGACGCTTTCGTCCGTGGCTTCTGGCGATCTGCGCCCCGTTCGCGGTCAGCTGCGTACTGGTCTATACCATCCCATCCTTTTCTGACAGCGGTAAAGTGGTCTATGCCGTGGCGGCCTATATCTTTATGACCCTGATGTATACCGCCATCAATATTCCTTACTGCTCGCTGGGCGCGGCACTTACTTCCGATCCGCGGGAAAACCTCTCTTTGCAATCCTGGCGTTTTGCCATCACCCCATTGGGCGGCGCCCTGGGCACCGCCTGCATTCTGCCGCTGGCGGATTATCTCTATCCTCAGGATCGCGCGAGCGGCATTCAGATGGCGATGGCCATTTTCGGGGTGATTGGCTGCCTGATGTTTATCATCTGTTTCGCCACCACCAAAGAGCGCGTTCAGCCCATCAAAGAAGAAAACCTCAATGTCGTCCGTGACGTCAAAATTCTGTTTCGCAATGAGCAGTGGCGCATTCTGTCGATCTACAACTTTATGATGCTGGTGGCGGTGGTGATCCGCGGCGGCGCGGTGGTCTATTACGTCAATACCGTGCTGCGTCAGGGCTCAACTATCATCTCGCTGTTTATGCTGGGCGGAATGATCGCCTCAATGCTGGGCTCGGCGCTGGCGCAGCCGCTGGGGTCCCGGTTCTGCAAAATCAAACTCTCATTCTGGATAAACCTGCTCAACGCCGGGCTGGGCATCGTCTGCTTCTGGTTGCCGGTGCAATACTGGCTAATTCCGCTGGTGGCCCATTTTCTTATCCAGACGGTGCAGGGCGGAAACGGCGCGCTGCAGTGGTCGATGATCACCGACGCCAATAATTACGGCGAGTGGAAAACCCAGCGGCGAATTACCGGCATGAATGTCGCGGCCAATATTTTTGTCATTAAATTAGGCGTGGCTGTCGGCGGCGCTATTCTGGGCTGGGTTCTGGCCGGGTTTGAATATCAAGCCAGCGCAGCAGTGCAATCCCCTCAGGCGGTGCAGGGGGTTGTCTGGTTATTTACCCTTATCCCCTCGCTCTTTTATCTGTTGACCGCGCTGGCAATTAAATTCTACCGCCTCGATGAACAGGTAATGAATACCGTGGTGACGGATTTAAATAACGGAAAATTTGCAAAGCCCTAATGTACCAGTGGAATCAACAATAAACTCACAGGATGGAATCTATGCGTATTCATTATATTGCGCTGCTGATCAGCGCCTCTATTCCGGCGACCACGCTGGCGGCCACCCAAACGGACAGCATGGAGGCGAAAATCGCCCGGCTGGAAGCCAGTCTGGCAAAAGCCGAAGCCCAGATTGCGCGCTTAGCGCAGGCGCAACAGACTCCGGCGGTGAATGTGGTCTCAGCTGAACCCCCGACGTCGCCAGCGCCGACGTTAACCCTGTCAGGCTATGGCGATCTGCGCTTCTATGGCGATGTGGAGTTCAATATGGACGCCGCCAGCCGCAGCGGCAGCCTGACATCCATGCGCACCAGCGCCAATAAGGACTGGGCCCCATCAAACAACGAGCGCTGGGATATCAATGGCCGTCTCCTGCTGGGGTTTGACGGCTATCGGCGAATGGACAACGGCCAGTTTGCCGGTTTCTCGGCGCAGCCGCTGGCGGATCTTACCGGCAAGATGAATCTGGATGACGCGGTTTTCTTCTTCGGCCAGGAGAACGACTGGAAAATCAAAGTCGGGCGTTTCGAAGCCTACGACATGTTTCCCCTCAACCAGGACACCTTTATCGAATACTCCGGCAACACGGCGAACGATCTCTACAGTGACGGTTATGGCTACATCTACATGATGAAAGAGGGGCGCGGGCGCAGCGACAGCGGCGGTAACTTCCTGCTGAGTAAAAACCTCGGTAATTGGTATTTTGAGGTCAACACCCTGCTGGAAAACGGCAGCTCGCTGTTTGTCGATAAGCAGTACCATGGCATGGACCTGGATAACGATAAAAACGTGGCCTACGTGCGCCCGGTTATCGCCTGGTCAGAGGGGCGCTTCACCACGGCGCTGGCTATGGAGAGCAACCTGGTGAACAACGCTTACGGTTATCGGGATGCAGAAGGCCACTGGATCGATCAGTCCGATCGCACCGGCTATGGCCTGACGATGAACTGGAACGGGCAAAAAACCGACCCGGATAACGGCATGGTCGTCAACCTCAACACCGCGTACATGGATGCCAGCGACGAAACTGATTTCACCGCCGGGGTGAATGGTCTGTGGAAGAACATTGAGCTGGGCTATATCTACGCCCATAACGAGATCGACAGATTCAGCGCTGCCGGGCTGAATGACGACTGCGATGGCGACTGCTGGATCACCCATCCGGGCGATTACGATATCCATACGCTTCACGCGTCGTATCTGTTCCCTGACGTAATGAAAATGAAAAACTTCAATGTTTATCTCGGAGCCTATGCCTCGTGGATCGATGCTGACCCGAAAGAGGGTGACGGCGACACCGACGCCCGCTACGGTGGCCGCCTCCGTTTTAAATATTACTTCTGATCGTCTCCCAGCCAGACCTCCGGCACGGTCTGGCTGGCTTGCCACATCTGCACTACCTTCATAACGAGTTCAAATGAAAGGGAGTGCCAATGAAATCATTACCTCAGATCCTTCCAGCCATTCTGCTGCTTGTCGGCTGCGGAGCGAATAATACCCCGCCGCAGGTGCCTGTTCCCGGTAAAACCACCTCCACTACCCTTAGTACCCTGGAGACGGGGGCCCAGGTGATCCAGTCCCGACCGCCGGTGAAGGCTATCAGTGCCTATCTTGACGGTTTTCATTTTTACAACGGGGATAAAAACGGGCAGATGGAGGCGCATCACTACGTGACGGTACTCAATGAAGAGGTCATGCAGGCGGTCATCTATGACGGCAATACAAAGGATGCCCGGCTGATGGGGGTAGAGTACATCATCAGCGAACGCCTCTTTAACAGCCTGCCGCCGGAGGAGAAAAAGCTCTGGCACAGCCACCAGTATGAAGTGAAATCGGGCAGCCTGGTGGCGCCTGGCCTGCCTGTGGTCGCTGACAAGGCGCTGATGAATAAAATCGTCAACACCTACGGCAAAACCTGGCATACCTGGCACACCGACAGGGATAAGACCCTGCCGCTCGGCATACCTGCGCTGATGATGGGCTTTACCGGCGAGGGACAGCTCGATCCCCGGCTGCTGGCGGATCGCGATCGTCGTCTGGGGATCGATACGCAGCAGATCAAAGCCCAGCGTGCCGACATCGTGGCCCATCCGGTAGCGGAAGGGGCAAATGCCTGGCAGCGCGGCGAGGTCATTCAGCTTAAACGCGTGCAGGGCAGCGGCGAACACGGGCATGGGGACACTACCCATTTCGGCACGTCCGAGCAGAGTCAGCAGAAACACCTACCCTGATGAGGAGGCGATATGAAGATTCATCATCTTAACTGTGGTTGTATGTGCCCGCTGGGCGGCGCGTTGTTCGACGGTTTCAGCAAGGGTCTACATGCGCACCTGGTCTGCCACTGCCTGCTTATCGAAACCGACCGTGACGGACTGGTGCTGGTGGATACCGGTTTTGGGCAAGGGGATGTACGCGATCCCTCCCGGCTGTCGGGCTTTTTCCGGGCGCTAAACAATATCCAGCGTCGGGAGTCCCTTACGGCGCGCGCCCGCGTCGAGGCGCTGGGCTTTAGCGTGGCGGATGTCCGCCATATTGTGCTTACGCACCTCGATTTCGACCACGCGGGTGGGCTGAGCGATTTCCCTCACGCGCGCATCCATTTAATGCAGCAGGAGATCGACACGGCGCAACGGCGCCATAGCTGGCTGCAACGGGAGCGCTATCGTCCCGGGCAGTGGAGCGGTATCTCTGGCTGGGAGGGATACCAGGTGCAGGGCGAACGCTGGTTTGGCTTCGACGCGGTGACGGCGTTACGCGGCTTGCCGCCGGAAATTTTGCTGGTGCCGCTGGCCGGGCACACGCCGGGGCATGCAGGGATCGCCATCAGCCAGCCGTCCGGGTGGTTGCTGCACGGTGGCGACGCCTGGTTCTATCGGGATGAGATGCGCCAGCCGCAGCGCCATTGCACGCCGGGGCTGCGGTTTTACCAGTGGATGATGGCGATGGACAACGGTACCCGGCGGCACAACCAGCAGCGGCTGCGGGAGCTCTCCTGCGCGCATGCCCACGACATCACTTTTTTCTGTAGCCATGACGCACGGGAACTGGAGAGCCTGATGACACAGGCAAAACAGCTCTAATTACCGCAACTTAGGCGTGGCCTGCTCTGGCAGAAGATCGTTTAAAAATTATACTGGATATTTGAACAGGTATTTGTATACTATTAGAGCAAATTACCCGAGTAATGTATGAGTGAGGGGTGAAACCTATGGTAATTCCTGTTGAAACTTTCCAGTCCAGTGGCCAGCTTGCCACCATCAGCAGTCGCGAAATCGCGAAGCTGACCGGTATTGCTCATACCGAGGTGAAGCGCATGGTAAAAAGCCTGGAAACGGCGCAGCGTCTTTCGCAGCCGGTAACGGCCAGCCTGTATGAGCGCGAAGGTGAAATGCGGCAGGAGTTTTTGCTGAACAAACGGGACTCCCTGCTGACGGTTTCGCGTATCTCCCCGGGCTTTACTGCCGCCATGCTCGATCGCTGGCAGGAGCAGGAGAGAAACGTCAATATTCCGGACTTCACCAACCCGGCGGCGGCGGCGCGCGCCTGGGCCGAGCAGTATGAAAAACGCCAGCGTGCTGAGGAGCAGCTAGCCCTCTGGGCACCAAAGGCGGCGTTCTTTGATCAGTTTGTTCAGGTCAAAGAGTCGCTGGGCTTCCGTCAGCTCTGTAAGATCCTCAAAGCGAAAGAGCCCCAGTTCCGGGAGTTCCTGCTTGAGCGGAATATCATGCAGCGCGTCGGCGGTAACCTGGTTCCGCCGCAGCACCACATCGATGCGGGCTATTTTACCCTGCACAGCGGCGTGGGCGAAAACGAGCGCACCTGGTCTCAGGCACGCTTTACCGCCCGCGGCGTGAAATGGGTGGCTGACCTGTGGGCTAAACACCTGTCAACGCTGGCAATTGAAATGCCTCGCACGGAGCGCACCGAAGGCGCCCCTGTCCAGCAGAGCTGGCTTTAATCTCTCCTGTAAAGCGAACCGGTCAGATCTCCTCTGGGGTCTGACTGGCTTCACGCAATGCCCCCGGCGACTTACCGACAACCCGCTTAAACGCCCGGCTGAATGCCGCCAGCGTACGGTAGCCGCCGACGCATAACGAAGACGTAAACTGGCTAACCACAGAGGCTTTAGGTTAGCCAGATTAATATTACTGGCACACTTCAGCTTCATTATCGCCACGCCGACGTTGTGCAAGCGTACAATAATATAAAAAATGACTGGCTTAATTTTGTATAAAGGGTGGAGTATTATTCTTTAACCAATTTTTTAAAACGTTCAATAAGATTTTTATATCTGGCGGGTTGCGCTGTAAAAATAGTGTCATATTCCGCGATCGTATCAGGTGAAACAAACAGGAAGGTATGGGCTTCCTGTAACTGCTCAAACGTGGCGTTAACCGACTTATCGCACGGAGGCTGGAACAGGGCACAGTGAGATTTTTTCGAGGCGTAAAACAGACGAACCGTTACGCTCGGGGCCCCGTAAAGCTCTTCACAGATAAAAAGAAGGTGGCCTCGTTTCGCGTTTTCATCGCGTTCAGTTGCCTGAAATTCTCCCTTTACCGCACTCAACACCCCGTTGGCGATCGCCATCGCGCTGCCACTACTCAGGCCGGGGATGAGCTGCTGTATGATTTGTGTATCAACGTTAACCCCACTGTTTTTGATTGTTAGTATGTTCCTGTTTTTCTGCACTTCAACAAAAAAAGCAGACTTACCCATCAGGGAGCGCCATGCCTGATAGTCAAAAAGTGATCTACCCGATTGATTCATCGCGCTGGACATGGCTGCAAACAACACCGCCACGCTGGCAAATAATTTTTTGGTGCGTATGGTTAATTCAGCAGAGGTTAAGACAAAGAGAATATTTCCACTCTGATTTATTCGCAGCAGGGCATGTTTTTCAGTATCGATGGCACAGTCCAGTACCATCAGACCCCGATGCTTTTCTTCCAGCTCCGGTGATACAAAGAGATAGTTATCCAGGGGCGCTTTTCCTGCGTCTACATATGTATCCAGATTGGTATCGATAATTGGTTCAATATTCATAAAATAACTCTCTTATACTTATTAAGTGTAGAAATAAAATACGCGCGAATGATTTCAATTTATGATGGGCATTATATTTTTTGAGTAAAATCCTATGCTGTTAAATATGCGCTGAATAAAATAAGGAAAATGTGATGAATGTCGTCATTCCTGGGTTTATATAATTAAAAGTGATCAATTTTATATTGTTAATATCTTTTATCTATATTAATAGAACGATGTATCACGCAAAATGATCTTTTCCGCGCGGGCTGGGACGAGGCAAGGCCGGAGACAGAGAGGAAAAAGCCCGGAACAGGGCTGCTGTTCCGGGCTTTTTAGAGGAAGGGCTATCGCTGCGGTTCCGCCTGTTTCATCGGAATCAATGCAATCACTACCGCACCCAGCACCAGGAAACCGGCCACCATAAAAATACCGGCGTTAAAGTTCCCGGTGAGATCTTTCATCATCCCCATCAGCAGTGGGCCCAGCGCGGCGCCGGTCATCCCGGTGGCGTTGATCACTGCAATACCTAAGGCGCGGGCACGCAGAGAGATGGAACGATCCGGGGTGGTCCAGAAGATCACCATGGCGGCAAAGGCCCCGGCCGAGGCCATCACGATGCCAGTGAACTGCAGCATCGGATCGGTGCTGGTGGCGGTGAGGATCCAGCCTGCGGCGGCAAAGAGGTACGGCAGCAGGGTGTGGACTTTACGCTCGTTGCGCTTGTCGGAACGTTTACTCCACCAGACCATTGCCACAATGGTACAGACCTGTGGAATGGCGCTCAGGATACCGATAGTCACGTTACTGCTCTCCTCGCTGATGCTGCGCAGGATCAGCGGCGTCCAGACGCTCAGGGCGCTCAGGGTGTTGGTCAGGCAGAAGTAGGCGAGGGTGTAAAGCATGATAGTGGGCGTGAACAGCTCGCGCATCAGGCTACGCTGCTGCGGCGCCAGGGCGGCCTGCTCCCGCAGCTGCTTACTCTCGGCGTTCAGGCGATCCGCTTCCAGCATCTCCTTCAGGCAGGCTTTATCATCCTGGGTCAGCCAGCGCGCTTTATCCGGGCTGTCGTCCAGCCAGAACCAGACCACAAAGCCCAGAATGACCGACGGGAAGCCTTCGAGCAGGAACAGCCACTGCCAGCCCTTCAGGTTCATCACCCCATCTAGGTTGAGAATATAGCCGGAGGCCAGCGAACCCAGCGCCATGGTCACCGGCATGGCAATCATAAACAGGGCGTTAGCGCGGGCGCGGTAGTGCGCCGGGAACCAGAACGTTAAATAGAGTAACAGCCCCGGCAGGAAGCCCGCTTCGGCAATCCCCACCAGCATACGCAGCACGTACAGGCTGTTAGGGCCGGTAGCGAACATCGTGGCGGTGGAGGCGATCCCCCACACCACCATCAGAATCGCAATCCAGCGGCGCGCGCCCACTCTGCTCAGCATCACGTTGCTGGGGATCCCGCAGATGACATACATCACGTAAAACAGCGTGGTTGCCAGTCCGAACATGGTGCTGGTGAGGCCCAGATCTTTGCCCATCGTCAGACCGGCAAAGCCGATGTTGATGCGATCCAGATACGAAAAGACGAACAGAATGAACAAAAAGGTGATCAATCGCCGGAATAACTTTTTGATCACCCGCTGTTGACGCGGATCGAGCGTGTCGTCAGCAGACGCAGGCGGAGCCAGCACGCTAGCGCGTGTTTGCTCCATCGATGGGCTCTCATTCATGAAATGCTCCACATAACGGTTAGAGGTAGTGTTAGCCCCGTTTGACGCGGGGTGTTTTTATAATGTGTTGATAAGCAGGTAAATTTTAATAAAAGCCGATAACTAGCGGGTAAGGGGAGCTACCCGGTGCACGCGATGCAAACACGTGCGCTAACGTATAGGAAATCGCGAGCATGGACGTCAATGTTCTGTTTAAAAAATGATACGTAATTGTTAATCTCGTAGCGTTTTTGAATCATAATGCGATATCGATCGGCTTTTGCGGCGCAGCGAGTGGTTAACCGCAGGGGGCAGGGTGCGATCGGGCTATAGCGGGGGATAAATAGCGGGTATAATTGCGGTCAATGCATTACTTCTGGAACGTCATTTCATGAGTCATACGAACACATCGTCAGACAGCGGCCCCACTTTTCACCGCGAAGAGTTCCCGTTCTACTGGATAGTTAACGTCTACGCACGTTATACGCAAGTGATGGAAATCACACTGAAAAAGGTGCAGCTTGATGTGTCCCGCTTTCGGGTGCTGATGATTACCGAGCAGTACGGTAAGGCCAGCATTTCGCAGATCGCCGAATTCGCGATGGCCAAAATGCCCACCGTCACCAAAATCGTTGGTCGCCTGCGCGACGATGGCCTGGTGACCACCGCCAGCAGCGTGCAGGATGCCAGAGTGACCGAAGTGATGCTCACCGATGCCGGACGCGAAAAAGTGGCCGAGGCACACCGCCTTACCCGCAAGGTTTTCGAGAAGGGTTTTAAGGGCATGACCGCGGCCCAGCGGGAAAAAATGAACCTCTCACTGTCGAAGGTACTCGACAACCTCAACGCGCTCTGAAGCGTTCCCGCAGAGAATTGCGGATTTGTGACAGCCTTAAAAATTCAAGGTAAGTCACTGTAAAGTATAATATTATAAAAGAGCCGCTCTGATGACCAGAGCGGCTCTTTTTTCATTTCCGCGCCGCGTTTATTGTTATTTATCATCATCCTAAGCCTCTCTTCATGGATTGTTAGAAGAATGTTTCAGTGTTATTTTTTCGTAAAATTAACGTGAAATATTACTTGAATATTCATCTAAATCTTCCATGATTGACCAGAACAAACGTGGGTCGAACCGCAGCGAAGAGTGCGTCACCCAAATGTGATTCGTTTTTTCTGGTTAAGGTGCAAATTATGCAACCTGTTACTGAGAGCAATGGTTTTGTCACCCGATGTACCCTCGGCGAGGGCGATCTCCGCTTCGCGGTAAAAGACACCCTCGACATCGCAGGCTTTCCCACCCGTGCAGGCTGCCCGGCACTGGCCGCAAACCCGGCGGCGGAACAACATGCCGACGTGGTCGCAACCCTTCTCGGGCAGAAGTGCATCCTGACCGGAAAAACCACCCTGCACGAGCTGGCGTTTGGTGTCACCGGAATCAACCCCTGGGCCGGCACGCCGGTTAACCCGCTGTTTCCTGACTTGATCCCCGGCGGCTCCTCCAGCGGCTCTGCCGCAGTGGTGGCTGCTGGTGAGGTGGATTTTGCGCTCGGCACCGATACCGGTGGCTCGGTGCGCATGCCTGCCGCCTGCTGCGGCATCCTCGGCTTAAAACCGACTTACGGCGCCGTGAGCCGGGCAGGGGTGATGCCCGCGCAAAGCTCGCTGGACTGCGTGGGGATCTTCGCCCGAGAGCCGGGCGTCCTGCGTGACGTACTGACCCGACTGGGGCTACCGGTTGACGCGCCGCTGCACAGGATGCCCGCCATCGGCTTTATCCCGTCGGCGCTCATCAGCATCGATTCCCTGCTGTTGAACTTCCTCGCCCAGGCCGACCTGCAACCGCGTCAGGCTGAATTGCCGCTGCTGGGGGATGCCCATCGCGCCGGGTTGACCCTCATCAGCCATGAAAACTGGCAGGCTTTTAAAACGCTACTGCGTGACGACAGTGTCTCTGCCGACGT
Source organism: Leclercia sp. UBA5076 (assembly GCF_002416465.1). NCBI lineage: Bacteria > Pseudomonadati > Pseudomonadota > Gammaproteobacteria > Enterobacterales > Enterobacteriaceae > Leclercia > Leclercia sp. UBA5076. The sequence goes on from NZ_DIAO01000018.1 coordinate 162,582, forward strand.
TGGCACCCGCATCCGTGCCGGGGCCGGGATCGATGCCCATGCCCTTGAGGCCGCAGAGGCTATCCGCCGCACATTTACCGCCCAAGTGGATGACCAACTGGCGAAAACCCCCTTGCTGGCCCTGGCAACCCTGCCGGAACTGCCGCCCACGCTGGAAGAGGCAAAAGATCCGCTCAGCGTAGTGAACCTCACCCGGCTGGTGCGCCCGTTCAACCTCAGCGGCCACCCGGCGCTGACCCTGCCTGCGGGTACGCTTGATGGCCGTCCGGTGGCGCTACAGCTCGTTGCCGGCAAAGGGCAGGAGGGGCTGCTGGTGCAGGCGGCTGAATGGCTCTCTGAGCGACGACGCCGCTAACAATCCCGCTTTACCGACAGTTTCAACACTAACTCAGTGAGTACCACTCATTGCGGCAGCACTCGTCTCTCTGCGGGCCGCACACTCTTTTGGGAGGAAGCTATGTCTGCCGTTCATGTTCGTGAGGAACTCGTTCCACTGCTGAATGAAGTCGCCACCCGCAGCGCCGATTTTGAGCAACAGCGTCATATCTCGGACGACATCATCGCCCGCTTTAAGCAGGTCGGCGTCTACCGCGCGTTAGTCCCCAAAATCTACGGCGGCGAGGAGTGTACCCCGGCACAGTTCTGTGAGCTGATCGAGCAGATTGCCACCGCCGATGGCTCCGCAGGCTGGGTCGCCAGCTTCGGCATGAGCCCCTTCTACCTTGGGGCGCTGCCGCCGGACACCCTGAAAGAACTCTACCGTGACGGCCCGGACGTGGTCTTCGCCGGCGGTATTTTCCCGCCGCAGAAAGCGGTGCTGGCGGATGGCGGCTACCGCGTCTCGGGTCGCTGGGGCTTTGCCAGCGGCAGCATGGGCGCCTCGGTCTTTGGCGTCGGCATCCTGCCGGAGAGCGGCGAACCGCTGCCGCGCATGGCGGTGCTGCCCCGCGACAGCGTGCAGATCGATCCGGTCTGGAACACCGTCGGCCTGGCCGGAACCGGCAGCCACGATCTGGTGGTTAACGATGCGTTTGTGCCGCAGGAGTGGACCTTTGTGCGCGGCGGCGCCCTTAACCTGGAGGGGGCGCTCTATCGCTACCCGGTGCTCTCCCTGGCCACCCAGGTGCTCTCGGTGGTGGCACTCGGCGTCGCCCGCGCGGCCCTCCATGAAATCTATGCCATTGCCCATCGCCAGCAGTCGGTGACCGGCGCGCCGCGCCTGGCGGAACGGCCGCAGGCGCAGATGCAGATAGCCCGCTGCGAAGCGGAACTGCGCTCCGCCCGGTCCTGGTTTTATGAGGCCATCGACGAGGTGTGGCAGTGCATCCTCGCCGGGGATGAGCCTGCCTGCGCGCAGATCAACGCCCTGCGGCTCTCCTCCACCCACGCCACCCGCGTGGCCGCTGAGGTCACCCGCCAGGCGCTGGCGCTGAACGGTATGGGCGGCATCACCCTGAAAAGCCCCCTGCAACGCTACGTCCGCGACACCATGGTGATCACCCAGCACGCCTTTATGGGTGACCTCTCTTATCTCAACGCCGGTACGGTCTATTTCGGTGGCCAGCCTCTGCCGGGTTATTTGTAATTTTCACCACAGGAGCAACAGATGAGCCAGACAACAACCTTACGCGTGCTGTTTTGCATCGGCGTGAACCAGAACTTCTTTGATGCCACTCCGGCAGAAGCCAGACAGGTGTGGGCCGCGTTCGGCGTGATGATGAAAGGCATCGACGAAACCCAGGGCATTCGCGTCATCGGCAATATGGACGATGACCGCCTGATGGTAGGCCCATCCATCACATCGCCCTGGACCACCTACGTGCTGGCCGATGCCGACACCCTCGACAGCGTGGTGGCCGCCTGCAACCTGTTCCGCACCACTCCGGTGGGCGACGGCGAGAGCAAGCTGTGGAAGTACTGCAAGATCGAAGCCCGCGTCGGGCGTGAGCTGATCATTCAGTAACGGAGCACACCATGAGCCCACAGGATGCGCTGCGTTTACAGCAGCTTGAGGATCAGCAGGCCGCCCGGGTCTGTATCAGCACCTACATGCGGCTGTGCGATCGCCTCGACAGCATGGAGACGGTACAGGCCATCGGCGCGCTGTTCAGCGCAGACGCGTGCTGGGAAGGGTTGGGTGAACCTTACGCCACCCGGCTGGGCAGACATCAGGGGCGCGAGGCGATTGAAGCGATGATGGCGAGCTACGTCCGCACGCCCGCGCACTTCGCCCTGAATGGCCACTTTTTATGCTCCGAGGCGCTCTGGCACGAGGCCGACGGCGAGCTGCATGGCCGCTGGCAGATGCTGCAAACCTCCGCCTTTACCGCCGGTGGCGCGCACCTGAATGCTGCCGAGCTGCAGATTATTTTCCGTCGCGAAGCCGGGGAGATGACCATGCACCATTTCACCACCCGCAACCTGTTCAGCAGGCCGGTAAGCCACTGGCATGCGGCGGATGCGCTACCTGTACCGGACAAAAACTAAAACGCCGACCACGAGCAGGAGAAAGATTATGCAGTGTGACCAGATCATGAATGTCAAAAATATCGATACCACGACGCCGACGGCCCCGAGCCGGGAAGCGATTGCGGCTCTGGTGAAGGCGGATCGTGTCCACACGTCGCTCTACACCTCTGACGAGCTGTTCCAGCTGGAGCTGGAGCGCATTTTCAGCAAAACCTGGGTCTGGGTGGCGCACGTCAGCGAGATCCCGGAGACCGGCAGCTTCAAAACCACCGAGATCGGCACCCAGCCGGTGATCGTGGTGCGCGACCGCAAAGGCACCCTCCACACCCTGCTGAACCGCTGCCGCCATCGCGCGGCCACCGTCTGCGAACACCGCAGCGGCAAAACCAACAGCTTCGTCTGCCCGTACCACGGCTGGGGCTACACTCTGGACGGCAGCCTGCGCGGCGTGCCGCACCCGGAAAGCTATGCCGACAGGCTTGAGAAGAACGAGCTGGGGCTGGTGTCGCTGCGTACCGAGCAGTATGCGGGCATGGTTTTCGCCACCTTTAACGAGCAGATCGAACCGCTGGAGGATTTCCTCGGCGCGGCGAAGAAGTGGATGGATCTCTTTATGAAGCAGGGGGCGGGCTACCCGATCAAAACCGGGCCGGCACACCGCTTCCGCTTCCCGGGCAACTGGAAAATTCAGCTGGAGAACACCACCGACGGCTATCACTTCCCGGTGGTGCACCGTTCTTTCCTGAGCTCCGTCGATAAGCAGACCGAAGAGATGCTCAACTTCGTGGACGGCAGCGGCTATGTCGAAGATCTCGGCAACGGCCACAGCGTGATGGTGATGATCCCGGAACTGGTGGATCTGGAGGCCAACCTCGATGCGCCCATCCCGGAGCGCTTTATCGGGCTGGCGGACGAACTGCGAAAAGATCACGACGAAGCGCAGGTCAGACGCATCGTGCGCGCGGTGGGCGGCTCCGGCTTCAACCTCAACCTGTTCCCGAACATCGCCTGTTCAATGGCTTTCTTCCGCGTCCTGCAACCCATCTCAGTGATGGAAACCGAAATTCATCACGCGGTGATCACCATGGACGGCGGGCCGGAGATCGCGAACCAGGCGCGGCTGCGTCTGCACGAGCACTTCCAGGGGCCGATGGGCTTTGGCACCCCGGACGACTCCGAGGCCTGGGAGCGCGTGCAGCGCGGAGCCACCGCGGGGGATGACCTGTGGATCATGCTCAACCGCGGCCTGGCGGGGGAGTACCGCACCGATGACGGCCTGCGCAGCGACGTCAGCGCCGAAACCGGGATGCGCGCGGCCTACCAGCAGTGGAAAAAATTGATGACGGAGAGCGAAAAATGATGACGCCAGATTCTGTGCTGTTTGCGGCGATGTCCGTAATCAACCTCGAAGGCGATCTGCTGGACCAGGGCGAGTTCAACGCCTGGCTGGATCTCTGGCAGCGCGACGGCCTTTACGTGGTGCCCATCGACCCGAACGAAACCGATTTTAAAAACACCCTTAACTACGCCTGCGACGATCACCACATGCGCGAGAAGCGGGTGAAGCGCCTCTACAGCGGAGAGTCCATCTCCACCACGCCCCGCGCCAGAACCCTGCGCACCCTGTCGCGCTTCCGCCTGCTGGAGTCCCGCGAGGATCTGATCGTGGTGCGCGGGGCGCAGTCCCTGTGGGAGCACCGCAAAGGCCACAGCCGCCACTATGCCGCGGATATCACCTGGCACCTGACACCGCAGGAGGGCAGGTTGCTGATTACCCGGAAGGTGATCCGCCTGGTCAACAGCGACGATGTGCTGCACAGCATCGGCTACATCCTCTGAGGAACTCCCCATGACGCAAACCGTATTAGTGACCGGCGCGGCCGCCGGTCTGGGCAACGTGATTGCCGCTCACCTGCTGGCGCAGGGGGATCAGGTGGTGCTGACCGACGTTGATGTGGCCCGCGCCCGGGAAGCTGCGGATCGTCTTGATGACGGCCAGGGCAGAGTGCTGGCGCTGGGGTTAGATATCTGCCAGCCGCAGGATTTTGCGCAGGCGCTCGACGCGACCATTAAACGCTTCGGCAGCCTGGAGGTGCTGGTCAACAACGCTGCCCTGACCCTCGCCACCCCGGTGATGGAGATTACGGTGGAGGAGTTCGACCGGGTGATCGCCACCAACCTGCGCGGCACCTTTGTCGGCTGCCAGACCCTGGGGCGTTACTTCGCAAGTACAGGCTACGGCCGCATCATCAACCTCGCCTCGTTAGCGGGGCAGAACGGCGGCACCGCCTCCGGCGCCCACTACGCCGCCTCGAAGGGCGGCATTCTGACCCTGACCAAAATCTTTGCCCGGGAGCTCGGCAAATCCGGCGTGACGGTGAACGCCATCGCCCCGGGCCCGCTGGATCTGCCGATGGTTCACGCCCTGGTGCCGGAAGAGAAGATGGCCGGTCTGCTGGGGATGATCCCGGTCGGCCAGTTAGGGGAAGCCGGGTTTGTTGCCCAGGCGGTGGCTTTGCTGGCATCAGAGCAGGCGTCGTTTGTCACCGGGGCGACCTGGGACATCAACGGCGGTCTGTTTATGCGTTAAGGAGCCAACATGCTGACATTACAGGTTATCAGGCGGGAGTTGCAGGGCGAGGTGCTCCTGCTGACGCTGGCGCATGCTGACGGGAACGATCTTCCGGCATTCAGCGCGGGGGCGCATATCGATCTCCATCTTGCAGACGGCCTGGTGCGTCCGTACTCCCTCTGCGGCGACCCGCAGGATCGCCGTCACTACCAGCTCGGCATTCTGAAAGACAAAAAGTCTCAGGGCGGCTCCCTTGCCGCGCATGCGCTCAACGTTGGGGATCGGATCCAGGTCAGCGATCCGCGCAACCTCTTTGCACTGGAGGAGACGGCCAGCCATTGCCTGCTGATTGGCGGCGGGATCGGTATCACCCCGATGCTGGCGATGGCCGCCGAACTGCACGCCAGCGGCCGCTCCTTCAGCCTGCACTACTGCGCCCGTACCCGGGCCGGGGCGGCGTTTATTGCCCAACTGGAGCAGGCGGCCTGGGCCGACCGCGTGCATCTGCACTTCAGCGACACGCAACGCCTCAATCTGAAGGCGGTGCTGAGCGACGTCCCGGCCAATACCCACGTCTACACCTGCGGTCCGACCCGGCTGATGGATGCGGTCACCGACGAGGCAAGCCGCCTCGGTTATCGCCCGGAGCAGGTGCATCAGGAGTGCTTCAGCGCCGAAGTCGTCACCGGTGGTGCGGCCTTTGAGGTGGTCGCCGCCGCAAGCGGCATTACCGTCCAGGTGCTGGAGAACCAGACCATCGTCGAGGCGCTGGCCCAGGCCGGGCTGAAGGTCTGCGTCTCCTGCAAACAGGGGATCTGCGGCAGCTGCCTGACCGACGTGCTGGAGGGAGAGCCGGACCATCGCGACAGCTATCTGACCGACGAAGAGAAAGCTGACGGCGATCAGATGTTGTTGTGCTGCTCCCGGGCCAAAAGCGCCCGTTTAGTCATCGATCTGTGAGGAAACCCTTATGACACTGCAAACCGAATTTCGTAACGCGATGGCACAGCTGGGGAGTGCGGTCTCGGTGATCACCACCGACGGCCCGGCGGGTAAATTTGGTTTTACCGCTTCCGCCGTCTGCAGCGTCACGGACTCGCCGCCGACGCTGCTGGTCTGTATGAACCGCAACTCCTATGCCAACGCGCACTTCAAGCAGAACGGAGCGCTGTGCGTCAACGTCCTCTCCAGCGACCATCAGGATCTCTGTGGGGTCTTCGCCAACGCCAGCCTGCGATCCGAGCAGCGTTTTGCGTATGACTCCTGGCAGGTGATGGCCAGCGGCGCGCCGGTGCTCAGCTCGTCGGTCGCCAGCTTCGACTGCCTGATCGACACCTGTCATGAAGTGGGCAGCCACTCCGTTTTCTACTGCCAGGTGCAGGCGATACGCATCAGCGAAGCGCCGCGCGGGCTGGTCTACTTTAACCGTCGCTACCATGCCATCGGGCATGATGTGGAAGCGTAAAACCAACCATAAGGGTAACGCTGATGAGCAATGTCGTGACTGAAAACCGCAACGCTGCGGCCGCCGTTCCACACGATGCCGGGCAGATGCGCAAGCTGGTGTTCGCCTCGGTACTGGGTAATGCCCTGGAATGGTATGACTTCTTCCTCTACGGCACCGCCGCGGCGCTGGTGTTTGGCCCGCTCTTCTTCCCGGTGGTCGGCGACCCGATGCAGGGCACGCTGCTGGCCTTCTCCGGCTTTGCGGTGGGCTTTCTCGCCCGTCCGCTGGGCGGGATTGTCTTCGGTCATCTTGGGGATCGCTACAGTCGCAAGATGACGCTGATCATGACCCTGACCCTAATGGGAGCCACCACCTTTGTCATCGGCCTGCTGCCGACCTACGCGCAGATTGGCATCTGGGCGCCGCTCTCCCTGATCACGCTGCGCTTTTTACAAGGCGTGGCATCGGGCGGTGAGTGGGGCGGTGGGGTGCTGATGCTGAGCGAGAACGCGCCCGCGTCCCGTCGCGGCTACTTTACCGCCTGGAGCCAGATGGGGGTCTCCGGCGGGTTTGTCCTCTCCGCCTTCGCCTTTTACCTGGTGCAGAAGCTGCCGGAAGCGGAGCTGATGAGCTGGGGCTGGCGCGTGCCCTTCCTGCTGAGCATCGTTATCTTCCTGGTCGGGGTCTATATCCGCAAAAACATCCGCGAGAGCAAAGCCTTTACTCAGGCCAGACCGGAAGAAAAACACGAGAAGATCCCGCTGATGGTGCTGGTGCGCGAGCATCCTAAGGCGCTGATGCAGGCCATCGCCCTGCGCCTGCCGGAGAACGGCGCCTCCTATATCTTCTTCACCTTTTCGGTGGTCTACGCCAAACACATCGGCATCGGTACCGGGGAGATCATCAGCGCCGTAACCCTGGCGATGCTGGTGGAGTTCTTCTCGATCCTGTTCTGGGGCGCGCTCTCGGATCGCATCGGCCTGAAGCCGGTCTACTACATCGGGGTCATCGGGCTTCTGGTGATGGCGTTCCCGTTCTTCTGGCTGCTCTCCACCGGCGATTACGGCTGGATCATGCTGGCGATGCTGCTCGGCCTGCCGTTCTGCCACGGGGCGATGATCGGCACCCAGCCCTGCATCATGAGCGACCTGTTCCCGGTGCGCGTGCGCTACTCCGGCCTGGCGCTGGGGCACGAGGTGGGCTCGATCTTCTCCGGCGGCCTGGGGCCGATGCTGGCGGTGGCGCTGCTGATGCATTTCGACGCCTCCTGGCCGGTTTCCCTGCTGCTGATGGGCTATGCGCTGCTGGCGTGGATCGCCCTGCGCAGCCTGCCGTCCCCCCATAAAAATAACGAGGTAGCGAATGATTGATAAACGGATTGCCACCGCCGAGGATGCCGTGGCGGACATTTTTGACGGCGCGGTGGTGATGGTGGGCGGATTTGGCGCGGCCGGACAACCTGCTGAACTCCTCGACGCCCTGATCCGCCGTCAGCCGCGGGACCTCACCCTGATCAGCAACAATGCCGGGAACGGTGACTACGGTCTGGCGGCGCTGCTGAAGGCTGGCTGCGTGAAAAAAGTGATCTGCTCTTTCCCACGCCAGACCGACTCCTGGGTCTTTGACGACCTCTACCGTCGTGGCGAAGTCGAGCTTGAGCTGGTCCCGCAGGGCAACCTCGCGGCGCGTATTCAGGCGGGCGGCTCCGGGCTGGGGGCGATCTTCACCCCCACCGGGTTTGGCACCGAGCTGGCGGCAGGCAAAGAGACCCGCCATATCGACGGCAAAGATTACGTCCTCGAGTACCCGTTAAAAGCCGATTTCGCCCTGATCAAAGCCCTGAAGGCCGACCGCTGGGGCAACCTGGTCTATGACAAAACCGGGCGTAACTTCGGGCCGATCATGGCCGCCGCCGCCCGCTGCACCATTGCCCAGGTGAGCGAGATTGTCGCCCTCGGCGAGCTCGATCCGGAGGCGGTGGTGACCCCGGGGATTTTTGTCCAGCGCGTGGTGACGGTCACGCCGCAATGCCTGCAGCAGAGCGCATAAGGAGATCCCGTGAATAAACTGACCCATCAACAGCTGGCTGAACGTATTGCCCGCGACATCCCGGAAGGGGCCTACGTCAACCTCGGCATCGGCCTGCCGACGCGGATTGCCAACTATCTGCCTGCGGACCGCGAGATCTTCCTTCACAGCGAAAACGGCATTCTCGGGATGGGGCCTGCGCCGGAACCGGGCTGTGAAGATCCGGAGCTGATTAACGCCGGGAAACAGCCGGTGACGCTGCTTGCGGGCGGCTGCTATTTCCATCATGGCGACTCCTTCACCATGATGCGCGGCGGCCACCTGGATATCTGCGTGCTGGGGGCCTATCAGGTCTCCGAACGCGGGGATCTGGCGAACTGGAGCACCGGCGAGCCCTCTTCGATTCCCGCCGTCGGCGGGGCGATGGACCTGGCGATTGGCGCGAAGCGCGTCTATGTGATGACCGAACATCTGACCCGTCAGGGCGACTGCAAGATTGTCAAAACCTGCACCTATCCGCTGACCGGCATGGCCTGTATCGACCGCATCTACACCGACATGGCGGTGATGGATATCACAGCCGAAGGCATTGTGGTACGGGAACTGTTTGGCGACGTGACGCCGGAGTATCTCCAGTCCGTTACCCCGGTGGCGCTGACCTTTGCCCTGAACGCCGAAACCGAGGAGGCGTGAATGGAGCTTGAATATCGCCTCGACGGCCTGGAAGCGGCCCCGCTGCTGGTGCTCTCCAACTCGCTCGGCACCACCTGGGAGATGTGGCAGGGGCAGATGGCCGATTTTACCCGCCATTTTCGCGTGCTGCGCTACAACACCCGCGGGCATGGCCGCTCTCCGGTTTCGGCTGAGGGTATCACCCTCGACTCGCTGGGGCAGGACGTGATTGCCCTGCTCGATCATCTGGATATTGAACGCGCCTTTTTCTGCGGCATCTCGCTCGGTGGGATGACCGGGATGTGGCTCAACCGCCACGCCCCGTCGCGTTTTGATCGCATCGTGGTGGCGAACACCGCGGCAAAAATCGGCGAAGCGAAAGGCTGGCAGCAGCGCGCCGCAGCGGTGCGCCAGCAGGGGATGGCCCCGGTCGCCGGTACCGCGGCGGAACGCTGGTTCACCCCGGCATATCGCCAAAGCAATCCCGGCATGGTGAAGCTGCTGGTTGACGGTCTGGCCGACACCCCAGCCGAAGGTTACGCCGCCTGCTGCGAAGCGCTGGCAACGGCGGATCTCCGTGATGAGGTGGCGGCCATGCTGCGCCCAATGCTGGCTATCGCAGGGGAGGAAGATCCGGTCACCACGGTGCAGGACGCCCAGTGGATCGCGGCCCAGGCGAAGCAGACAGAATATGTGGCGTTACCCGCCTCGCACCTGTCGAACGTCGCCTGCCCGGACGCATTTAATCAGCAGGTGCTGACCTTTTTAACCCGCAGGAGCATGACATGACCCTCACCATAGAATCCCTGGCCTGCTGGCTGGTGGACATTCCCACCATCCGCCCGCACAAGCTGTCGATGGCCACCATGGGTTGCCAGACGCTCACCATCGTCCGGATGCAATGCGCGAACGGCGTTACCGGCTGGGGCGAAGCCACCACCATCGGCGGCATGAGCTACGGCCCGGAAAGCCCGGAGGCGATCAAATCCGCCATTGAAACCTATCTGGCCCCGCTGCTGTGCGGACAGTCATTTACTGGCGTGGCGGCGCTGGCCGACAGGATGAACGCCAGCGTGAAGGGCAACACTTTTGCCAAATCCGCCCTCGAAACCGCCTTCCTCGATGCCCAGGGCAAAGCGCTGGGGCTGCCGGTGAGTTCACTCCTGGGCGGGGCGCTTACCACGCGTCTGCCGGTGCTCTGGACCCTGGCGAGTGGCGACACCCAGAACGATATCGAAGAGGGTAAACGCCTGCTGGCAGAGGGGCGACACAACACCTTCAAGCTGAAAATCGGCGCCCGCGGGCTGGAGGTGGATGTCCGCCACGCCCTGGCGATCAAGGCCGCGCTGGGCGACGAGGTGAGCGTGCGGGTGGACGTCAACCAGGCCTGGGATCTGACCACTGCCATCAAAGGGATGACGCAGTTACAGGCGGGCGGGATCGACCTGGTGGAGCAGCCGATCCCGCTGTGGGATCGGCAAGGGCTTATTGCCCTCAGCCAGCGTTTTGCGGTGCCGATCCTCGCCGACGAAGCGGTGGCCACCAGCCATGATGGCTACGCCCTCGCGAGCGGCGGCTTTACCGGGGCGTATGCCCTGAAGATCGCCAAAGCGGGCGGCCCGGCGCAGGCCCTGAAGCTGGCGCACGTGGCGCAGGCGGCGGGCGTGGCGCTGTACGGCGGCACCATGCTGGAAGGGACACTCGGCACCGTCGCCTCGCTGCACGCCTGGTCCACGGTGAGGATGCAGTGGGGCACCGAGATGTTCGGCCCGCTGCTGCTGAAGGATGACATCGTGGTCCGTCCGCTGGATTTCAGCCAGGGAGAGGTGACGTTACCGCAGGGGCCGGGGTTAGGCATTGAGATCGACGAAGACAAGCTGCGCCATTACGCACGTCAATAAAAGGAAAACGCGATGCTTTTTAAAGTGGAAATGACCGTCAACATCCCGTCGTCGCTGCCTGCGGCAGAAGTTGAAGCGATCAAGGCGAAAGAGAAAGCCTACTCCCAGCGCTTACAGCGTGAAGGCAAGTGGCCGCACATCTGGCGCGTGGTCGGGCAGTACGCCAACGTCAGCATTTTCGATGTGGCGGACAACCAGGAGCTGCACGACATCCTGACCGCGCTGCCGCTCTACCCGTGGATGGAGATCAGCGTGCAGCCTCTGTGTACGCATCCCTCATCCATTCATCACTCGCAATAACAACAAACGTACCCTACAAAGAGGAATATGCAATGTCTGTGAATCCTGCGCATCAACCCGAACTGGAATCCTTACTCGCGATCAGCAGCGGCTTAAATTCCACCGGCGGTAACGATCGTCTCAAAAACATCATGCACCAGCTGCTGAGCGACCTGTGCAAAACCATTAAGCAGTTCGACGTGACTGATGAAGAGTTCTGGATTGCGGTGAATTACCTTAACGAGCTCGGCGGACGTCAGGAAGCGGCGCTGCTGGCGGCGGGACTGGGTCTGGAGCACTATCTCGATATGCGCGCCGACGAGAAAGAGGCAGCCTCCGGCAACGAGGTGGGCACCCCGCGCACCATCGAAGGGCCGCTGTATGTCGCCAACGCCCCGCTGAGCGAAGGCTTTGCCCGCATGGATGACGGGAAAGAGCAGGGCGAAACCCTATGGTTGCAGGGCCAGGTGACCGATCTGAACGGTAAGCCGGTGGCGGGCGCGATCGTGGATATCTGGCACGCCAACACCCTCGGCGGCTACTCGTTCTTCGACCCGTCCCAGAGCGAATATAACCTGCGCCGCCGCGTGCGCACCGGGGATGATGGCCGCTACGCCGTGCGCAGCATCGTGCCGTGCGGCTACGGCTGCCCACCGGATGGGCCGACACAGAAGCTGCTGACCGCGTTGGGGCGTCATGGTAATCGTCCGGCGCACGTACACTTTTTTGTGTCGGCACCGGGGTACAAGCACCTGACCACCCAGATCAACCTCAACGGGGATGAATACCTGTGGGATGACTTTGCATTTGCGACGAGGGCGGAGCTGATTGCGGATCCGGTGAAGATTACGGACCCGGCGGTAGCGCGGGCACGTGATCTCGGGGGGGAGCATACGGAAGTGAACTTTAACTTTACGCTGGTGGAAGCGGCGGAGAGCGGGGAAGAGGAGAGAGGGAAGCGAGCGCGGGTTAAGGAGTGAGTGCTGAGAGGTTGATAGGGCCGGGTCCGCGGTGAGCGGGCCCGTTTTATTTGACCACTCAACAAAAGATAACAGCCTTTATTATGCTGAGCATTAAAAAACTTACTGAACCCTTTTAAGTATAATATCTATCACTTCGCTCACTAAAAATTAAAATAATCCGTAGAGTTTAATGAGTCTTTTCTGTTATTAATTTTATCTACTGCTTTATTGTATCGTCGTCTAATGAGCACATCAATGCTTAGTCTTAGTGCTTCTAAGGCAATTGATTCTGGAAGTCTTTTAAAATCAAGAATTTTACGAATGCTTAACTTACACCAATCACCCTCTAAACTATTACCATTCTCTCTGATAAGACTTATTAATTCTTTATCAGTTAACTCTTTTTTCATAAAGTCAAGGGAGAATATAAATAAGTTTGAAAATAAACTTGGGTAGAAATCGGATTTATCGAAAGTGAAATTTGTTTTCTCTATTTCATAGCTTTCTTTATGACCAGCCTTGAAAGTAGTAAATTTGACGCGGATAAAGATATCATTCAAGAAAATCTCTTTAACAGAGGGCGGTATTACATAGTTGTCATTTTTGATATACTGAGAGGATAAAGATAAGAAATTAGTTATTGCTGGTATAAATCCATGCTCATGGAAGTTGTAATAGTCTAATTCTTCCAAGAAGAATAAGGTGTTATGAAATGTGGTATAAAAAGAATAATCGTTAAAACATTTTTTATAGAATGCTATTTTTTTATCATGTTGCAATGAAATGATAAAAGATGCGGCGAAGAATTCTTGAATTGACTTATGAATAAAGCGATACTCATTAAAGCCATCCTCAATAATCAAGTTAGTAATAGAAGATAACTCTCTTAATGTTTTCTCAGCTATAGATTTGTCCTCGTTGATATGCTTAAGTGCAATTGAGGCAAAGATTACTAGCTTTTCATGACTGAATCCATTTAAACCCTCCCTCAAGGAAATAAAACACAAACAATCAAAAAGTTCTCTATAGATGCGTCTATTATCATTCCAGTGGCGTTCTCTGTAGACTTTTCCTTTTATATTATCGTGTCTATGAAAAACAGTATTGAAAATATTTGAATAAAATTGTGATAATGTATTTGGTATATCTTCACCTACGTTATAACTTATACAAAATAAAACCACTAAAATTGGCGACTTTAATATGGAATATTTCTTTGTATGTAAAGGACTACGTTTTAATGCACCACATAGCTCATCACATTTTTCTTCATCAATGGCAGTTTTTTTTTATAATCCCAAAAATTTGTTGTTCAGTTAATTCGCACACTGAAAATGTTCTTAATTCTGACAGAGAGTCGATTTCAGTATCGGGTCTGCTTGTACAGATCACATGACAGTTGAAAGAATTAATGAAGCGTCTGATTTCATCAAGCAGATCTATTCTAAACTCTGGCTTAACCTCATCAAACGCATCAAGATATAACTTAACATTACTGTCTGCAAATAATTTTTTCAGCGCATACTCTGATATGTTAACTCCATAATGGCTTGCGATTTTGATATCGCGAGTTCGAGAGTTCCACCAGTATATTTTTTAGCTCATAGAAAACAGGGAGTCGACTATATTTTTTGCGTTATTAGATAATAATTTTCGTAATAGTATGGATTTTCCTTGGCCTGCTAATCCTTTTATTAATATAGATCTATCATTATCTAAAACTGTGGAATCGTTGACCTCTAATCTGCTCTGTGTACCTGATTGCATTATATCAATCGGAATATAAACGTCATCAACATGAAAAGATTTATCTTGAGAGATCAAGGTTTTTATTTCTAAATTCCTTTCACAATATTCTAAATAGTGATCTTTGAATCTCAGTATGTCTAAAAGTTCATGCTTTTTAGCTAAAAAATCGAAAACGGACGCTATTGTTTTTTTGCGACCTCATTAGCCGTTGAGGTCAACACCGTACTAGTAACTGCTCCCATAGACACTTTCAAACCTCAGTTTGGTGAATTGCAGTCTGCATTATATCAATAAAGTGTAACCATAACAGGTATTGTCCTTGCTCAAAATTAATCCAGTGCCATCTAACTTATGACGCTCATCACAGAAACGCTGCCAGAGGCATGAGTGATTAACAAGACAAAACGGTTAGCTTTAGGCAGCTGATGTTCAGCCTGCGGGAACGTAGTTTTAACATGATGAGTGTTGTTATAACATGTTAATTGTCTCGGTGTAGTACGATGTATTGTGTCTGCATATGGATGTGTTGTAACACTTACACTTTACTATTGGTGGTACTGCGCACAGTAAGCTTGAAGATACTGGTTTTGGTGCTAAGCAAAACATAATGAATAGATATTAACATTTATAAAATATATTATTTAAATAATACTCATAAGCTAGCCAATTACTTTGTCGAGGTTTTAGGTTTTTGACATTTGACAATCTACACAGTTAATTAATCTATATACCGTCGAAAATAACCATATTATAATTATGGTTTCTAAGGTCAAATGGAGATTAAAGATCATGGCTATTCCAGCTTACTTATGGCTTAAAGATGACGGTGGGGCAGATATTAAAGGTTCTGTAGATGTAAGGGCTCGAGAGGGCAGCATTGAGATTCATAGTTTCGCGCATGGTCTACATCTACCCACAGATAACATGACGGGTAAAATTACAGGAACTCGAGTGCATAGTGCATTAACCTTCGAAAAGGAATTCGATTCATCAAGTCCCTACTTGTACAAGGCAGTAGCGAAAGGCCAGACGCTAAAAAGTGCCGAATTTAAGTGGTATCACATCAACGATGCCGGGCAGGAAGTTGAATACTTCAATATGCTGCTGGAAGGTGTCAAAGTCGTCTCGGTCTGTCCTCTGATGCATAACTCAAAAATGCCAGCACCGAAAAACATAATCATCTTGAATCTGTTTCGCTCCGCTATGAAAAGATTACATGGAAGCACTGCGACGGAAATATCATTTTTACTGATGCGTGGAACGACCGATGATTCATTGTACCTTTCGGCTTAACGGCAATGCTTTGTCTAATCTGAGCTGTACGGGTATTGGTTTTTTCCCTGCGTATTCGGGTAATACAGGACAGCACCGGAATAATCCTGATTCAGTTGCCATAAAGGATATTGGTCCACTGCCGCCGGGTAAATATTATATTGTTGACCGGCCCCGTAGCTTAAGTACACGCGTAAAAGATGTTTTTGCAACGCAAGAGACGGGCCCTGATCACTCAATATGGTTCGCTCTGTATCGCGTAGATGGGAATATCGATGATCACACATTTATTGAACAAGTGGAAAGAGGGAACTTCAGACTTCATCCTGCAGGATATAAAGGGATCAGTAACGGCTGCATTACGCTTCCTTCTCGTTGTCATTTTGCAGTACTACGGGAAGCACTCCTAAGAACCCCTACAGTGATGGTATCCGCATCACTTAACGCTTACGGCACTATTCAGGTGTATTAACGATGACGCCAGCGAAACACGCAGGTTTATGGCTTATTCAATTCTTGTCATTTCTCGTGATTTTTTCAGCATTTTACCTGCTCCTGCCTGAAGTATATTTGTTCAAGCGCTTCAGCGATCGGTTTGGATTTATTACCGAGCAGGCGTGGAATGATTTATTCATGTTATCCGTTCTCACTGCGTCAGTAATCATCAATACACTATTGATTTTCACTGTCGCCAGGATGAAAGAAAGACACCTATAACCAGCACAAACCCGGTCTCACTGACCGGGTTATGTGCCCAGACGTTCAGCAGCGCTTAGTGCGCCGTAATATACCGCTCCTTCACAAACTCCGCCAACAACCACACCATATCATGCAGCAAATCTGTTAATTCCTTCGTTACGCCAGGCGGCAGAGTGCCTGCCAGCAGCGCCTCTGTTAACGCCAGCGCATAATCCACCTGTAACGCGGTTTCCTGCCAGCAATCCGGTACGCAGGAGGCGACTTTCTCCCCCACGATAAGCTGTGCGACCAGGTACGGCGGCAGATCGGCATCGCAGAGTTCTCGCAGCTGGCGAAGGCCATGCAGTAAACGCTCACAAAGCGCACTGAATATAGCTGCGTCGTCAGTTTCAACCAGCACGCTCACCAGTGCGGCGCAATGTTCGGCGGTCTCGAAGAGATCCGCATCAGCCGGAAAGGGCAGGGCGGTAAGTTGATGAATAACGCTTTCGTCAGATGGG
Source organism: Leclercia sp. UBA5076 (assembly GCF_002416465.1). NCBI lineage: Bacteria > Pseudomonadati > Pseudomonadota > Gammaproteobacteria > Enterobacterales > Enterobacteriaceae > Leclercia > Leclercia sp. UBA5076. The sequence goes on from NZ_DIAO01000018.1 coordinate 179,132, forward strand.
GTATAATACAGATTAGAGAGAGTTGTCATGTCGTGTTCCTTTTTAAAAATCTCCTCACCATCCCATGAGTTCCTACGCTCATGAGTGGTAGCGCTGACGGAGGTAGGAATGCCGTACACGACAAAAACGGCCAGCCTCGCGGCTGCTCCGCCAGCGCCACCGTGATTTTAACGGGATGAGCGCTGTCGCGACAAAAAATATTGTCGTGTCGTGAAAGTACGGGTTCCTACGCCCGATTGCGGATGTGCCGCAACGCAGTCACTCTACGACGCCGATCCCCTGATAAAAAGAGTTAACCCCGAATTACATAAGGTTACTTGAGACTTTGCGAGGCGGCTTCCAGAAAGGTCATACCGGGTGATTTGCTTGCCCTGCGCGGATAACTACACTCCCTTTTAGCCACATAAATAGAGGGAGAAGATCGTGAACATCAGCTTTCATTCACCGACCGCTCAACTCAAAAATTGGCTAAGTCGTCTGGCTGCAGCAACGCTGAAAGAATTATTCGCAATTCAGGTCATCTCAGCCGTGTTGGTGTCGGTGCTGTTGTCCGATCTGGCGGGTTTTGATTACTCTGGCTGGGCAGCACTGAGTAGCTATGCGGTGATGAATAATTCAGTGAAGGCCTCCACGGTTCGGGCGTTTAACCGGGTGACAGGAACCGTGCTGGGCGGTGTGCTGGCACTCTTGCTTACCACGTATCTCGTCCAGGACTCGGCGTTTCTGGTCCTGTTCTGCGCAGTTGTCGGGGGCGTGGCGGTATGGCAAGCGGACATCTCCCGCTGGTCCTATTCCTGGGTGCTGGGGGCGGTCACATCCATGATGGTGATGGCTGAAGCGCAGAAGAACAGTGAGCTTCGTCATCTGTTACGTTTTACGTTTAACCGTATCGAAGAGGTGGTGTTGGGCTGCGTAGTTTGCATTGCGATTACTTTGCTCTTTTATCCGTTAAACCGGCGCAGACAGGTTGCACCGCCGCATCAGGAGAGTCACCCTGAGCCAGCTCATCGACCGCTATTGCCCCTGCAGGCCGGGATTACACTATTACTGGTGACGCCGATATTGCTCGTTTTCCAGCTGACGGGATTCTGGCAGGCGATGGTTTCAGTGCTGGCGGTCTTTATTCTTCCTGCCTCGACTCAGCCCCTACAACAGCAGATCGGCCAGCGAATGCAGCAACGTTTATACGGGTGCATTGCCGCTACATTGCTGAGTTTTATCCTTTTACCTCTCATGCATCATTATCCCCCGGTGTATATAGCAATACTGGTCGCGGGATTATGGCTGGGGTGTCATCTGCAACAGGGAAAATCTTCCATCAGTTATTTCGGACGTCAGTTTACTGTGGCCTGGATCATCGTTTTTATACAGGATACGTTATGGCTGGCCGAGCCGATCCAGGCCGTTATGCGCTGTGCCAGCATACTGATCGCCATTATTTTCATTGGCATTGTTATGGTGGTATTTCGCTCGCTAAAACTAAGCGTCTGAATTCTCTGGCTCCCACAACCTGAAGAAATTTCACGGCTAAGCGGGATTTTACTATAGCGTTTGCTGTTGATTCTTAAGATAGTTATTGAGCTAAGTAATATAAGGGAAGAAACGATGTTGATGAAGATAAATACCGGACATCCCGCGTCCGTCACGGACGAATTTCGGGCCGGTATTGCTGCCTGTCTCCCCACCATTGCAGGCTACTGGAGCATTGGCTTTGCGGCGGGGGCGATAGGCACGCTCTCCGGGTTTACCACCGGGCAAATCGCGCTGTTGGCGAGCGCCCTCTACGCCGGTTCGGCGCAGTTCCTGTTTTACTCACTCTGGGCCGCAGGGGCGGAAATGGCCTCCGTGGTGCTGAGCGTGCTGCTGGTCAACCTGCGCTACCTGCTGATGAGCTCCTCCATGAGCGTTTTTTTTCGTGACTACACCACATTGCAGAAAGTGGTCAGCGGGCTGTTGCTGACCGACGAAACCTTTGGCGTGGCGGTGCAGCGCGCCAGCCCGCAGGGCAAAATCAGCTACCCCTGGATGCTGGGGCTGAATATTACCGCCTGGCTGAACTGGATCATCGCCTGTGTGGCCGGAGCATGGCTGGCAACCACGCTGCCCGCCTCGCTGATGGAGGGGCTGGGCTTCAGCCTGGTGTCGATGTTTATCGGCCTGATCCTGATGATGTGGTTTGCCAGCCGCAGGAAGATCCTCGAAACCATCAATATTGTCGTCGCGGTGGCGATCACACTGCTGACTGCCGGGAGTAGCTCGCTCAGTCTGGTGGTCATTCTGGCCGCATCCCTTGCCGCCACGCTGGCGACGCTGCTGTTACGCGCCCGGAAAGGAAAATAAGATGGAAAGAAATATTCTGCTGGCGATCCTCGCCTCGGCGCTGGTCACTGCCCTGATGCGTACCGTGCCGGTTTTGCTGTTATCCCGCTTTCGGCTGCCGGAGGTGTTGCTGCAGTGGCTGAGCTTTATCCCCACCGCCATCATGGCCGCCCTGGTTGCCGCCGAACTGATGAGTAAACCTGCAATGACAGATTCGGGGATCAGCATCTCGCTGCTGGCGGCGGCGTTTGCCACTCTGGTGGGCATTCTTACCCGCGGACTCTTTGCCACGGTGATCGCGGGAGTGGTAGCGTTTTGCGCGGCGGGGTATTTTTTAGGCACTTAATCTGCAAAAAATAAGGCCCGATTGTTGGGCCTGTTGCTGGAAGCTACGCTCAGATGTCGGGTTATTCTCGCCCAGATGATGCATTTAGTTTTTTGCGAAGCAGGGTGGCAGAAGATCGTTTTTTAACTGCAGCCAGTTCGGCTTTAAGATCGTGAATATATGCCTCTGCACTGATGCCATGAGTGTGCAACTCCGCAGATGCTAATGCCTGAAATACTCTCTTTTCCCTGTCACCAGGGGCAAGAAGCGCGGAATGTTCGTGCTTATTGCAATACGACATAGCAGGCTCTCCCTTCTGTAACTCTCTTGTAGGCATGGACATCTCCCTGTATCAGTGGTCGCGGCGTTCTTTTTGGCAACCCTGTGTGCGGATTGTAGCGCGGTACATTTTTTAACCCAAGCAGAACGTCATAGATCTCTTCCAGAGAGGTGCGGCGCCCCTTATCCACCACGCCTCCAGAAGCCGCCTGAAAAACAAATCCCCCGATGTGAAGTTTCTCTGCGTGAGCGATTAAGGCCAGGGAAACTGATTGCAAAACAACAGCGCTGCCTAATCCTTTGAATTTAATATGACGAAAATCAGCCAGGCCCCCCATACCGTCGAAAGTATCAAAACAGACTTCTGCCATTCCATTGATCGGGAATGGAATGGCTGGCGGCATTTCATATCCGATCCGAGTAAATGTCGCTTCATCTAACAGACTGCCCACAATCACGGTATATACCTCGTGACCAGCAACAAAGACGTAGCTGTGATGAACCCGATGATCGTAGACGAATCTTTTTCTCCTCATACCATAATCGTCAAGAAAAACCTCTTCTTCTATACGCACTTATTGCTCCCTGCATACAACGCCTGATAGTTCCCTGGCACAATGGCAAATGTGCCGCAATGCGGTCACTTTATGACCGTGATTGAAGTATGAAAACCCACAACCGGGTATTACATGGATTTACTTTTGGCTTTGCGAGACCTCTTCCAGAAAGGCCAGCCGGGCACTTTCGCTTGCCCGGCCAACACTTTGCGCCGACGGGTGATACAGTGAATAGAGGCAATCACTGAACAGGGAGTATGCACATGTACGAACACCCGCTTCGCAATATCATTAAGGCGTGTGACAGGGCGATCTTAGCCAAAGATTTTGATTCGCTGATGGAGCACTACGCCGACGACGCCGCGCTGGTGGTTAAGCCCGGTATGATCGTTAAAGGTAAAGACAATATCCGCAGCGCCTTTATTTCCATTTCTGATTATTTCCAGGATCAGCTCGTTGTGAAGCAGGGCGATATCCAGATCATTGAAGGCGGAGGAGATGCGCTGGTGATCATGGAATCCCAGCTTTTTTACCCGGATGAACAGGGCGCTACAACAGAGATCACCCGGCGTGCAACCTATGTATTCCGTCTGGAAAATGACCGCTGGCTGTGCACCATCGACAATTCCTACGGAACGTCAGTGTTAGATGCTGAACCCACCTGACCTTTTTATTTGCTGACCGGCGTCAAACTGAACAGAGAGAGCATCACCGATCCGGGCAACACACCGGATCGGTGACGGCGTGAGAAGAGATTAGAGGGCGCGGATCTCCTTTGAGCGCAGACTCAGGCGGACGGGCACTGATTTGTACGACGGCGTACCGCTCTCTTTATCGAGATAATCCAGCGGTACCAGCACGTTCGCTTCCGGGTAGTAGCCAGCAACCGTGCCAGGGGCAATGCTGTAGGCCACCACGGTGATGTCATCCAGACGCTGCTGTGAGCCGGGGAGGGCGGTATGAATATCTACCCGATCGCCATGCTCCAGCCCCAACTGCTGCATATCCTCTTCGTTCATAAACAGCACGTCGCGCCGGCCGAACACGCCGCGATAGCGGTCATCCAGGGCATAGATGGTGGTGTTGTACTGGTCGTGACTACGCAGTGTAACCAGACGCAGCACGCGCTCACCTTCGCCCGGACTGTTCTCGCTCACACCCTCAAACAGCGAAAACATCGCCTTGCCGCTGGCGGTGGGCCAGACGCGCTCCGTGGGCGGCAGCGGCATACGAAATCCGCCCGGCACCCGGATGCGGGCGTTGAAATTTTCAAAGCCCGGCAGCGTCTGCTCGATAGCGTCGCGAATGCGGTCGTAATCCTCCACCAGGCCCAGCCAGTCGGTTTTGCTGTGAGGCAGGGTGGCGTGGGCGATCCCGGCGACAATGGCGGGTTCCGAGCGTAGCCAGAGAGAGGCCGGTTTGAGCTTGCCGCGGGAGGCATGCACCATCGACATCGAGTCTTCCACGGTGATTGACTGCTGGCCGCTCTGCTGCATATCCAGTTCAGTGCGCCCCAGGCAGGGGAGAAGATATGTCTCTTTCCCGACCAGCAGGTGGGTGCGGTTCAGCTTGGTGGCGATTTGTACGCTGAGATCGAGACGTTTCAGCGCCGCAAACGCCCTGTCGTGATCGGGCATCGCTACCGCAAAATTCCCCCCGAGGCAGAGGAGCGCTTTGGCCTCGCCGTTAATCATCGCCTGCGCCGCCTGTACCGCGTCGTGGCCGTGGGTGGCTGGTGGGGTAAAACCGAACACCGTGCCCAGCCGGTCCAGAAAGGCCGCGGTCGGTTTTTCGGTGATCCCCACGGTGCGGTTGCCCTGCACGTTGGAGTGGCCGCGTAACGGACAGATGCCCGCGCCGGGTTTGCCAAAATTGCCGCGCAGCAGCAGGAGATCGGCGATCAAACGCACATTGGCGGTACCCTTGTTGTGCTGGGTGATCCCCATGCCGTAGGTGATGATGGTGGCGCTGGACTTAGCGTAGAGGCGCGCCACGTTCTCCAGATCGGCGCGCTTCAGGCCAGACTCGCGCTCGATGGCCTCCCAGCCCGTGGCGGCGATATCGGCGGCAAAATCGGCAAACCCCTGGGTGTGGCTGGCGATAAAGTCATGATCCAGCGCATCCAGCACCAGCAGATGTTTTGCGATACCTTTTAACGCCGCGGCGTCGCCCCCGGCTTTAACCTGATAGTACGTCGAGGCGATATCGGTGGCGCTGTATGTCGCCATCTCTCTGACATTTTGCGGATCGGCGAAGCGCTCCAGCGCCGTTTCGCGCAGCGGGTTAAAAACGATAATCGGCACGCCCCGGCGGGAGAGCTCGTGCAGGGTGCCCATCATCCGTGGATGGTTGGTGCCCGGGTTATGGCCGATGGAGATCACCAGCTCAGTATGGTCGAAATCCTCCAGCGAGACGGTGCCTTTGCCAATCCCGATGGAGCGGGGCAGGCCGACGCTGGTGGCCTGGTGGCACATATTAGAGCAGTCGGGGAAATTATTGGTGCCCAGCTGGCGGGCAAACAGCTGATACAGGAAGGCGGCTTCGTTTGACGCGCGCCCGGAGGTGTAAAACTCCACCTCATCCGGGGCCAGCCCGCGCAGCACTTCGCCGATACGGGCAAAGGCTTCGTCCCACGCCACCGGGCGAAAGGTGTCGCTCTGCGGATCGTATTTCATGGGATGGGTCAGGCGCCCATAGCCTTCCAGCTCAAAATCACTTTTTGACCACAGGGTACTGACGGTGTGCTCAGCGAAAAATTCAGGGGTGACACGCTTTGTGGTCGCTTCCCAGGTCACCGCCTTGGCGCCGTTCTCGCAAAACTGAAAGGTGGATTTGTGTTCTTTGTCGGGCCAGGCGCAGCCCGGGCAGTCGAAGCCGTCGGGCTGGTTGGTGCGCAGCAGCGTGGCGGGAGCGTCAAAGGTGTCCATCTGCGTACGCACGGCAATCGCCGTGGCTTTTAAGGCTCCCCAGCCCCCCGCAGGGCCGGCGTAATGGCGAATGCCGGGTACCGCTCGTCTGTTATTGCTCATCTGCACTCCTGTCTTAAGCGGGTATATGTGATGGCGATGCCTGATTTGACTGTCGATCGAAACCCATCTCAATCACATATAGTTTTCATGTTAATTACAAATTATTCACAGTTCAGTTCACAAATCCACCATCAGATGCGTGTGGGTGGATGTCAATGGTTGTATATACATGTTCTGTCATATGGCGTTGCATAGGTATAGCAGGGTTTCTGACGGGCATTAATCATCCACTCAGAGAGGAAACTATGTCGTCTTTTTCATCTTCAGAAGCGCAGTCAAAGCGCGGCGGGACGCGAATATCGGAAACACGATCCATCGATTACATCCCGGATAATGAACGGCACGGCCACCCCTTCAGTCAGTTTACGCTGTGGTTTGGCGGCAATCTGCAGATCACCGCCATTGTGACCGGGGCGCTGGCAGTGGTGCTGGGCGGGGATGTGGTGTGGTCCATCATTGGCCTGCTGGTGGGGCAGGTGCTGGGCGCGGTGGTAATGTCATTTCATGCCCTGCAGGGACCGCGCCTCGGTCTGCCGCAGATGATCATCAGTCGCGCCCAGTTTGGTGTGCTGGGTGCGATGATCCCGCTGGCGCTGGTCTGCGTGATGTATGTCGGCTTCTCCGCCAGCGGGACGGTACTGGCCGGACAGGCGATGGCCAGGCTGCTGTCGATCTCGAACGTGGCCGGTATGATCCTGTTCAGCGCGATCATTATCGTGATTGCGGTGCTGGGATATAAGGTGATCCACAAGCTCGGCAAGGTAGCGAGCGTGGTGGGGGTGCTGGCGTTTGTCTATCTGTTTATCGCTCTGCTGATCGCCAGCGATGTGGGCGCTGTGATGCAGAATAACCACTTCTCGATGCCGATGTTCCTGCTGGCGGTATCGCTCTCCTCCTCATGGCAGATCGCCTTTTGTCCCTACGTCTCCGACTATTCCCGCTATCTGCCGCGCGACGTCTCAGGGGTGAAGACCTTCCTCTCCGTCTTCAGCGGTACGGTGCTGGGCACCCAGGCGTCCATGACGCTCGGGGTGATCACCGCGGCAATCGCCGGCAGCGCCTTCAAGGGACATGAGGTGAGTTACATCGTCGGACTGGGTAAAAGCGAGGCGATGGCGATGGTGATCTACTTTGCGATCTGCTTTGGCAAAATCACCTTTACCACCCTCAACGCCTACGGCAGTTTTATGTCCCTGACCACCATTGTCTCGGGCTTTCGCCGGCAGACGACGCTGAACCAGAAAAGCCGTGTGACCTTTGTGGTACTGATGGTGGCCCTTTCGTGCGTGATTGCGCTGCTGAGCGAACCGGCGTTCCTGAAGCACTTCACCCATTTCCTGCTGTTCCTGTTGGCCTTTTTCGTACCGTGGAGCGCCATCAGCCTGACCGATTACTTTATTATCTCCCGTAAAGCGGTAGATATTCCGGCGCTGTTCGATTCCCGTGGTCGCTACGGGCACTGGAACATGTTTGCCATCAGCGTCTATGTTGTTGGCGTGTTGATCCAGCTGCCGTTTATTGAAAACCCGCTCTACCACGGCTCGCTGACCTGGCTGTTTGCCGACAACGATGTCTCGTGGGTGATTGGCTGGTTCTGTACCGCAGCGCTCTATTATAGCTTGCGGCGTTTTGATCGTCGGGTGCTGCCGACAGAGACGATCTATCCGGCGTCGGGCAGGTGAAAGAGGTGTCAGCGATCCCGCAGGTCAGACGGGATCGCGGCTCTTTTACTGGGGGTTAAAAGCAAAACCTTCGTCGGCCCAGCCGGTCATTCCGCCAATCATAATTTTCACCGGGCGGCCCATCTGCGCCAGCTTCAGCGCGGCGCGATCCGCACCGTTGCAGTGCGGCCCGGCGCAATAGACCACAAACACTGTATCGGAGGGCCACTCCGCCATTCTTTGCTCGGTCATATCGCGATGTCGCAGGTGCAGCGCCCCAGGAATATGACGGCGGGCGAATGCCTCCGGGCTACCGACCACATGCAGCAACACAAAATCGACATTACCCTCTTTAAACGCGGTATGCACATCGTCACAGTCTGTTTCCACGCTCAGTCGCTGTAAAAAATGGTTTGCTGCGACATCTGGCGACGCAGCAGGATAATCAGTTACATAGCTCATAAACACCTCCAGGAATGAGCCTTTACTCTACGGCGGAGACGCGGCTTTGACAGCTGGCAGAAATGCCAGATAACATCAAGATCATGACAAAACCCATTGAGTGTGGTGATGAATAATCCTCTGGTGGTTGTACTGGCCTATGACGGCCTCTGTACCTTTGAATTCGGTATTGCCGTCGAAATTTTCGCGCTGCCCCGCCCCGAGATGGGCGAGGAGTGGTATCGCTTTGCGGTGGCGGGCGTTGATCCGGGTGAGTTACGCGCAACGGGCGGCTTCAGGTTGGTGGTGGATGGCGGGCTGGAGCTGCTGAGTGAGGCCGGAACGATCATCGTGCCCGGCTGGCGGGGGGCCGAAGTTCCGGTGCCCGCCGCGCTGTGCGAGCAGCTTGTCGCGGCACATCAACGTGGGGCGAGGATCCTCTCTATCTGTTCCGGAGTCTTTGTGCTGGCCGCCGCAGGGTTACTCGACAACCGGCAGGCGACCACCCACTGGCGTTATACCGACCTGCTGCAACAGCGTTATCCCGCCATCAAGGTCACACCTGACGTGCTGTATATTGATAACGGTGATGTATTGACCTCCGCAGGCAGCGCGGCGGGTATCGATCTTTGTCTGCACCTGGTGCGCCGGGATTATGGCAGCGTGGCGGCCAACCGCGTCGCGCGTCGGCTGGTGGTGTCGCCCCATCGCGACGGCGGCCAGGCTCAGTTTATTCAGCAGGCGGTGCCTGTCGCCTATGAAGGCCATCGCCTTGGGGCACTCTTCGACTACCTGTACGCCAGACTTGCCGAGCCGCATACCGTTGAGTCGCTGGCAAAATTTGTCGGGATGAGCCCGCGTACCTTTTTGCGCCGTTTCACCGCCACCACCGGCAAGACGCCCGCCCAGTGGTTGCTCCACGCCCGCCTGAGCCGCAGCCAGGATTTGCTGGAGAATAGCCAGTTGTCGATTGAGCGTATCGCGGAGGAGGTGGGGTTTGGCAGCGTGGCGACGATGCGTCATCACTTCAAAAATCAGCTGTCGACGACGCCTGCGGCATACAGGAAGGGGTTTTACACTTCAGCAGAGCAATAATGGGCAAGGTTGTTTAATGATTCTCCAGGCGAGACAACGTGCCTTTGATAAAAAAATCCACGCCATGGCGTGGATTTTTTCAGGTCAGTTAACGCATCCGCAGATGCATGACCCTTAAACGTTAAACAGGAAGTTCATCACATCGCCATCTTTAACGATGTAGTCTTTCCCTTCTGCACGCATCTTGCCGGCTTCTTTCGCACCTTGCTCACCCTTGTAGGTAATAAAGTCTTCAAAGGCGATGGTCTGGGCACGGATAAAGCCTTTTTCAAAGTCGGTGTGGATTTTACCCGCCGCCTGTGGTGCCGTCGCGCCGACAGGGATAGTCCAGGCGCGCACTTCTTTCACGCCAGCGGTGAAGTAGGTCTGCAGGTTCAGCAGTTGGTAACCGGCGCGGATCACGCGGTTCAGACCTGGCTCTTCCAGACCCAGCTCAGCCATGAACTCTTCACGGTCGGCATCGTCCAGCTCGGCGATATCAGACTCAACAGCCGCACACACGGCCACGACCACAGAACCTTCCGCTGCTGCGATTTCACGCACTTTGTCCAGGTATGGGTTGTTTTCAAAACCGTCTTCATTGACGTTGGCAATGTACATGGTCGGCTTCAGGGTCAGGAAGCTCAGGTATTTGATCGCCGCTTTGTCTTCGTCAGTCAGGTTTTTCAGCGCGCGCAGCATGCCCGCGTTTTCGAGCTGTGGCAGACATTTTTCCAGCGCAGCCTGTTCCGCTTTCGCGTCTTTGTCGCCGCCTTTGGCTTTCTTCTGCACGCGCTGCAGGGCGCGCTCGCAGGTATCCAGGTCCGCCAGTGCCAGCTCGGTGTTGATCACCTCGATATCGTCAGCCGGGTCCACTTTGTTGTTCACGTGGATGATATTGTCGTTCTCAAAGCAACGCACAACGTGGCCGATCGCTTCGGTTTCACGGATGTTGGTCAGGAACTGGTTACCCAGGCCTTCACCTTTCGAGGCGCCTTTTACCAGGCCCGCGATGTCCACGAACTCCATGGTGGTGGGCAGAATGCGCTGCGGTTTTACGATCTCCGCAAGCTGATCCAGACGCGGATCGGGCATAGGTACAACACCGGTGTTTGGCTCAATGGTACAGAACGGGAAGTTAGCCGCTTCGATGCCCGCCTTAGTCAGCGCGTTAAACAGGGTGGATTTGCCAACGTTAGGCAGACCAACGATACCGCATTTGAATCCCATTTCTGAATCACCTTAATATCTTGATATTCAACACGTTAACATTAACGAGTCGAAGAAAAGTAAATAACTACGCCTATTATACACGTAACCGGCAGCCTGCGGGGCAAAAAAGCCGTTTCGCGCCGGTTATTGCGCTTTGAAAGCGTGAAGACGGTTGGTGGCTTTGGTTAAACCATCCTGGAGCCAGATTTCGGTGCAACGCGCCGCTTCGTCTACCGCCTCGTCGATCAGTTTCTGCTCGGAAACCGGTGGCTTACCCAGGACAAAACCAACAACTTTGTTTTTATCGCCCGGATGACCAATCCCCACGCGTAAGCGATGGAAGTTAGGGTTATTGCCCAGTTTGCTGATGATGTCTTTTAAGCCGTTGTGCCCGCCGTGGCCGCCACCAAGTTTGAATTTTGCCACGCCCGGCGGCAGATCCAGTTCGTCGTGCGCCACCAGGATCTCATCCGGATTGATGCGATAAAAGGTCGCCATCGCGGCCACCGCTTTACCGCTTAAATTCATAAACGTCGTGGGCACCAGCAGACGCACATCGGCGCCAGCCAGGTTAACGCGAGAGGTAAACCCGTAGAATTTAGGTTCTTCACGCAGAGGGGCGCGTAACCGCTCGGCCAGCAGATCAACATACCAGGCGCCAGCATTATGGCGGGTGGCAGCATATTCCGCGCCGGGGTTAGCCAGGCCGACAATCAGTTTAATCGTCACGTTTTTATTCCTGAAAGTGCTAAGTCTGGCGCGTAGTGTACTGTCTGCCGCGTCGGTTGACAAAATTCTGCTAAGCGACACGTAGAAACTGAATAATCCCGGCGTTGAACCATTAGAATTTCATGCTACTCAAAGGCTTATTTGTAAAGTTTTGTTGCACCGAAGTAGATATTTGTGATCGTTGACGCAATCCGCAAAACGGGTGGTGTCTATACTTTACACACAAGGAATAGGGAGATTATTCCCTAACAACCCAAAGTTCCGGAGGTGCTATATGAAACGCAAAAACGCTTCGCTACTCGGTAACGTGTTGATGGGGTTGGGATTAGTCGTCATGGTTGTCGGCGTCGGTTATTCCATTTTAAACCAGCTTCCGCAACTTGACCTGCCACAATACTTCGCCCATGGCGCAGTGTTGAGCATCTTCCTGGGAGCGGTGCTCTGGCTGGCCGGGGCGCGCGTCAGCGGCCACGAACAGGTCTGCGACCGCTACTGGTGGGTGCGCCATTATGATAAACGCTGCCGTCGCGAACAGCATAAGCACAGCTAACCTGTGACAGCGCGAAAAGCGGTTTCTTCGGAAGCCGTTTTTTTTTGCCTTTTTTCTTGACCCTCACGTAACGTAAGGCACCAGAGTGACCGTGATGGCGAGATAAAAGGAGCAGCGATGTTAATTCAGGTTGGCCTGTTGGCGAAGAGAGCGGGGATCACCGTTCGGACATTACACCATTATGAGCAAACCGGCTTGCTGCTGCCCTCTGCCAGAAGTGCGGCAGGTTACCGTCTTTATACCCTCGCGGATGTACAGCGGCTACACCGTATCCAGGTGTTAGCCAGAGCGGGGCTGGAGCTTGCCGAAATTAAAGAGGTTCTCGATCGGGATCCGCGCTCCATGGTGGATCTCCTGGGCGCGCAAATCGCTCTGCTGGATAAACAGATGCGCAGCATTCAGACGCTGCGCGAGCAGCTCGTGAGTTTGCATAGCACGCTGGCCGCAGGCACCGAGCCCGATCTGGAATCCTGGTTACAGACGCTGGAGTTAATGACGATGTACGATCGCTGGTTCAGTAAAGAAGAGTTACAGGTATTACCGTTTGCGCAGCAGAGTGACGCCCTGGCAGAGATCTGGGCCGGGCTGGTGGCCGAAGCCCGCCGCATGCTGGCGGAAAAGGTGGACGTTGCCGACCCACGCGCTACCGGGCTGGCTACGCGTTGGATGACGCAGCTTGAGCAGGATACCGCAGGCAACCCCGACTTCCTGACCCGCCTGAATGAGATGCACAGCGTGGAGCCGCAAATGCGTGAGCAGACGGGGATCGACGCTGATATCCTCGATTTCATCACCCGGGCCTTCGCCGAGAGCAAGCTGGCTATCTGGCAGCGCTACCTGACGCCCGAGGAGATGGCGTTTACCCGTGCGCACTATTTTGATCGCATGATGGAGTGGCCTGCACTGGTGGCAAAACTGCATCAGGCAAGCCGGGAAGGGGTGCAGGCAGAGAGTCCGGAAGCACAGCGGCTGGCGGAAAACTGGCTGGCGCTGTTCCAGTCTTACGCAGGGGATAATCCTGCAACTCAGCAAAAATTCCGCGAGGCGATGCAGCAGGAGCCGCATCTGATGAAAGGGACCTGGATGACGCCTGCTGTGCTCGAGTGGCTTCAGCAGGCGATAGGCATCATGATGCAGCGCCGGATGTCACAGATCCGCTAACGCGGCCTCACGGTCAGGATAGAACGCCAGACGGCCCGCAATGGGCTGAACCCCTGCGCGCGCCATCGTGCGCAGGGGCTGGAATTCGAGATTGGTCACCCGCAGTTCACAGCCTTCCGGCAGACGTTGGACAAAACGCTGGAAGGCGTCCAGCCCGCCGGCATCCAGCACCGGGACCGCATCCCATTTCAGCACCACGACACGTTTCCCCGCAATGCGCGACTCCAGTTCGCTGAACAATCCTTCCGCGGCGGCAAAAAACAGCGGGCCGATGACTCGCAGCACCAGCACGTCTTCCGGCGTGGCGACATTGACGCTGGCCAGACGGGTCATACGGGCAATGCGCCGCATAAACAGTAATGATGCCAGCACAATCCCGACGCTTATCGCAATGACCATGTCAAACAGCACCGTCAGCGACATGCAGATCAGCATTACGATGATGTCGTCTTTGGGGGCGCGGCGCAGCAGGTTGATGACTTTATGCGCCTCGCTCATGTTCCATGCCACCATCAGCAGCAGGGCGGCCATGGCCGAGAGCGGCAACCAGGAGAGCAAGGGCGCCAGCACCAGCAGGGCGAGGATCACCAGCACCGAATGGACCACCGCCGAGACCGGCGACGTGGCGCCCGCGCGCACGTTGGCCGCGGAACGGGCGATGGCCGCTGTGGCGGTAATGCCGCCGAAGAACGGGGCGATAATGTTGCCCAGCCCCTGGCCGACCAGTTCGCTGTTGGCTTTATGTTTGGTGCCGGTCATGCCGTCCAGCACCACGGCGCAGAGCAGCGACTCAATCGCCCCTAACATCGCCATCGAAAAAGCGGCTGGCAGCAGGGCGCGCAGGGAGTCCCAGCTTAAGGTAAAGCTGGAGCCGGGCAGATCCCACGGCAGCACCAGCTGGGGCAGAAGCTGCGGAATACCGTTACCCTGGGAGCCATCCGCCAGCACGTAGTGGAACTGCGAGCCGATAGTGGCGACATGGCCGCCCAGCAGATTGACTATCCCCATTACCGCGCAGCCCAGCAGCAGGGCGGGCAGGTGTCCTGGCAGGCGGATGCCCAGCCGTGGCCAGAGGATCAGCGTGCCCAGGGTCACCACGCCAATCGCCGCATCGCCCAGGTTTGTTGTCGGCAGCGCCATCGCCAGCGCCCCCACTTTTTGCAGGTAATGCTCCGGCACGTGGGCCATCTGTAAGCCCAGGAAGTCCTTAATCTGCATGGTGCCGATGGTGATGCCGATCCCGGAGGTGAAGCCCAGCGTGACGGAGAGGGGAATATACTCAATCAGCCGGCCAAAGCGCGCCAGACCGAACAGAATCAAAAATACCCCGGACATCAGGGTCGCCACCAGCAATCCGCCCAGACCAAACTGCTGAGAAACCGGATAGAGGATCACCACAAAGGCTGCGGTGGGCCCGGAGACGCTAAAGCGCGACCCACCGGTCAGGGCAATCACAATCCCGGCAACGGCGGCGGTGTAGAGGCCATACTGAGGCGCCACGCCGCTGCCAATGGCCAGCGCCATCGCCAATGGAATGGCAATAATGCCGACCGTAATGCCGGCGATAAGATCGCGCGTAAACCGCGACAGGGTATATTTCTCTTTCCAGCAGGCGTCGATGAGGGCGCGGAAGGGAAGAACATGAGAGGAAGCGTTTTTCACAATCATCATCCGTGTGCGCATCATCTGTCATATCAATGGCAGGTGAAGGAGGCATTAATCATACAAATACATCTTGCAGACAAAAAAACCCGCCGTAGCGGGTTTTCTGACTGCGTCCGATTAGTGTTCGAACATGGCAGAGATAGACTCTTCGTTGCTGATACGACGAATCGCTTCTGCCAGCATCCCGGAGAGGGTCAAAGTACGCACGTTTGGCAGCGCTTTGATCTCGTCGCTCAGTGGGATGGTGTCGCACACCACAACTTCATCAATAACGGAGTTGCGCAGGTTGTTCACGGCATTGCCGGAGAAGATCGGGTGAGTCGCGTAGGCAAATACGCGTTTAGCACCACGCTCTTTCAGCGCTTCGGCGGCTTTGCACAGAGTGCCGCCGGTGTCGATCATGTCGTCAACCAGCACGCAGTCACGGCCAGCAACGTCACCGATGATGTGCATCACCTGAGAAACGTTAGCGCGCGGACGACGTTTATCGATGATCGCCATGTCGGTGTCATTCAGCAGTTTGGCGATAGCGCGAGCGCGAACCACCCCGCCGATGTCCGGAGAAACCACAATCGGGTTGTCCAGGTTCAGCTGCAGCATATCTTCCAGCAGGATTGGGCTGCCGAATACGTTATCAACCGGAACATCAAAGAAGCCCTGGATCTGCTCGGCATGCAGGTCAACCGTCAGAACGCGGTCAACACCCACGCTTGAGAGGAAGTCAGCAACAACTTTTGCGGTAATTGGCACACGTGCGGAACGGACGCGACGGTCCTGACGGGCATAGCCAAAGTAAGGAATAACAGCAGTGATACGGCCAGCGGAAGCACGGCGCAGGGCATCGACCATAACAACCAGTTCCATCAGGTTGTCGTTAGTTGGAGCACAGGTGGACTGGATGATGAAAATATCACCACCGCGTACATTTTCGTTAATTTGTACGCTGACTTCGCCATCGCTAAAGCGACCTACGGCGGCGTCGCCAAGAGAAGTGTACAGGCGGTTGGCAATACGTTGTGCTAGTTCCGGGGTGGCGTTACCAGCAAAAAGCTTCATATCAGGCACGAGAAGAACCTCAGGCATGCGTCCAGTGGTGGATAGCTTCGCCGTAAACTGTGCGGGCCAGGCGAACGCTATCCAGGCGGTGTATTAAAGAGCGCGATGCAACGTCTGGAACAGGGTGACGTTGTCACCGAAACTCAGGTTGCGCCAGAATGGCCTGCTGTAGCGGGGAGATATTCATACCGCGCGCCACGAAACCATGCAGCCACTCTGGAGCCAGCTCGAGCACCTGACGTGCAGCGGATTCCGTATCAAATTCAGCAAAGACACAGGCTCCTGTGCCAGTCAGGCGCGACGGCGCGTATTCTAACAGCCAGGAAAGCGCTTCATCAACCTCGCGAAAACGTTTTCTTGCGATATCCTCGCAATCGTTGCTGAATTCACATTTTAATAACGTTTCTATTGACCGGACGGGGGTATCGCGTGGAAGGTCCGGATCTTTAAAGATAACCGGGGTAGGGATGCTGACGCCCGGGTGGGCGACCAGGTACCATTTTTCCGCGGGTTCGGCCGGGGAGAGGATCTCGCCCACCCCTTCGGCAAAGGCCGAATGCCCCCGGACAAACACCGGCACGTCGGCTCCGAGGGTTAACCCGAGCGCGGCCAGTTCATCCACCGAGAGATCGCAGCCCCAGAGGTGATTGAGCACCACCAGTACGGTAGCGGCATTTGACGAGCCCCCGCCGAGCCCGCCGCCCATCGGCAACCTTTTCTCCACGCGGATATCCGCGCCGCTGCCCGCCGGCAGGCGTCCGCTTTGCTGTGCCGCCGCCATCAGCATCCGGGCAGCACGGACGATCAGGTTATCTTCATCGGCCACGCCCTCCACCGGGGTGAGCAGACGAAGCTGCCCATCCTGACGCGGTTCAATCGAAATGGTGTCGCCGTAGTCGATAAACTGAAACAGCGTCTGCAGGGTGTGATAGCCGTCCGCACGCTGGCCGGTGATGTATAAAAACAGGTTAAGTTTTGCGGGTGAAGGCCAGTGGGTCATCATTTGACAATCCAGTTATCCATCTTCAGCTTGATGCGCTGGCCGCCTTCGGTCAGTTCCAGGCTGGTTGGCAGGGCCGGTTTGGTATTGCTGTCGTAGCCGCCATAGACCACGTGCCAGTTTTTACCGTTCTGGCTGTAGTTTACTTCACTCAGACGATACTGGTCGTCGAGTTTGTAATCGGTGGCGTCGCCCGGCAGGCCGAGGATCCACTGGCGCAGGCTGGTAATCGGAATCGGCATCCCGGTCAGCTTGCCGATCATCTCTTCGGCATCGGTACCGGTATATTTCTGCCCTTTATTATCGGTGATTTGCGCGCTGCCTGGCTGGGCAATCAGCTCCATTTCGGTGCTCCCCACCGGGTTGAGCAACAGCAGGCGATAGCGATCCTGGCCGGTCTGCTGCCAGAAGAAGCGGGCATACACTTTCTGCTGATCCGACAGATATGCAAAGGCACCGCGGGTCTGGTACTGGCTTAAACCACGCACCTCCTGCTGGTGCTGACGCCACTGCGGTGAGTCAGGGCTTTTGCCTGGCCCTTTGGGCGGCGTAATGGAACATGCGGTAAGTACCAGCGCGGCGAGAGGCAGGAGGCGAATCAGTCTGGTCATAATAATGACAAATCCTTGAGATACGTGGCGGTTATAACCCTTAATGCTAGCGCCCGGTAGCGGGAGCGTCTACGCTCAAGTTGTCCTAAATCATCAAATTAGCGGTTAATAACAACTAATAACCTATTACTCCGAAAGGGGGCAGTCTCTTTTATTGATCTCGCGCATCCTGTATGATGCGCCCTGCTAACCCTATTAACGCTGGTACTACTCCCGCTCATATGACCCTTTTAGCACTCGGTATTAACCACAAAACGGCCCCGGTTTCACTGCGAGAACGCGTCACGTTTTCGCCGGATACGCTCGACCAGGCGCTGGAAAGTCTGCTTGCCCAGCCGATGGTGCAGGGGGGCGTGGTGCTGTCGACGTGCAACCGTACTGAGCTCTATCTCAGCGTGGAAGAGCAGGACAACCTGCACGAAGCGTTGATCCGCTGGTTATGCGAATACCACAACCTGAACGAAGAAGAGCTGCGTAACAGCCTCTACTGGCATCAGGATAACGATGCGGTCAGCCATCTGATGCGCGTGGCCAGCGGCCTTGATTCGCTGGTGCTCGGCGAGCCGCAGATCCTCGGACAGGTTAAAAAAGCGTTTGCCGACTCGCAAAAAGGCCACCTTAAGGCCAGCGAGCTGGAGCGCATGTTCCAGAAATCCTTCTCTGTC
Source organism: Leclercia sp. UBA5076 (assembly GCF_002416465.1). Lineage (NCBI taxonomy): Bacteria > Pseudomonadati > Pseudomonadota > Gammaproteobacteria > Enterobacterales > Enterobacteriaceae > Leclercia > Leclercia sp. UBA5076. Next base: position 197,466 of record NZ_DIAO01000018.1, read on the forward strand.
GCTAAGCGAGTGCGAACCGAAACCGACATTGGCGCCAGTGCCGTTTCCGTTGCGTTTGCCGCCTGTACGCTGGCGCGCCAGATCTTTGAATCCCTCTCGACGGTCTCTGTGCTGCTGGTTGGCGCAGGCGAAACCATCGAGCTGGTCGCGCGTCATCTGCGCGAACACAAAGTGAAGAAGATGATTATCGCCAACCGCACCCGCGAACGCGCCCAGGCGCTGGCGGATGAGGTAGGCGCGGAAGTGATTGCCCTCAGCGACATCGACGCCCGTCTCAACGAGGCGGATATCATCATCAGCTCCACCGCCAGCCCGCTGCCGATTATCGGCAAAGGTATGGTCGAGCGCGCCCTTAAGTCCCGCCGGAATCAGCCGATGCTGCTGGTGGACATCGCCGTTCCGCGTGATGTTGAACCGGAAGTGGGCAAGCTGGCGAACGCCTATCTCTACAGCGTGGACGATCTGCAAAGCATCATTTCCCACAATCTCGCCCAGCGTAAAGCGGCGGCGGTGCAGGCCGAAACGATTGTCGAGCAAGAAACCAGCGAATTTATGGCCTGGCTGCGCGCGCAAAGCGTCAGCGAGACGATTCGCGAATACCGCGGTCAGGCGGAACAGGTACGTAATGAACTGACTGCCAAAGCGATGGCGGCCCTGGAGCAGGGCGGCGATCCGCAGGTCATCATGCAGGAACTGGCATGGAAACTGACCAACCGTTTGATCCATGCCCCAACCAAATCACTTCAACAGGCTGCCCGTGACGGGGACGACGAACGCCTGAATATTCTGCGCGACAGCCTCGGGCTGGAATAGCGCGCCATACCCATTTTATAATTAAAAGGTGCACTTACGCCTATGAAGCCCTCTATTGTCGCCAAACTGGAAGCGCTGCACGAGCGCCATGAAGAAGTTCAGGCGCTGCTCGGCGATGCCGCGACCATTGCCGACCAGGAACGTTTTCGCGCCCTGTCGCGCGAATATGCGCAATTAAGTGACGTTGCGCGCTGCTTTACCGACTGGCAGCAGGTTCAGGAAGATATTGAAACCGCGCAGATGATGCTCGACGACCCGGAAATGCGCGAGATGGCGCAGGAAGAGTTGCAGGAGGCGAAAGTCCGCTCCGAAGAGATGGAACAGCAGCTTCAGGTGCTTCTGCTGCCAAAAGATCCGGACGATGAACGCAACGCCTTTGTCGAAGTCCGCGCCGGAACCGGCGGGGATGAAGCGGCCCTGTTTGCCGGGGATCTGTTCCGCATGTACAGCCGCTACGCCGAGTCGCGTCGCTGGCGTGTGGAGATCATGAGCGCCAACGAAGGCGAACATGGTGGCTATAAAGAAGTGATCGCCAAAATCAGCGGCGAGGGCGTATATGGTCGCCTGAAGTTTGAGTCCGGCGGCCATCGCGTCCAGCGCGTCCCGGCCACCGAATCCCAGGGGCGTATCCACACCTCCGCCTGCACCGTGGCGGTGATGCCCGAGCTGCCGGAAGCTGAGCTGCCGGACATTAACCCGGCGGATTTGCGTATCGATACTTTCCGCTCCTCCGGCGCGGGCGGTCAGCACGTTAACACCACCGACTCCGCGATCCGTATTACCCACCTGCCAACCGGCATCGTGGTGGAGTGTCAGGACGAACGTTCCCAGCATAAAAACAAAGCCAAAGCGCTCTCGGTGCTGGGTGCCCGTATCCATGCCGCAGAGATGGCGAAACGCCAGCAGGCGGAAGCCTCAACCCGTCGCAACCTGCTGGGCAGCGGCGATCGCAGCGATCGCAACCGCACCTATAACTTCCCGCAGGGTCGCGTGACCGATCACCGCATCAACCTGACCCTCTATCGTCTGGATGAGACGATGGAAGGCAAACTGGATCTGCTGATCGAACCTATCGTGCAGGAGTACCAGGCCGACCAGCTGGCAGCGCTGGCAGAGCAGGATTAATGGATTTTCAGCACTGGCTACAGCAGGCGATAAGCACGCTGGCGGGGAGCGAAAGCCCCCGTCGCGATGCGGAGATCCTGCTGGAGCATGTGACGGGCAAAGCACGCACCTGGATTCTCGCCTTTGGCGAAACAGCGCTTACCGCCGATCAGCAAAGAGAGCTTGATGCACTCCTCGCCCGGCGCAAAACCGGCGAGCCGGTGGCGCACCTGGTGGGCGAACGTGAGTTCTGGTCGCTGCCGCTCTATGTCTCTGCTGCAACGCTAATTCCCCGTCCCGATACCGAATGCCTGGTGGAGCAGGCGCTGGCGAGATTGCCCGCCACCCCCGCGCGCATTCTGGATCTCGGCACCGGCACCGGGGCCATCGCCCTGGCGCTGGCCAGCGAGCGTCCGGACTGTCAGGTGACGGCAGTAGATCTCATGCCCGATGCGGTGGCGCTGGCACAGCGTAACCTTGAGCGCCTGGCGTTAAAGAATGTGACGGTGCAGCAGAGCAGCTGGTTTACCGCTCTTGCTGACCAGCAGTTTGAGATGATCGTCAGTAACCCGCCCTATATCGATGAGTGCGATCCGCATCTCGGCGAAGGGGATGTGCGCTTTGAACCGCGCAGCGCGCTGGTTGCGGCGGATCACGGACTGGCAGATCTCAGCCATATTATTATCCAGTCTCGCCAACACCTGGTCAGCAATGGCTGGCTGCTGCTCGAGCATGGCTGGACGCAGGGCGAAGCGGTGCGCAATCTCTTCCTGCAGGCCGGTTTTGCCCAGGTTGAAACCTGTCGCGACTATGGCGGCAACGAGCGCCTGACCGTGGGCAAGTGGCATGAATAGCTTCTCTGTACTGATCGCCCTGCACCTGACGGCAGTCGTCCTGACCGTCACGTTTTTTGCGCTGCGTTACTGGTGGCGTTACAGCAATAACGCCCTTATCAACGCGCGCTGGGTGCGGGTTCTGCCGCACTGCATCGACACCGTGCTGTTTCTTTCCGGCGCAGGGTTGATGTGGGTGACCGGTTATCTGCCGTTTACAGATGAAGGGTCATGGCTGACTGAAAAGCTGTTTGGCGTTATCATCTATATCGTTTTGGGTTTTATTGCGCTGGGGCGTCATCGTCCGCGCAGCCAGCAGGCCGGGTTTGTTGCCTTTCTGCTGGGGCTGGTGGTGCTGTACATCATCATTAAACTCGCCACCACAAGAATACCGATACTGGGGTAAGTCATGGAGTCCTTGGCCGATTTCGAATTTAACAAAGTGCCGCTGTGCGATGGAATGATTAAGGTATCAGAGATGATCCGCGATGATTTCATTTCACAATACGTCTACGATGAACTGGAGAAACTGGTGAGTCTGGCGCGTGAAGAGATTAATCAGGCGCGCCCTCAGGACTGGCAACTGGAGAAACTGATTGAGCTTTTTTATGGCGAGTGGGGCTTTTGCGATACGCGTGGCGTGTATCGGCTCTCCGACGCGCTGTGGCTCGATCAGGTACTGAAAAACCGTCAGGGCAGCGCTGTCTCCCTGGGGGCGATTTTATTATGGGTGGCGCACCGTCTTGATATTCCGCTGGTGCCGGTCATCTTCCCGACGCAGATGCTGCTGCGCGCCGAGTGGCTGGACGGCGAGATGTGGTTAATCAATCCCTTTAATGGCGACACGCTCGACGATCACACGCTGGATGTCTGGCTGAAGGGCAACATCAGCCCGATGGCGGAGCTCTACAACGAAGATCTGGACGAAGCGGATAACGCCGAGGTGGTTCGCAAGCTGCTGGACACCCTGAAGTCAGCGTTGATGGAAGAGCGGCAGATGGAGCTGGCCTTGCGTGCCAGTGAGGTGTTGCTGCAGTTTAACCCGGAAGATCCTTACGAGATCCGCGATCGCGGCCTGATCTACGTGCAGCTTGAGTGTGACCACGTTGCGCTGAATGATTTGAGCTATTTTGTTGAGCAGTGTCCGGAAGATCCGATCAGCGAAATGATCCGCGCGCAGATTAATTCCATCGCGCACAAACAGATTACACTGCATTAATCTTAATTCCGATTCACACCTGAATAAGGCGATCCTATGAAACAAAAAGTGGTTAGCATTGGCGATATCAACGTGGCGAACGACCTGCCGTTCGTGCTGTTCGGCGGCATGAACGTACTGGAATCCCGCGACCTCGCGATGCGTATCTGCGAACACTACGTCACCGTGACCCAGAAGCTGGGTATCCCGTATGTGTTTAAGGCCTCTTTTGACAAAGCCAACCGCTCCTCTATTCGCTCTTACCGTGGCCCGGGCCTCGAAGAGGGGATGAAAATTTTCCAGGAGCTGAAGCAGACCTTTGGCGTAAAAGTGATCACCGACGTCCATGAAGCAAGCCAGGCGCAGCCTGTGGCAGACGTGGTTGACGTGATCCAGCTGCCCGCGTTCCTCGCCCGTCAGACCGATCTGGTCGAAGCGATGGCGAAAACCGGCGCCGTCATCAACGTGAAAAAACCACAGTTCGTCAGCCCAGGCCAGATGGGGAACATCGTCGATAAGTTTATCGAAGGCGGTAACGACCAGGTGATCCTCTGCGACCGTGGTTCCAACTTCGGTTATGACAACCTGGTGGTGGACATGCTGGGCTTCAGCGTGATGAAAAATGTCTCTAACCAGTCGCCGGTCATCTTCGACGTGACCCACGCTCTGCAGTGCCGCGACCCGTTTGGCGCAGCCTCAGGCGGCCGTCGTGCTCAGGTTACCGAACTGGCGCGCGCCGGTATGGCGACCGGTCTGGCGGGTCTGTTTATCGAAGCGCATCCGGATCCTGCCAACGCCAAGTGCGACGGCCCATCCGCGCTGCCGCTGGACAAGCTGGAGCCGTTCCTGAAGCAGATTAAGGCGATTGACGATCTGGTCAAGAGCTTTGAAGAGCTGGATACCAGCAACTAATAAAAAAACCCGCTTCGGCGGGTTTTTTTATGCGCTTATTGCCGGGTGGCGCTGCGCTTACCCGGCCTACAAAACCCGTAGGCCCTGCAAGCGAAGCGCCGCTGGGCAAAGGACTAGGCAAATATCGTCATCAGATAGGCCGCAAACAATGCCAGGTGCGCCGCACCGTTGAGCACGTTGGTGCGCCCGGTGGAAAATGAAATCTGGCACAGCAGTAGCGACGCCAACATCACAATCATCTCCGGTGCACCAAGGCTAAACATCAACTCGTTACCGGTAAGAAGGGCAATCAGCGTCACCACCGGCACGGTCAGGGAGATGGTCGCCAGCACCGAGCCAAAGAAGAGGTTCATGGCACGCTGCACCTGGTTATTCAGCACGGCGCGTAATGCCCCCAGCCCTTCCGGGGAGAGGATCAGCAGCGCCACCAGGAAGCCGGTAAAGGCCACCGGCGCGTTCATCGCCGTCAACAGCGTCTCCAGCGGTGCGGCATTCATCTTGGTGACTGCAATGACCGCAATCAGATGCACCACCAGCCAGACCGTATGCCACAGGCTGCTGTGCGCGGACGGCTTGCCGTGGTGCGGGTCATCGTCGTCGCTCTCATCTTCATGCTCATACACGAAGAGACTCTGGTGCGTTTTGGTCTGGATCAGCAGAAACACGCCGTACATCGCCGCAGAAATCAGCGCCACAAGCAGGGCCTGGCCGGTAGTGAAATTGGCCCCCGGCAGCGCCATCGGGAATACCAGCACGATAATCGCCAGCGGAAAGAGGGCGATCAGATACTGCTTAATACCAAACAGGTTCAGATATTGTGTCGCGAATTTGCGCCCGCCCAGGAGCAGCGAGAAGCCGACCAGTCCGCCGGTGACAATCATAATGATGGAGTAGAGCGTATCGCGCATCAGGGTAGGTGCGGCGTCACCGGTCGCCATCAGGGCGGAAATAAGGCTCACTTCGAGAATAACGACGGAAAGACTTAAAATCAGGGAACCGTAGGGTTCGCCCAGGCGGTGAGCCAGCACGTCGGCATGGCGTACAACGCTAAAGGCACTGCTCAGAATACCCACAAGGGCCAGAATATTAATCCCGATGACCACTGGCAGTGACTGCGCGCTTCCCCAGAAGAACAGCACGGCCAGGGCCAGCACCGGGAAAATGAGAGACGTCTCCTTATGACGGGTTTTCACCGTCTCGTGTGCGGTTGTCATGTAATTCTCCGTTTTGGCAGGTGCTTGTAATTATAGACAGAAAGTGAGGAGCTTAAATTAACAGATCGCCGTTAATCTCTGAGTATCTTTTACTTAATTTTACGGTACAGGGGAATTATTACACGAGAGCGTCATAATAATATATTTTTGTTAAATAGGGTCTTAATAACAGTAGATTAAGAAACTGAAATCCAGGATTATCGATTCGACTGGAAGCCTTCGGCATTGTCGACCACACTTATTAAGTGAATAAAAAGAGGGGGTTGCTATGCCATACAAATCGAAAACTGATTTACCGGATAACGTTAAGAACGTACTGCCTGCCCACGCGCAGGATATCTACAAAGAAGCCTTTAACAGCGCCTGGGATCAGTACAAAGATAAAGCGGACCGCCGGGGCGATGACAGTCGTGAGGAGACCGCACACAAGGTGGCCTGGGCGGCGGTGAAGCAGGATTACGAAAAGGGAGACGATGATAAGTGGCACAAGAAGAAATAGTCATTGCTTAGTTGGCTGTGCTTAATAGTTTGCACCGTCGGCTTTGACTTTTAAGGCGGTCGGCCTCGCGCTCTGTTGCACCCGGCGAGATTATTGCATATCGTCACCCTACTGCTTTCTAATTGAGCAGTAAAAGGACCCGGAAGGTTCATAAAGTGAGGGCAGGGATGCAGGCAGTGGCGGAGGTGCAATATGTTAACGCGTGATTTTCTTATGAAGGCCGACTGCAGAACGGCCTTTGGTGCGATCGAAGAGTCGCTTCTGTGGTCAGCCGAGCAACGCGCAGCGTCGCTGGCTGCGACCCTGGCCTGCCGTCCGGACAACGGTCCGGTATGGCTTTTCGGCTACGGTTCCCTGATGTGGAACCCGGCGCTGGAGTATGTTGAATCGGCAACCGGGACGCTTACGGGCTGGCATCGAGCCTTCTGTTTGCGCCTGACCGCCGGACGCGGCAGCGCCTGCCAGCCAGGCCGTATGCTTGCACTGAAAGAGGGCGGACGCACCACCGGCGTGGCCTATCGTCTGCCGGATGCGACCCTGGAAGAGGAGCTGGCGCTGCTGTGGAAGCGTGAGATGATCACTGGCTGCTATATGCCGAGCTGGTGTCGGCTGGAGCTGGATGATGGACGCACCGTTAACGCCCTGGTCTTTATTATGGATCCGCGCCATCCGCTGTTTGAGGCCGACACGCGCGCGCAGGTCATCGCCCCGCTGATTGCCGCCGCCAGCGGCCCGCTTGGCACCAACGCACAATATCTCTTCTCGCTCGATCAGGAGCTGACGCGTCTCGGCATGCAGGATGATTGTCTGAACGAGCTGGTGTCGCGGGTGCGGGCACTGCTGGATAACGAATCGCCGGAAAGCCAGCTGCGCCCCGGCTTTGCCTGAAAAAAAGCCCGGTGACAGTGCGCCACCGGGCGAAGAATGATCAGGCTGCGACGTAGCTGATGGAGTGCTCAAGCGACTGGCTGTGGCTGTCGATGAGCACCTCCCAGGTTCCGGTATAAGGCACCGTCAGCCAGGCGTTGTCTCTGTCCTGTACGCTTAAAATATCTGCCTGCGTTTTGCGTGGTGCTTTATTACTCATCAGATGAATATGACAGCGCTCTGAGCAGCGCACCACGACCGTATCCCCGCCAAACAACTTCAGACTTGCTTTTACCAGTGCCATTTTTTTACCCCGTATCCGAAACAACGCTCTCCTTGCGGCTAATCCTGAGCGTGATGTTGTTCACAATTCACTCATGGCATAACACCAAAGGGGAAGGGCCGGGGTGCTGATTTTGATCAAAAAATGGCGTAAGCCTTAAACAAAAATGACAAAATGCCTGAAAGCGCGCAGCGAACATCGCTTTACGCGGCTTTCAGGCAGCGGATTAACATTAAATGCGGAAATGACCGGCGGTTTCAGCGAGGTCGCCTGCCTGACCCTGAAGGGCGCTGGCGGCGGCAGCCGACTGCACCACCAGTTCGGCGTTTTGCTGCACCATGCTGTCCAGATTGAGCACCGCGCGGTTAATCTCCTGAATGCCTTTCATCTGCTCGCTGGTCGCCACGGTGATCTCCCGCATGATCCCCGACATGCTGCCAATGCTGGTGACGATCTCATTCATGCTCTGCCCGGCAAGATGCACATAGCGCGAACCGGTCGCCACGCTGTCGGTGGTGGAGTCGATCAGACTTTTGATCTCTTTTGCCGCCTGGGCGCTGCGGCTGGCGAGATTGCGCACTTCGCCCGCCACCACGGCAAAGCCGCGCCCTTGCTCACCGGCACGCGCCGCTTCAACCGAGGCGTTCAGCGCCAGAATGTTGGTCTGGAAAGCAATGCCGTCAATCACGCTGGTGATATCGCCAATTTTGGTCGAGGCGGCTTCGATGGACTGCATGGTGGTGATCGCCTGCGACACCACGTTGCCGCCCCGCGTCGCGGCCTCGACAGCTTTGCCCGCCTGCTCGTTCGCCACGGCGGCAGATTCGGTGGACTGCGCCACGGAGGCGGTGATCTGCTCCACGGCGCTGGCGGTTTCACGCAGGCTGGAGGCTGCCCGCTCGGTGCGGCCAGAGAGATCCTGGTTCCCGGCGGCAATCTCCTGGGCGGCGTTCTTCACTGAGGCGCTGGCGTCGCGCAACTGCACCATCACCACCGCGAGTTTATCGCTGAAGGCGTTAAAGGCATGGGCGATCTGCGCCACCTCATCATCACCTTTCTCCGGCAGACGCTGGGAGAGATCGTTGGTGCCGTTGGCAATGGCGTGCATCGCATCGCGAATATCTGACAGGCGCTTCAGCAGGCGGGCAATCACGAAATGCACAACCACCGCGCTGAGCAGCACCAGCACAACCAGCGACAGGGAGGAGGCTTTCAACAGGGTACGCATACCTGTCGTCGCATCATCGCTGTCAAGCGCGACAATCAGCTGCCACTGGGTACCGGCAATCGGGGTTGCGGAGAAGGTTTTCGCCACGCCGTTGTACTCCCCCTCGGCGCTGTTGCCATTCTTTAGCGCAGCCAGATCGACGCCGCTGATGACCGCTTTAAAGGGCTTTAAGGTCAGCTCGGGATCGCTGGCGGCAATGACCGAACCCTCGCTGTCAACCAGCAGCCCGCTGCTGGCTGGCGTCGGATGGATGCCGCGCACGTTGGCGATCACGCTGTCCATCGCCACATCGCCCGCCAGCACCGCTTTCAGCTCGCCGTTCTCTTTCACCGGCACGGCGAAAGTGACCACCAGCTTTTTGGTGCCGGTATCCACATACGGGACGGTGACGATGGCGCGATCCTCTCTCACCGCCTGCTGATACCACGGACGCACCGTTGGATCGTAGTCGGCAGGTACCCCTTCAGGATTGGAAAACTTCGCGGTTTTGCTGGCGTAGCCGGCATAGACGTTGATAAACCCGCCCGCCTGCGCCAGCTGTTTAAACATCGGTACCGGATCGTCGGTCAGGACGACGTTCTGCAGGGAGTTGATCATCAGCGTCTTGCTGCTGACCCAGTCGGCAATCGCCATGCTGTGGCTGGCGCTGGTGCTGGCCAGTATCGAACGTTGGGACTGTTGATTATCCTGACGCGTGACCTGGAAATTAATCACGGTATTCAGTAAAAGCGCGGCGATCAGACATCCGACCGTCGCCGCAATAATACGAGCGCGAATTGACCTGAACATAATGAAATACCTGCTGTGTTGTTGTAAAAAGCCTATCGGCATCGGGCAGGCAAACTTGAAGCTGGAACCGCGCTCATAAGAAAAAAATATTTTTGTTAATGCATTATTAGAAAGTTAATAGTTTATCCGCGGATAGCGTCCACTGCGCCAGCTCCACCAGGGTGCCAATCTCCACCCCGTCGATCAGCGGCAGGGCGCTGATACCGCGGCCATCGGCGCAGGTTTTGCACAGCTTCACCGGCACGTTCTGCGCCGTCAGGATCTCCAGCATCTGCTGGATATTGTAGCCCTCCGCCGGTTTTTGCCCCCGCAGTCCGGCTGTGACCGCGTCGGACATCAAAAACAGGCGCAGATCCAGGTCGCTCTCCTGCTCGCGTAAGGCAATCGCCAGTCGCAGGCTGTTGAACAGCGATTCGCTGCCATAGGCCGCACCGTTAGCGACAATCACAATCTTCTGCATGTTGACTCCTGAATAATGAAAAGGCATGAAAATTGCTTCTCTCTTCGGCAGACACTGACCCGGGAGAGTAAGCATGACGATAAACAGAGGCCGTCCACCCGGCGCCACGGAATGGTTCCAGCAGGCCAGGCTGCTGCGTAAACAGCAGCTGTGCAAGCTGGCACAACTGGGCACGCTGGTGAGCCGGATCAGCCATCTTGCGCACATGCTACAGTGCGAGCGGGGCGCCTCCAACATCTGGCTCTGTTCCGAAGGGGCGCTCTATGCCCTGGAGTGTAAAGCCAGCCGCGCGCTGGTAGACGAGCATGTGCAGGCGCTGCATCAGGCGCTCGGCTCGCCGGTGATGGCCAGCGGTGCCCTGTGCGAGCGGGTGGCCAACGCCCTGCAAAGTCTGGAGCAGCTTCCCGCGCTGCGTGAGGCCATTACGGCTTGCGCGCTGCCCGCTACGGCGGCGATGGAGCGTTATAGCCGTATGCTGCGAAACCTGCTCAGTATTGTGCCGCAACTCAATGACAGCATTGATAACCCGCAAATCGCGGGCAGATTTGTTGCGCTCTACAGCCTGATGCAGGGCAAAGAGCTGGTGGGGCAGGAGCGGGCGCTGGGAGCGATTGGCTTTACCCAGGGCTTTTTCAGCGATGAGATGCGCCAGACGCTGGTAGACAGAATCGACGGCCAGCAAACCTGTTTCGAGGTCTTCCTCTCCCTGACCCCTCCCAGCCTGCACGATCCTTTCAACCTCAGCGTACCGGGGGCGGAGGTCGAACAGCTGCGGCGGCTGGCCTGTACCCGGCAACCCGCCGCGGATCAGGGGGTGCTGGCGCTGCACTGGTTCTCGCTGCAAACCGAACGCCTCGAACATCTGCGCACCCTGGAGGAGATGCAGATCGCCGATCTGATGCTGGCGGTGGAGTCGCTGATTAGCCAGGCTGACGACGAGCCGCCCGCAGAGCCGCAGACGGCGGAGCCGCTGGCCCTCTATCCGCAAAAACCGCTGCTGCCGCTGGTGCGCCAGCAGGCGCAGGAGATCGAGCAGCTCTCCCGCCAGCTGGCCTCGATGCGCGACACGCTGGAGGAGCGCAAGGTGATCGACAAGGCCAAAAGCGTGTTGATGACCCATCAGCAGATGAGTGAGGAGCAGGCCTGGTGCCAGCTGCGCAAGATGGCGATGGATAAAAATCAACGGATGGTGGATATCGCCCGCGCGTTGCTGACGGTCAAAGCTCTGTGGCAGCAGTAAATGCACCCCGGATGGGCAACGCCTGCATGGTTGAGGTGCGTTCTCGCTGTCGGCAGGCAGAAAAACCCCGTTATTTAAGCCTTTAAAACCTGGCATCACCCTTGCATTAATCAACATAACAATTCTGACGACGCGCCAACGGCGGTGTGTCGTTTTTGAGGATAAAGGCGTCCTGCGGTGCTTCGGCACTGCCGGGCGCTTTTTTTTGCCATTTTTTCAGGAGTGAGCATGGTGGAATGGACAAGACGGCGTTTTTTACAGGCCAGTGCGCTGGCGGGCGGGACGCTGATGGTGCCGGGATTGATGCAGAGCGCATGGGCCGCGGGCTCCGATAAACCGGAGCTGGAGACGGTGCGCGTCGGCTTTATCCCGCTGACCGACTGCGCGCCGCTGGCGATCGCGGCCTGGAAAGGGTTCGATAAGAAATATGGCTTCACCCTGGTGCCGAGCAAAGAGGCGAGCTGGGCGGCGGTGCGCGACAAGCTGGTGGCCGGGGAGCTGGACGCAGCGCACATTCTCTATGGCCTGCTGTATGGCCTGGAGTTGGGGATCGCCGGTAAACCTAAACCGATGGCCAACCTGATGACCCTCAACCGGAACGGGCAGGCGATCACCCTGTCGAGCGATCTGGCTCAGCAGGGCGTGCGCGACGTCGAGGGGCTGAAGAAGCTCATCGCCCGGGAGGCACCGGGCACCTACACCTTCGCCCACACCTTTCCCACCGGCACCCATGCCATGTGGCTCTACTACTGGCTGGCTGGCGCAGGCATCAACCCCTTCGACGACGTGCGCACCGTGGTGGTGCCGCCGCCGCAGATGGTGATGAACATGCGCATCGGCAATATGGTTGGCTTCTGCGTCGGCGAGCCGTGGAACGCCCGCGCTATTAACGATCGCATCGGCTTTACCGCCGCCACCTCCCAGTCCATCTGGCCGGAACATCCGGAAAAAGTGCTCGGCACCCGCCACGAGTGGGTAGAGCAATATCCGAACACGGCCCGGGCGCTGGTCAGCGCCCTGCTGGAGGCCCAGCGCTGGATCGACGCCTCACCGCAGAACAAAGAGGAGACCGCGCAGCTGCTGGCCCGGCGCGCCTGGCTCAACACCAAAGAGCAGTACCTCACTGGCCGGATGCTGGGCGAATACGACAGCGGAACCGGCAACCGCTGGCAGGATGCTAACCCGATCCGCTTCTTTGAGGAGGGGGCGGTGAGCTACCCGTGGCACTCCGACGGAATGTGGTTCCTGACCCAGTTCCGCCGCTGGGGACTGCTGAAAACCGACCCGGATTACGCCGCTATCGCCCAGCGCATCAACCGCACCGACATCTGGCAGGAGGCCGCCACTGCCGTGGGCGGCATTCGCGCACCTTCATCGCCGCTGCGCACCAGCACCTTAATGGACGGCACCGTCTGGGACGGCACCGATCCGAAGGGTTACGCCAACCGTTTCGCCATTCACCGTACAGGGGCCTGATATGAAAAACGTCAACATTAAAGCCGCACCCGCCATACCCGCCGAGCCGGCCAGCGGGGAAGTGATCGCCCTGCCGCCGGTGCAGGTCCGCCGCCGTACTCCGGGGTTTGCCCGCCGGACCAACGATCTGCTCCAGCGCATCATTCCGGCGCTGCTTGGCCTGGGATTACTGGTGATCGCCTGGCAACTGGCGGCTATCAACAGCAAAGGGTTCCCGACGCCGCTCAGCACCCTGGACTCGGCCATCACGCTGTTTGCCGATCCGTTCTACCGCGATGGCCCCAATGACATGGGAGTGGGCTGGAACGTGCTGGCCTCGTTGCAGCGTGTCGCTATCGGCTTTGGCCTGGCAGCGATCGTCGGCATCCCGCTGGGCTTTATGATTGGCCGGTTTACCTTTATGTCCCGCATGTTCACCCCGCTGATTGCGCTGCTGCGCCCGGTCAGCCCGCTGGCCTGGCTGCCCATCGGCCTGCTGCTGTTCCAGAAGGCGGAGCCTGCCTCCAGCTGGACCATTTTTATCTGCTCGATCTGGCCGATGGTCATCAACACCGCCGAAGGGGTGCGCCGTATCCCGGAAGATTACCTCAACGTGGCGCGGGTGTTGCAGCTCTCCGAGTGGACGGTGATGCGCCGCATTCTCTTCCCGGCCGTGCTGCCTGCGGTGCTGACCGGGGTGCGGCTCTCCATCGGTATCGCCTGGCTGGTGATCGTCGCCGCCGAGATGCTCACCGGGGGGCTGGGGATCGGCTTCTGGATCTGGAACGAGTGGAACAATCTCAACGTCGAAAACATTCTCATCGCCATCGTCATTATCGGCGTGGTGGGTTTGCTGCTGGAGCAGGGGCTGATGCTGATCGCCCGCCGTTTCAGCTGGCAGGAAAAATAAGGAGCACATGATGAAACCTCTCATTCAGGTCCAGGCCGTCAGCCAGCGTTTTTCCACCGCCAGCGGCGAGTTTCTGGCGTTGCAGAACGTCTCTTTTGATATTCACGAAGGGGAGACCATCAGCCTGATCGGCCACTCCGGCTGCGGCAAATCGACGCTGCTGAACCTGATCGCCGGCATCACCCTGCCGACGGAAGGTGGGCTTCTCTGCGATAACCGCGAGATCGCCGGACCGGGGCCGGAGCGGGCGGTGGTGTTCCAGAACCACTCCCTGCTGCCGTGGCTCACCTGCTTCGACAACGTAGCGCTGGCGGTGGATCAGGTGTTCCGCCGCAGCATGAGCAAAGCCGAGCGGCGGGAGTGGATCGAACACAACCTCGAGCGGGTGCAGATGGGGCACGCCATCCACAAGCGGCCGGGGGAAATTTCCGGCGGCATGAAGCAGCGGGTGGGGATTGCCCGCGCCCTGGCGATGAAGCCAAAAGTGCTGCTGATGGATGAGCCGTTCGGCGCCCTCGATGCCCTGACCCGCGCCCATCTGCAGGATTCGGTGATGCACATTCAGCAGGAGCTGAACACCACCATCGTGCTGATCACCCATGACGTGGACGAAGCGGTGCTGCTCTCGGATCGGGTGCTGATGATGACCAACGGCCCGGCGGCAACGGTAGGCGAGATCCTGCGCGTTGACCTGCCGCGCCCGCGCAACCGGGTGCAGCTGGCGGAGGAGAGCCGCTATCACCATATGCGCCAGCAGATCCTGCACTTCCTCTATGAAAAACAGCCGAAAGCGGCCTGAGGAGCATAACCATGCGCCTGGTCATCATTGGAAACGGACTGGCGGCAACGCGGCTGGTTGAGTCATTGACCGAGCGCGCGCCAGGCCGCTTTGAGATCACCCTCATCGGCGAGGAGCGCGTACACGCCTACAACCGCATACAGCTTTCGCCGGTGCTGGGGGGCGAGAAAGAGGCGGCGGCGACACAGCTTCATGATGAGAGCTGGTATCGGACGCGCGGCATCACCGTGGTGTGCGGCGAGCGGGTGCGGGCAGTGGATATCAGCGCCCGAACGCTGCGTACTTACAGCCGACAGTTCGTATGGGATGAACTGGTCTTTGCCACCGGTTCCCGGCCGTTTGTGCCGCCCATCCCCGGCAGCCATCTGCCCCACGTCTTCACCTTTCGCACCCTGGAGGATGTGAACGCCATTCTGGCGATGCCCGGCCCGGCGGTGGTGCTGGGGGGCGGGGTACTCGGCGTGGAAGCCGCCGCAGCATTAAGACAGCAAGGTGACAATGTCACGTTAGTCCATCGCGGTCCGTGGCTGATGGAGCAGCAGCTCGACCAGCAGGCGGGTCTGCTGCTGGAGCAGGCGCTCGGCGAGCGAGGTATCGGCTGTGAGCTGAACGCCGGGTTGTCGCAGATCGCCCCTGACAGCGTCACCCTCAGCGACGGACGCACCCTGGCCGCCACCCGGGTGGTACTTGCGACGGGCGTGTTGCCCAACATCGCCCTGGCGCAGGCAAGCCGCGTGCCGTGCGGCCGGGGGATCCTGGTGGATAACCAGATGCGCACCGCAATGGAGGGCATCAGCGCCATCGGCGAGTGCTGTGAATTAAACGGCGAGACCTGGGGGCTGGTGGCGCCGTGCCTCGCCCAGGCGGAGATCCTCGCCGCCCGTCTCGCCGGGGAGTGCGTCGCACCCTTTACCCCCACCCAAAACGGCATGCGCCTGAAGGTGACCGGTATTGAGCTGTTCAGCGCTGGCGAGGTTATCGCGCAGGAAAAAGATGCGGTGTGGACCAGCCGGGACCCGCTGACCCGCCACTACCGCCGTCTACTGGTTCGCAACGGCACGCTGGCAGGCGTGCTGCTGATGGGGGAGTGTCGCAGCGCGGCCACCCTCACCGATTTACTGGCAACGTCAGAACCCGCTCAGGCGGACTGGCTGTTCGATCGATTCACTACGCAGCCGCAGGTTGCAGGACAGAACGCTATGACAAAACCTACTCTGGTTGTGGTTGGGCACGGTATGGTCGGCCACCATTTTCTTGAAGACTGCGTCAATCGCGGTTTGCATCAGCAGTATCAGATTGTGGTCTTCGGCGAAGAGCGCTATGCCGCCTACGATCGCGTCCATCTGTCGGAATATTTTGCCGGACGCAGCGCCGACTCGCTGTCGATGGTGGCCGGAGATTTCTTTGCCGATAACGGCATTGAGCTGCGCCTCTCCCAGCCGGTGGTCGCCATCGATCGCGACGCCCGGGTGATTCGCACGGGATCAGGGCATGAAACCCACTGGGACAAGCTGGTGCTGGCCACCGGTTCGTACCCCTTTGTGCCGCCGGTGCCGGGCCGGGATCTGCCGGGCTGTTTTGTCTACCGTACTCTCGACGACCTGGATAACATCGCCGCCCATGCAAAAAATTCGCGCACCGGGGTGGTGATTGGCGGCGGCCTGCTGGGGCTGGAGGCGGCCAACGCCCTGAAACAGCTTGGGCTGGATACGCACGTGGTGGAGTTTGCCCCGAACCTGATGGCGGTGCAGCTTGATAACGACGGCGCCGCGATGCTGCGCCGTAAAATTGAAGCCCTCGGCGTGGGGGTGCATACCAGTAAGGCCACCACCGAAATCGCAGAAACCGACAGCGGGATGGTACTGCGCTTCGCCGACGGCAGCGAGCTGGCGACCGACATGGTGGTCTTCTCGGCCGGGATCCGCCCGCAGGATGCGCTGGCCCGGAGTTGCGGCCTGACGTTGGGCGAACGCGGGGGGATTGCCATCGACAACCAGTGCCGCACCTCGGATAGCGATGTTTTTGCTATCGGCGAATGCGCCCTCTGGGAGGGAAAAATCTACGGTCTGGTGGCGCCCGGCTACCAGATGGCGCGGGTGGCCTCCGCCGCGCTGGCGGGAGAAGAGAACGCGTTTATGGGTGCGGACATGAGCACCAAGCTGAAACTGTTAGGCGTAGATGTCGCGTCGTTCGGCGATGCCCATGGCCGCACCGCAGGGGCGCAGAGCTACCAGTGGACTCACGGCCCGCAGCAGATCTACAAGAAGATCGTGGTCAGTGCCGACAATAAAACCCTGCTTGGCGGCGTGCTGGTGGGGGATGCCAGCGAATATGCCACCCTGGTGCAGATGATGCTTAACGACATCCGCCTGCCCAACGATCCAGAAACCCTGATCCTGCCTGCGGTGGCGGGCAGCGCCCCGAAAGCGCTGGGCGTGGCGGCTCTGCCGGAGAGCGCGCAGATCTGCTCCTGCCACAACGTCAGCAAAGGCGACATCTGCCAGGCGGTGAGCAGCGGTGCCACCGACATCGGGGCGGTGAAACAGTGCACCAAAGCGGCCACCGGCTGCGGCGGGTGCAGCGCCCTGGTGAAACAGGTGATGGAGTTCCAGCTGGCGGCCCAGGGCGTGGAGGTGAAAAAGGACATCTGCGAGCACTTCGCGTACTCGCGTCAGGAGATCTACCACCTGGTGCGCGTCAACCGCATCCACACCTTTGATCAGCTTATCAGCCGCTACGGCCAGGGGCATGGGTGTGAGATCTGTAAGCCGCTGGTGGGATCGGTGCTGGCCTCCTGCTGGAACGAATATCTGCTGAAACCGGCCCATCTGCCCCTGCAGGACACCAACGACCGCTACTTCGCCAATATCCAGAAAGATGGCACCTACTCCATTGTGCCGCGCATGGCCGCCGGGGAGGTCACCGCCGACGGGCTTATCGCCATCGGCCAGATCGCCAAACGCTACCAGCTCTACAGCAAAATTACCGGCGGGCAGCGTATCGACCTGTTTGGCGCCCGGCTGGAGCAGCTCCCGGAGATCTGGCAGCAGCTGATCGACGCCGGGTTTGAAACCGGCCACGCCTACGGCAAATCCCTGCGCACGGTAAAATCCTGCGTCGGCTCCACCTGGTGCCGCTACGGCGTGCAGGACTCCACCGGGCTGGCGGTGACGCTGGAGAACCGCTACAAGGGGCTGCGCGCCCCGCACAAGATCAAGATGGCCGTTTCCGGCTGCACCCGCGAGTGTGCCGAAGCCCAGAGCAAGGACGTGGGGGTGATCGCTACTGACAAGGGGTGGAACCTCTATCTCTGCGGCAACGGCGGGATGAAGCCCCGCCATGCGGATCTGTTCGCCAGCGATCTCGACGACGCCACGCTCCTGCGCTACGTCGACCGCTTCCTGATGTTCTATATTCGCACCGCCGACCGCCTGCAGCGCACCAGCACCTGGCGGGATAACCTCGAGGGCGGGCTGGCGTACCTGCGCGAGGTGATCATCGACGACAGCCTCGGCATTGCCGCCGAGCTGGAGCAGGAGATGCAGCGGGTGGTGGATACCTATCAGTGCGAATGGCAGACCACTTTGCAGGACCCGGGCCGTCTGGCGCAGTTCCGCACTCTCGACGTCGCGCCAGCATCCGCAAAACGCTGGCAGGATATCTGTACCCTGGACGAGATCCCGGAACAGGCGGGCATTGGCGCGCGTCTGGGTACACAGCCCATTGCACTGTTCCGCTTTGGTAAGGCGATTTATGCCCTGGAGGATCGCGAGCCGGGCGGCAGTGCCAGCGTATTGTCGCGCGGCATTCTCGGCGATGCCGGGGGCGAGCCGGTGGTGATCTCGCCCCTGTATAAAACGCGGATCCGCCTGCGCGACGGGCGCCATGTTGAAACCGGCGAAGTGGCGGTGCGCGCCTGGCCGGTCAGAGTCGATGGCGACCGGGTGCAGGTGGGCAGTGAAGAGCTGGTGATGCGCGCGGAGGCCTCATGACGGAAACCCAAACGACCTGTCCTTACTGCGGCGTGGGCTGCGGGGTGATCGCCCGCGTCGAAAAGGGCGAGGTAAGCGTGCGCGGTGACGACAGCCATCCGGCCAACTTCGGACGGCTGTGCGTTAAAGGCTCGGCGTTGGGGGAGACCACCGGTTTAGCGGGCCGCCTGCTGCACCCGGAGGTGGACAACCAGCCGGTGAGCTGGGAGCAGGCGCTGGATACCGCGAGTGCGCGGCTGCGGGAGATTATTGAGCAACATGGGCCGCAGGCGGTGGCCTTTTATGCCTCCGGCCAGCTGCTGACCGAGGATTACTACGCCGCCAACAAGCTGATGAAAGGCTTTATCGGGGCGGCCAATATCGACACCAACTCCCGGCTCTGCATGTCCTCGGCGGTGGTGGGCTACAAGCGCGCCTTTGGCGAAGATGTGGTGCCGTGCAGCTACGAGGATATTGAAAAGACCGATCTGGTGGTGCTGGTGGGCTCGAACGCCGCCTGG
Source organism: Leclercia sp. UBA5076 (assembly GCF_002416465.1). Lineage (NCBI taxonomy): Bacteria > Pseudomonadati > Pseudomonadota > Gammaproteobacteria > Enterobacterales > Enterobacteriaceae > Leclercia > Leclercia sp. UBA5076. The sequence continues at coordinate 216,562 of NZ_DIAO01000018.1, forward strand.
ACCCATCCGGTGCTCTATCAGCGCCTGGCGCAGGCGAAAATCGACAATCCGGCGCTGAAGGTGGTGGTGATCGACCCGCGACGCACCGCGACCTGTGACATTGCCGATCTGCATCTGGCCCTGACGCCGGGCAGCGACGCCGGGCTGTTCGTGGGGCTGCTCAACGCGGTCGACCCCGGCCAGGCCAGCGACTGGCCGGCTGAGCGAGTGGCCGAATTTTGCGGCCTGCCGCCCGACGATGTCGCCGCCTTTTACGCCTGGTTTAATGCTGCCCCGCGTGCAGTGACGCTCTATACCATGGGGATCAACCAGTCCACCAGCGGCAGCGACAAGTGCAATGCCATAATCAACGTCCATCTGGCGAGCGGCAAAATCGGCCGCCCCGGCTGCGGACCCTTTTCGCTGACCGGTCAGCCCAATGCGATGGGCGGGCGCGAGGTGGGCGGGCTGGCGAATCAGCTGGCGGCGCACATGAATTTCACGCCGGACGATTTGAGCCGCGTGGCCCGCTTCTGGGGGACGGAGCGGCTGGCGCAGACGCCGGGACTGATGGCGGTGGAGCTGTTTGAGGCCATCGCCCGCGGTGACGTGAAGGCGGTGTGGATCATGGGTACTAACCCGGCAGTATCCCTTCCGGACAGCCATGCAGTCTGCCAGGCGCTGGCGGCCTGTCCGCTGGTGATGGTCTCCGAAGTGATGCGCGACACCGATACCAGCCGCTTCGCCCACATCCGTTTTCCGGCGCTCGGCTGGGGAGAGAAAGAGGGGACGGTGACCAACTCCGAACGGCGCATCTCCCGTCAGCGCGCCTTTTTGCCCGCGCCCGGCGAGGCGAAACCCGACTGGTGGATCATCGCCCGTATCGCGCAGAGGCTGGGCCATGGCGCGGCCTTCGCCTGGGATCATCCTCACGCCATCTTTACCGAACACGCCGCCCTGACCGCCTTTGAGAACCATGGCGAACGGCAGCTTAACCTCGCGGCCTTGACGCAGTTGACCCGCGCGCAGTGGGATGGGCTGACGCCCTGGCAGTGGCCCGTCAACCGGGAAGTATTCACCCGTGCGCACCGGGTGCCGGTCAACCCGCAGACGCATGGCGCTACGCCGAATCTGCTCTATCCCTTTACCCTCAACAGCGGACGCATGCGCGATCAGTGGCACACCATGACCCGCACCGGCTACGTGCCGCGCCTGATGCAGCACCGCGATGAACCGACCGTGGAGATCTCGCCGCAGGATGCCGCCCGGCTGGGGATGCAGGATGGACAACTGGCACGCATCAGCGCCCAGCGCGGGCTGATGGTGGTCCGGGCGCGGATCAATGACGGGCAGCGCCCCGGGGAGCTGTTTGTCCCGATGCACTGGAACAGCTGTTTTTCACGCCAGGGCAAAGTGAATGCCCTGGTAGAAGGGCGCTGCGATCCCCACTCCGGCCAGCCGGAGAGCAAACAGACTGCGGTGCGACTCATGCCGTGGCAGCCTGCCTGGCAGGGGGAGCTTTACAGCCGGGAGGAACTGACCCTGCCTACATACGTCCACTGGTGGCGCAAGGCGGCAAAGGGGGTGTCGCGCCTGACCCTGGCGGGGGACAAGCCGCTGCTGGAGTGGCTGCTGGCACACTGCGCCGGCCAGGGCTGGCAGCTGCAAATCGCGCAGACGGGCGAGCGCAGCAGCCTGCTGGCCTGGCATCAGGGAGCATTAATGCTCGGCTTCTGGCAGGATGTTGCTTTGCCAGGGCTGGCGCATACTTTTATCGAAGCCGCGTTTCACGCCGCGCCGGTCGCGCTGGCGGAGCGTCACGCCCTGCTTAACGGGCAGGATCCTGGCGAGCGCAGCGATCCGGGGCGCATCATCTGTAGCTGCTTTAGCGTTGGCGAAAACGCTATCCGCGAGGCCATTGCGGGGGGATGCGACTCTGCGGCGGCGCTGGGGGCAAAATTGCGCTGCGGCACCAACTGCGGCTCCTGTGTGCCGGAGCTGAAAGCGATGCTTTCTGTGAGGGTGTAAACGCCTGGTGGCGCTGCGCTTATCAGGCCCAAAGGATGCGTAGGCCGGGTAAGCGCAGCGCCACCCGGCAATCAGGCTTCAGGATATTCCTGAAATTTCCCTTAGGGCTGAAATTTTTTCTCAGGCACGCTAAGGTGTTAACTCCGTTTTCTCTCAACACAGGCACCCTTACACGACGGTGATGGTTGTTTCCCCCCGTATTCGTTCGCTGTTTCTTCTCCTCTGTTATGCCGGAGCCGTTCACGCTGCCCCGAATTCGTTTATCCATCAGGCGCAAAATCCGTTCGATAATAATGGCGACAGCCTGCCGGACTTAGGCATGGCGACCCCGACGGGGGAAAGCGAAAAGCATCTGGCGGAGATGGCGAAAGCGTTCGGCGAAGCCAGCATGACCGACAACGGCCTGACCACCGAGGAGCAGGCCCGGCAGTTTGCCCTGGGCCAGGTGCGGGACGCCGTCAGCCAGGAGGTGAACCAGCACATTGAGTCCTGGCTTTCGCCGTGGGGCAATGCCAGCGTCGATCTGCTGGTCAATGACGAGGGGCGCTTCACCGGCAGCAAGGGGAGCTGGTTTATACCCTGGCAGGATAACAACCACTACCTCACCTGGAGTCAGCTCGGCCTGACCCAGCAGGAGGACGGCCTGGTGAGCAATGCAGGCATCGGCCAGCGCTGGGTGGCGGGCAAATGGCTGCTGGGTTACAACACCTTTTATGACAATCTGCTCGATGAAAACCTCCAGCGCGCCGGGCTCGGCGCCGAAGCCTGGGGCGAATACCTGCGCCTGTCGGCCAACTACTATCAGCCGTTTGCCAGCTGGCGTGACAGCTCGGAGGTGCAGGAGCAGCGCATGGCGCGCGGGTACGATATCAGCGCCAACGCCAGGCTGCCCTTTTATCATCACCTCAACACCAGCATCAGCTTTGAACAATATTTTGGCGACAGCGTGGATCTGTTTCACACCGGCACCGGGTATCACAATCCGCTGGCGGTCAACCTCGGGTTGAACTACACCCCGGTGCCGCTGGTGACCCTTTCCGCCGGGCATAAGCAGGGGGAGAGTGGGGTGAGCCAGAACAACCTTGGCCTGAAGCTCAACTACCGCTTCGGGGTGCCGCTGAAAAAACAACTCTCCGCCAGCGAAGTGGCTGAAAGCCGCTCCCTGCGGGGTAGCCGCTACGATCCGCCTGAGCGTCAGAACCTGCCGGTGCTGGAGTTCCGCCAGCGTAAAACGCTCTCGGTGTGGCTGGCGACGCCGCCGTGGGATCTTAAGCCTGGCGAAACGGTCATGCTGAAGCTGGATATTCGCAGCCGACACGGGGTGCGTTCCCTGCACTGGCAGGGCGATACGCAGGCGCTGAGCCTGACCTCACCGGCGAAGGCCAGTGACAGCGAAGGCTGGAGTATTATCCTGCCGGCGTGGGACAGCAGTGAGGGGGCGAGCAACCGCTGGCGGCTGTCGGTGGTGGTGGAAGATGAAGCGGGGCAGCGTGTCTCTTCCAATGAGATCACGCTTGCCCTGACGGAGCCGCTACTGGCGCTGCCAGAGGAGGATCCGCGCTGGACGCTGCTGCCGGAGGAGTAAACTCAGAAAATGCGCTCCTGGTGTACCCAGACCGCCGCTTCCACCCGTGACTTCAGCTTCATCTTCTTCAGCATATGCTTTACATGGACTTTGACCGTGCTTTCGGTGATGTCCAGACGGCGGGCGATCATCTTGTTTGGCAATCCCTGGGCAATGAGCTTGAGGATATCGCGCTCGCGCGGGGTCAACTGGCTGACGTCGCGATCGGAGGTGGCACGGTTGGCGCGCAGGCTGGCCGCCAGTACCGGGGTCAACGCTTCGCTCAGCACCATGTCGCCAGCCGCCGCCTGTTGCAGCGATTTCAGCAGATCTTCCGGTTCCATGTCTTTCAGCAGGTAGCCGTCGGCGCCACGTTTCAGGGCGGTGACCACATCCTCTTCATGGTTGGAGACGCTGAAGACCACCACGCGCCCGGAGAGCGATTTTTCGCGCAGCTTATCCAGGGTTTCGAGGCCGTTCATGCCGGGCATATTCAGGTCGAGCAGGATCAAGTCAGGATCGAGGGCCTCGGCCAGTTCAATGCCCTGTTCCCCGTTGCTGGCTTCGCCCACGACGGTGATATCCGACGCCATGCTGATAAGTTGTTTAACACCGGTGCGCAGCATCGGATGGTCGTCGATCAACAGGATTGTAGCGGGCTCCTGATTAGACATGATGTTCTCCTTGAGCAGTGAAAAGAGGCTTTTCGGGAATAAAGGTGACGATAACGTCCGTTCCGCCCGATTCGCTCCGGCGGACCTGACAATCTCCGCGCAGGCTTTGCGCGCGGTCTCGCATAATAATCAGACCATAGTGGTTACTGCGTTCGGCGTTTTCCGGGATCCCGCAGCCGTTGTCACGCACCACCAGCCTGACCTGGTTTTCGTGCTGGCTCACGGTGAGCGAGACCGCCGTCGCCCCGGCGTGTTTCAGGGCGTTGCTTAACGCCTCCCGGGCGATCTGCAGCAGATGAATAGCCTGATGAGAGGGCACGAAACGGGGTGGTAGCTGATAGTCCAGCGAGACGGTGAAGCCGAGCCGGGCGCTAAACTCCTGACAGCTGGCCTCCAGGGCAGGCCGCAGGCCGGGCTCCGTCAATTGCAGGCGGAAGGTGGTCAGCAGTTCACGCAATTGTATCCAGGAGGTGTTCAGCTCGTTGCGGATCTGGCTCAGAAGCTGCTTGCTGCTCTCCGGCAGATCCGTGTCCTGCATCTGTAGACAGCTGACCTGCATCTTCATGCAGGAGAGGGACTGGGCGATAGAGTCATGCAGTTCGCGGGCAATGGTGGCGCGCTCTTCCATCACAATCAACTGCTGCTGTTTTTCCTGATGACGGTCGAGGGCTAACGTCGCGGTCAGCTGCTCCACCAGCGTATCGACCAGCTGCTGCTGATCGTGGCTGAGATGACGTCCGGCGGGCAGCGTTGCCAGTAAGATGCCATATTGCGTCAGGTTATCTGCCAGGCGCCACTTCAGGGTTATCCCGCTGGTGGTCAGCGGCGGCAGGCCGCGCGGGCAGAGGTGGCAGCCAATTTCATCGCAGCTGGCATCCGACTGACAGGTAAATTCCTGATGATTCTCTTCATCTTCCAGGTCGTATACGCGCAGTTCGATGTCGTGCAGCTGGGTCAGATTCTGCAGGCCGTTAAGCACCGGCGAGAGGCGCTCGCACAGCGGCACCTGGGAGTGCAGGCGGCGGTTGGCCTGCCAGAGGAAGGAGAGGATCTCGTTTTTCTGCTCCAGCCCGGCGGTTTTTTCACGCACGCGCTGCTCCAGCACCGCATAACTCTCGGCCAGCTCGCCGGACATGGTGTTCAGCGCCTCGCCGAGCATCGCCATCTCATTGCGTCCGTTGATGTGGGCGCGCTGGGTAAAATCACGCTGGGTCACGGCGCGGGCCATCGCCAGCAGCTGGCGCCAGGGGTGCAACAGCCGGGCGCGCAGCCAGAGGATGGTGAAGACCAGCAGCAACCCCATGAAGACCGCTATCAGTTGCTGCAACAATACTACCCGGCCGATACGCAGCTCGGTGCTGTGATCGAACGCCGAAACCAGAGTATCCAGACGGCTGACAAAGCCGGAGACATCCTGGGCTACCGCATCCGGATTACGCGCCTGTCGCAGCCCGGGCATTAACTGGGTATGCCAGTAAGTCTGCAGGGCCTTCAACTGCGCCTGCTGACGATCGCGGCGGGCGGCGATTTCCAGTTCGGGGCTGAACGCCGTTGCTTCCATTTCGTCGAGTAACGCCTGGTCTTTGGCTTCCAGTGGGATGGCCGCCAGCAGGCGATAACTCTGCATGCGCAGTGAACCGGCCTTATTAATGGCGTGCGCGCTGCCCTGAACGCCCTGAACCAGCCAGCCGGAGATCGCCATCCCTGTCACCCCGATCCCGGTAGACAGCATGACAATCAGCACCAGTTGGTTAACCAGCGTGAGTGGTGAAAAACAGCGTTTAAACATAGGGCAGTCTGGCTCCTGACAATGCCTGGACTCGGCAAGAACTCTATTCTCAGGCAACCCCTGGAGTATACCCATACCCCAAAAGGATTACCTACTAATTGCCATTGGAGGGGTGAATGGGAGGAGAGGGGTAAGCGGGGGGAGCAGTACCGTGAAAAACCACACCTTTTTCACTGAAAAGCGCTACTCACTTTGGAGGATAGCGATTTTCAGGCCATAAAATTGCCCACCTTCCCATTGATTTATATCAACTTCCTGTCGGCTTAAAACCCTGATCTTTGTGGCAACTTTTAAGAATCAGAGGTGTCTATGAGTCACTCTACTACCCCCGAAAGGGATTCTGGCGCAGTCATTACCGAGTGGCGTCCGGAAGATCCGGCGTTCTGGCAACAGCGCGGCAAACGTGTAGCAAGTCGTAATCTGTGGATTTCCGTTCCCTGTCTGCTGCTGGCGTTCTGCGTCTGGATGCTGTTCAGCGCCGTCGCCGTTAACCTGCCGAAAGTGGGCTTCACGTTTACCACCGATCAGCTGTTTATGTTAACCGCGCTGCCTGCGCTCTCCGGCGCACTGCTGCGTGTCCCTTATGCCTTTATGGTACCGGTGTTCGGCGGACGCCGCTGGACCGCGTTCAGTACCGGCATCATGATCATTCCGTGCGTCTGGCTCGGCTTTGCGGTACAGGATACCTCTACACCGTTTAGCACCTTCGTGATCATCTCTCTGCTGTGCGGCTTTGCAGGGGCAAACTTTGCCTCCAGCATGGCGAACATCAGCTTCTTCTTCCCGAAACAGAAGCAGGGCGGGGCGCTGGGGATCAACGGCGGCCTGGGCAACATGGGCGTCAGCGTAATGCAGCTGATTGCGCCGCTGGCGATCTCGGTCTCTATCTTTGCGGCCTTTGGTGGCGCAGGCGTGGAGCAGGCTGATGGCTCGTACCTGTTCCTGCAGAATGCGGCGTGGATCTGGGTACCGTTCCTGGTGGTCTTTACCCTGGCCGCATGGTTTGGCATGAACGACCTGGCGGCATCGAAAGCGTCACTCAGCGAACAGCTGCCAGTGCTGAAGCGCGCCCACCTGTGGATCATGGCGCTGCTCTATCTGGCAACGTTCGGCTCCTTTATCGGCTTCTCTGCCGGGTTTGCGATGCTGTCCAAAACCCAGTTCCCGGATGTGCAGATCCTGCACTACGCCTTCTTCGGGCCGTTTATTGGTGCCCTGGCACGCTCTACCGGCGGGATGATCTCTGACCGTCTGGGCGGCACCCGCGTCACGCTGGTGAACTTTGTGGTGATGGCTATCTTCTGTGCCCTGCTGTTTATGACCCTGCCGGTAAACGGCGTGGGCGGCAACTTCGGCGCCTTCTTCGCGGTCTTTATGGTGCTGTTCCTGACCGCCGGGCTGGGGAGTGCCTCTACTTTCCAGATGATTTCGGTGATCTTCCGTAAACTGACGATGGATCGCGTTAAAGCGCAGGGCGGCACTGAGCAGCAGGCGATGCGTGAGGCGGCTACTGACACCGCAGCCGCACTGGGCTTTATCTCAGCGATCGGCGCGATTGGCGGGTTCTTTATTCCGAAAGCTTTTGGTATCTCGCTGGATCTGACCGGCTCGCCGGCGGGTGCGATGAAGGTGTTCCTGATTTTCTATATCGTCTGCGTGTTTGTCACCTGGCTGGTATACGGACGGAATTCTAATAAAAAGTAAGTTTGATTATCCGTTTGCGCGGCCTGGTGCCGCGCTTTTTTTAACCTGCAATTAGTTACAACATACTTGAAGGGGGAGCCGCCGTTAGCATGCGGCCACTGTGATCGCCATCGCTAAACAGGCTTACCTACCCCTTAATACCGCTGGGGTTAAATGTTACGCGCGCTTTTGTAGGATAAATAAATAATGACCATATAAAACAGTAAGTTACATTATTGTATTCTGTACCGCTTTGGTGGTAGTCGAAAATTTACCCTTCTGAACATCCCCAGCTCCCCTTGATCGTTATCAATTCTCCTCCTCTTTCAGAGCGTTACCTTCGCTGCAAATCAGCAATGTCGATTTAGAGAGCCACAGGCTCCATACAGGAGATACCCGATGAGCAAATTTTTGGACCGGTTTCGCTACTTCAAACAGAAGGGCGAAACATTTGCCGATGGGCACGGCCAGGTTCTGGAGACTAACCGGGACTGGGAAGACGGTTACCGTCAGCGCTGGCAACATGACAAAGTCGTACGTTCGACCCACGGCGTAAACTGCACCGGCTCCTGTAGCTGGAAGATTTTCGTCAAAAATGGTCTGGTGACCTGGGAAATGCAGCAGACCGACTACCCGCGCACCCGCCCGGATATGCCAAACCACGAACCGCGCGGCTGTCCCCGTGGTGCCAGCTACTCCTGGTATCTCTACAGCGCTAACCGCCTGAAATACCCGCTGATGCGTAAACGCCTGATGAAAATGTGGCGTGAAGCGAAAGCGCAGCACAGCGATCCGGTTCTGGCCTGGGCCTCTATTATCGAAGATGCCGACAAAGCGAAGAGCTTCAAACAGGCTCGCGGTCGCGGCGGCTTTGTACGCTCCTCCTGGCAGGAAGTGAATGAGCTGATTGCCGCTTCCAACGTCTATACCGTGAAAACCTACGGCCCGGACCGCGTGGCAGGCTTCTCGCCAATCCCGGCGATGTCGATGGTCTCCTACGCCTCTGGCGCGCGTTATCTGTCGCTGATCGGCGGCACCTGCCTGAGCTTCTACGACTGGTACTGCGACCTGCCGCCTGCCTCTCCGCAGACCTGGGGTGAGCAGACCGACGTTCCGGAATCCGCCGACTGGTACAACTCCAGCTACATCATCGCCTGGGGCTCTAACGTTCCGCAGACCCGTACCCCGGATGCCCACTTCTTTACCGAAGTGCGTTACAAAGGCACCAAAACCGTAGCCGTGACGCCGGACTACGCCGAAATCGCCAAGCTGTGCGACCTGTGGCTGGCACCGAAGCAGGGTACCGATGCGGCCATGGCGCTGGCGATGGGCCACGTCATGCTGCGTGAGTTCCACGTCGACAAGCCAAGCCAGTACTTTACCGACTACGTGCGTCGTTACACCGACATGCCAATGCTGGTCATGCTCGAAGAGCGTGACGGCTACTATGCCGCAGGCCGCATGCTGCGTGCCGCCGATCTGGTGGATGCGCTGGGCCAGGAAAACAATCCGGAGTGGAAAACCGTTGCCTGTAACAGCAATGGCGAGCTGGTTGCACCGAACGGCTCTATCGGTTTCCGCTGGGGCGAGAAAGGTAAATGGAACCTTGAGCAGCGTAACGGCACGACGGGTGAAGAGACCGAACTGCGCCTCAGCATGCTGGGCAGCCAGGACGAGATCGCCGATGTTGGCTTCCCGTATTTCGGCGGCGAAGGCTCCGAGCACTTCAACAAGGTGGAGCTGCAGAACGTCCTGATGCACAAACTGCCGGTGAAACGCCTGCAGCTCGCCGACGGCTCTAGCGCCCTGGTGACCACCGTGTATGACCTGACCCTGGCCAACTACGGCCTGGAGCGCGGTCTCGGTGATGAAAACTGCGCCACCAGCTATGACGACGTAAAAGCGTACACCCCGGCCTGGGCGGAGCAGATCACCGGCGTTCCACGGGCGCAGATTATCCGTACCGCACGTGAGTTTGCCGATAACGCCGATAAGACCCACGGTCGTTCAATGATCATCGTCGGTGCCGGTCTGAACCACTGGTATCACCTCGATATGAACTATCGCGGTTTGATCAACATGCTGATCTTCTGCGGCTGCGTGGGTCAGAGCGGCGGCGGCTGGGCACACTACGTGGGCCAGGAAAAACTGCGTCCGCAGACCGGCTGGCAGCCGCTGGCGTTTGCCCTTGACTGGCAGCGTCCGGCGCGTCACATGAACAGCACCTCTTATTTCTATAACCACTCCAGCCAGTGGCGCTACGAGACGGTTACCGCGCAGGAGCTGCTGTCGCCGATGGCGGATAAATCCCGCTACAGCGGTCACCTGATCGACTTCAACGTCCGCGCTGAACGCATGGGCTGGCTGCCCTCCGCGCCTCAGTTGGGTACTAACCCGCTGCGCATTGCGGAAGCGGCGAAGAAAGCGGGCATGACCCCGGTGGATTACACCGTCAAATCCCTGAAAGAGGGTTCCATCCGTTTCGCGGCAGAACAGCCGGAAAACGGTAAAAACCATCCGCGTAACCTGTTCATCTGGCGCTCCAACCTGTTGGGCTCGTCCGGTAAAGGTCACGAGTACATGCTGAAATACCTGCTCGGTACCGAAAACGGCATCCAGGGCAAAGATCTCGGCAAGCAGGGCGGCGTGAAGCCGGAAGAGGTGGAGTGGAAAGACAACGGTCTCGACGGCAAGCTGGATCTGGTGGTGACCCTCGACTTCCGTCTCTCCAGTACCTGCCTGTACTCCGATATCGTGCTGCCTACCGCTACCTGGTACGAAAAAGACGACATGAATACCTCGGATATGCATCCGTTTATTCATCCGCTCTCTGCGGCCGTTGACCCGGCGTGGGAATCGAAAAGCGACTGGGATATCTACAAAGAGATCGCGAAGAAATTCTCTGAAGTCTGCGTAGGGCACCTTGGCAAAGAGACCGACGTGGTGACGCTGCCCATCCAGCACGACTCCGCCGCCGAACTGGCGCAGCCGCTGGACGTGAAGGACTGGAAAAAAGGCGAATGCGACCTGATCCCGGGCGTAACTGCACCGCACATTATTCCGGTTGAACGTGACTACCCGGCCACTTACGAACGCTTTACCTCTATCGGCCCGCTGATGGAGAAAATCGGTAACGGCGGGAAGGGGATCGCCTGGAATACCCAGAGCGAGATGGATCTGCTGCGTAAGCTCAATTACACCAAGGCAGACGGCCCGGCGAAAGGCCAGCCGATGCTGAACACGGCGATTGATGCGGCAGAGATGATCCTCACCCTGGCACCGGAAACCAACGGTCAGGTGTCGGTGAAAGCCTGGGCGGCGCTGAGCGAGTTTACCGGTCGCGACCATACCCATCTGGCGCTGAACAAAGAAGACGAGAAGATCCGCTTCCGTGATATTCAGGCGCAGCCGCGCAAAATTATCTCCAGCCCGACCTGGTCTGGCCTGGAAGATGAACATGTCTCTTACAACGCGGGTTACACCAACGTTCACGAGCTGATCCCATGGCGTACCCTCTCCGGGCGTCAGTCCCTGTATCAGGATCACCAGTGGATGCGTGACTTCGGTGAAAGCCTGCTGGTGTACCGTCCGCCAATCGACACCCGCTCGGTGAAAGCGGTGATGGGCGCGAAATCGAACGGCAACCCGGAGAAGGCACTGAACTTCCTGACGCCGCACCAGAAGTGGGGTATCCACTCCACCTACAGCGACAACCTGCTGATGCTGACCCTGTCCCGTGGTGGTCCGATTGTCTGGATGAGTGAAGCGGACGCCAAAGATCTGGGGATCGAAGATAACGACTGGATCGAAGTCTTCAACAGTAACGGCGCCCTGACGGCGCGTGCGGTGGTGAGCCAGCGCGTACCGGCCGGGATGACCATGATGTACCACGCGCAGGAACGCATCGTGAACCTGCCGGGGTCTGAGATCACCGAGCAGCGCGGCGGGATCCACAACTCTGTGACCCGTATTACGCCGAAACCAACCCATATGATCGGCGGTTATGCCCAGCTGGCCTACGGCTTTAACTACTACGGCACCGTAGGATCGAACCGCGATGAGTTCGTGGTGGTACGTAAGATGAAGAACATTAACTGGTTAGACGGCGAAGGGTGTGACCAGGTACAGGAGAGCGTAAAATGAAAATTCGTTCACAAGTCGGCATGGTGCTGAATCTGGATAAATGCATCGGCTGTCACACCTGCTCAGTCACCTGTAAAAATGTCTGGACCAGCCGGGAAGGGATGGAGTACGCCTGGTTCAACAACGTGGAAAGCAAGCCGGGCACCGGCTTCCCGACCGACTGGGAAAACCAGGAGAAGTGGAAGGGCGGCTGGATCCGTAAAATCAACGGCAAGCTGCAGCCGCGCATGGGTAACCGCGCGCTGCTGCTGGGTAAAATCTTTGCTAACCCGCATCTGCCGGGCATCGATGATTACTACGAGCCGTTTGATTTTGACTACCAGAACCTGCACAACGCGCCGGAGAGCAAACACCAGCCGATCGCCCGTCCACGCTCGCTGATCACCGGTCAGCGCATGGACAAGATCACCAGCGGGCCAAACTGGGAAGAGATTCTGGGCGGCGAGTTCGAAAAACGCGCCAAAGACCAGAACTTCGAGAACATGCAGAAGGCGATGTACGGCCAGTTCGAAAACACCTTCATGATGTACCTGCCGCGCCTGTGCGAACACTGCCTCAACCCGGCGTGTGTCGCCACCTGTCCGAGCGGCGCCATCTACAAGCGTGAAGAAGATGGCATCGTGCTGATCGACCAGGACAAGTGCCGCGGCTGGCGTATGTGCATCACCGGCTGCCCGTACAAAAAGATCTACTTTAACTGGAAGAGCGGTAAGTCTGAGAAGTGCATCTTCTGCTACCCGCGTATCGAAGCCGGGATGCCAACCGTCTGCTCCGAGAGCTGTGTAGGCCGTATTCGCTACCTCGGCGTACTGCTCTATGACGCTGACGCGATTGAGAACGCGGCGAGCACCGAGAACGAGAAAGATCTCTATCAGCGTCAGCTGGATGTGTTCCTCGATCCGAACGATCCGAAGGTGATCGCCCAGGCGCTGAAGGACGGTATTCCGCAGAGCGTGATCGACGCCGCGCAGCAGTCGCCGGTCTACAAAATGGCGATGGACTGGAAGCTGGCCCTGCCGCTGCATCCGGAATACCGCACATTGCCGATGGTCTGGTACGTGCCGCCTCTGTCGCCAATCCAGTCTGCGGCGGATGCCGGTGAGCTCGGCAGCAACGGAATCCTGCCGGACGTCGAAAGCCTGCGTATCCCGGTTCAGTACCTAGCGAACCTGCTCACCGCAGGGGATACCCAGCCGGTGCTGCTGGCCCTGAAACGTATGCTGGCGATGCGCCACTTCAAACGCGCGGAAACCGTTGACGGCGTCATCGATACCCGCGCCCTGGAAGAGGTGGGCTTAAGCGAAGCCCAGGCCCAGGAGATGTACCGCTACCTGGCGATTGCCAACTACGAAGACCGTTTCGTGGTGCCGAGCAGCCACCGTGAGCTGGCGCGTGAAGCCTTCCCGGAGAAAAGCGGGTGTGGCTTTACCTTCGGCGACGGTTGCCACGGTTCAGACAACAAATTCAACCTGTTCAACAGCCGCCGCATCGACGCGATGGATGTGACCAGCAAAACGGAGCCGCACCAATGATTGAACTCGTCATTGTTTCGCGTCTGCTCGAGTACCCGGATGCTGCGCTGGCGCAGCATCAACAGGAACTCTTCGATGCACTCGCGTCATCGGAAAACCTGGATAAAGAGGATGCCCAGAAACTGGGCGTTTTCCTCCGCGATCTGTTAGCGCGCGATCTGCTGGATGCGCAGTCTGACTACAGCCAGCTGTTCGACCGGGGCCGCGCCACCTCGCTGCTCCTGTTTGAACATGTTCACGGCGAGTCCCGCGATCGCGGTCAGGCGATGGTGGATTTAATGGCCCAGTATGAGCAGCACGGCCTGCATCTCGACAGCCGCGAGCTGCCGGATCATCTGCCGCTCTACCTGGAGTATCTGGCACAGCTGCCAAAAGAAGAGGCGCTGGGCGGCCTGCAGGATATCGCCCCGATCCTGGCGTTACTGAGCGCGCGTCTGCAACAGCGTGAAAGCCGCTATGCGGTGCTGTTCGAACTGCTGGTGAAGCTGGCTAACGCCTCGGTCGACAGTGAAAAAGTGGCGGAGAAAATCGCCGATGAAGCGCGCGACGACACCCCACAGGCGCTGGATGCGGTCTGGGAAGAGGAGCAGGTGAAGTTCTTTGCTGACCAGAGCTGCGGTGAATCGGAAATCTCTGCTCACCAGCGTCGTTTTGCCGGTGCCGTTGCCCCGCAATATTTGAATATCTCTAACGGAGGACAGCAATAATGCACTTCCTGAATATGTTCTTCTTCGATATCTATCCGTACATTGCGGGTTCGGTATTTCTGATTGGTAGCTGGCTGCGTTACGACTACGGCCAATACACCTGGCGCGCCGCCTCCAGCCAGATGCTGGATCGCAAAGGGATGAACATGGCATCCAACCTGTTCCACTTCGGGATTCTGGGGATTTTTGCCGGTCACTTCCTCGGAATGCTCACCCCGCACTGGATGTATGAATCCTTCCTGCCGATGGACGTGAAGCAGAAGATGGCGATGATTGCCGGCGGCGCCTGCGGCCTGATGACCCTGGTGGGCGGCCTGATGCTGCTGAAGCGTCGTCTGTTCAGCCCGCGCGTTCGCGCCACCACCACCGGGGCGGATATCCTGATCCTCACCTTGCTGATGGTGCAGTGCGCGCTGGGTCTGCTGACCATTCCGTTCTCGGCTCAGCACATGGACGGCAGCGAAATGCTGAAGCTGGTGGGTTGGGCACAGTCGGTGGTGACCTTCCATGGCGGTGCGTCTGAGCATCTGGACGGCGTGGCGTTTATCTTCCGCGTGCACCTGGTGCTGGGCATGACGCTGTTCCTGCTGTTCCCGTTCTCCCGTCTGGTGCATATCTGGAGCGCGCCGGTGGAGTACATGACGCGCAAATACCAGATTGTGCGCGCCCGTCGCTAATCCGCCGTTTTCATCTCAACCCCGCTCTGGCGGGGTTTTTTTTCGCCCCAGCCGAGGTTGTTACCCGCAGCGGCAAACAGGATCAGCGCTCCGCCAGCCAGTTGGGTGAGGCTGAGCGCATGCCCAAACAGCAGGTTATCGACAACGAGCGCGACGACCGGATAGATAAATGACAGCGAGCCGATGATGGGAGTAGGGAGCTTCTGAATGGCGCTGTATAACAGTTGATACATCACCCCCGTGTGCACGATGCCCAGCGTCAGCAGAATCGCCCACGGGAAATCGCGGGAGAAGGTCGGCATATGCGCCAGCGGCAGCAGCATCACCACACCGGTTAACACCTGGATAAAGGCGATGTGCTGCGGTGTAATGGTCTGTAATTTGCGCGTGATAATGGCAGTGAGGGCGTAAAAGAAAGCGGCACCCAGCGCGAGGCCGATCCCCGAAAGCCATTGTGCGCTGTGTCCGCCGGTCAGCTCGCTGGAGAGCAAAATCACCACCCCGCCAAAGGCGAGGAACAGCCAGCCCCATTTCACCAGACTCACCCGCTCGCCCATCAGCATACCCATTAACACCAGCATAAAGGGCTGGGTGTTATAGACCACCGTCGAAAGTCCGATGGAGATACGTTCGAACGCGGCAAACAGCAGCAGCCAGTTAACGACCAGCGCAATGCCGCCAAGAATGGCCAGACCCAGGGTTACTTTGGTTAACGGGCTAAAAGGGCGTTTACTGAAACGAATAAAAAGAAACAGCGCCATGGCGCCGATCAGACAGCGCCAGAACACTACGTCAGTGACCGGCAAGCCGGAAAGCAGCACAAAAGCCCCGATAGAGCCGGATATCAGCATCGCCAGGCTCATCTGCCAGACGCCTTGTTGAATGTCGCGCATCGTACACCTCCTGATTATTGCCTCTATTGTTAAAAAACGGTGTCCGATTTAACAGCGCTGAATTAAGGTAAAAGGAGAGGTTTGCTTTTATAAATTAGGTGAATGTTATGGATTACCTTATCGATGAGATCGACCGCCATATTCTGCGTTGTCTGGTAGAGGATGCGCGTTTGTCGCTGAAAGTCTTAAGCGCCCGGGTTGGGCTCACATCACCCAGTACGGCAGAACGCTTAAAAAGGCTGGAAGAGCGGGGCATCATTCAGGGGTATGGTGCGCGGGTAAACCTGGCCGCGCTGGGTTACACGCTGCAGGCGCTGGTGCGCGTGCGACCGTTACCGGGGTTATTGCATAAAGTGGATAAATACATCCAGCAGATGCCCGAGTGTATTGAAAGCGACAAAGTGACCGGCGAGGACTGTTTCGTTATCCGCCTGGTGGTGCGCTCCATTGAACAACTGGATACGTTGCTGGATGGACTGGCAGAACATGCGCAGTGCAACACCTCGATTGTGAAGAGTTCACCGGTGACCCGTCGGTTGCCCCCGTTGTAAGGGATTTCGCCGGGTGGCGGCTGCGCCTTACCCGGCCTACGAGTATGGTACGGTTTTGTAGCCCCGGTAAGCGCAGCGCCACCGGGGAAAAGGTGCGCGTAACAGCAAGACTATTTATTTTTTAACTGAGAAGTTTAAAGCGATTTAGAAGTGATGGTGGTGGGGGAAGGATTCGAACCTTCGAAGTCTGTGACGGCAGATTTACAGTCTGCTCCCTTTGGCCGCTCGGGAACCCCACCAGGGGTAATTCAGATTTTGAGGTGAAACTTGAAGATGGTGGTGGGGGAAGGATTATTCGTCGCTTCGCTCCTCACCCTCCGGGCCGTTGCCTCTGGCAACGTTGTCTCGCTTGCGCTCGACTCGAACCTTAATCGAAGGTTCTCACCCTTCCCGACAAGTGCAAACATCGCTATATCTCATCGGTATTACCACATCGCTGTGGTGAATAATGGTGGTGGGGGAAGGATTCGAACCTTCGAAGTCGATGACGGCAGATTTACAGTCTGCTCCCTTTGGCCGCTCGGGAACCCCACCACGGGGTAATGCTTTTACTGGCCTGCTTCCTTGTGGGAAGCGGGGCGCATCATATCAAATGACGCGCCCCTGTAAAGACTTCCTTTGCATAAATGAATCGTTTGCCTGATTTTTACGCATAAAGACGCAAAGCTAATCAATTCATTTTATAAAGGATTAAAGAATAATCGTTCGGTTACCGTAGACAAAGACGCGCTGCGCCAGCACCTGATAGAGCGCGCGGCTTAAGACATTTTTTTCAACGTCGCGGCCGGCACGCATCATATCTTCCGCCGTGTAGGTGTGATCGACATGAATCACGTCCTGCATGATGATTGGACCTTCATCCAGATTGTCATTCACGTAGTGTGCCGTTGCGCCGATGATTTTCACGCCGCGTTCGTACGCCTGGTGATAAGGACGCGCGCCGATAAAGGCCGGCAGGAACGAGTGGTGAATGTTGATAATCTTATTCGGGAAGCGGGCAACGAATGACGGCGTCAGGACGCGCATATATTTCGCCAGCACCACGTAATCCGGGTTATGCGCTTCGATGGCCTGCGCCATTAAATTGTCATGCTCTTCGCGGGTATGGCCTTCATGGCTGACCAGCTCAAACGGAATATCAAAACGCTCAACCAGCGTACGCAGCGTCTCGTGGTTACCAATGACCGCGGCGATCTCAACATCCAACCCGCCATAGTTGGCTTTCATCAGCAGGTCGCCAAGGCAGTGTGCCTCTTTGGTAACCAGGATCACCACCCGGCGGCGACCGGCGGGGTTCAGTTCACGCACGGAACCTTCCGGCAGCGCGCCGTCCAGATCGGCCAGCAACGTCGCGTCATTGAAGATCCCTTCCAGCTCGGTACGCATAAAGAAGCGGCCGGTACGGTGATCAACAAACTCGTTGTTCTGCACGATATTCAGTTCATGTTTGTAGCAAATATTGGTGATACGGGCGATCAGCCCTTTCTGGTCGGGACAAATGGTGCGCAGCACTTTACGTTGTGTTGATTGCATTGCCGGAAAATCCTTACGTGTTTGCTTGAATCGTGTTGTCAGGCCTTATTGCCCGCAACACTTTTTAAATTTTTTGCCTGAACCACAAGGGCAGGGGTCATTACGACCAAACTGTGGACGCGTGCCGTCAATATAGTACCACTCTCCGCCCTCCTTTAAGAAACGCGAGCGTTCGATGATCGCGCCCGCTCTTCCTTGCTCGGTAAAGCGCGCAACAAAACTGACGAACCCCTCGTTTTCATCCCGGCCTGCTGCCGTTTCGTACTGAGTGAGGCCGAGCCACTGCATATTTGCAAATCCGGCCTCGATCTCCTGACGAAAATCAGTAGCATGGCAGGATGGATGCCAGGTCTTAATCAGGTAGTCTGCGTCCCGCGTCACAAAAGCGGCATATCGGGAGCGCATAAGTGATGCCGGGTCCGGTGCAACCTGCTCACCGGTAAGATATCGTTGGCAACATAGGCTATACTCGAGTGCGCTACCGCAGGGACAGAGTTGAGACACGATTCTCTTCCTGAAATTAAAAAATGAATGACGTATAACGCCAGGGTGGCACTATGTTAACTGAGCGGTTGCAATGACGCTATGCAGGAATCCAGGGGACGCTAAACAGGGCTAATGAGAAAAGTAAAAATTGGACTGGCATTGGGCTCAGGTGCAGCCCGGGGCTGGTCGCATATTGGTGTGATCAACGCCTTACAACGTTTGGGTATCGAAATTGATATTGTTGCAGGCTGTTCAATAGGTTCACTGGTGGGGGCCGCCTATTCGTGTGGCAAGCTTCCCGAGCTGGAAACCTGGGTACGATCGTTTAGCTACTGGGACGTCCTGCGCCTGATGGATCTCTCCTGGCAACGTGGCGGGTTATTACGCGGAGAGCGCGTCTTTAACCGTTTTCGCCAGGTGATGCCCCTGACCGAATTCTCCAGCTGTCAGATGCCTTTCGGTGCGGTTGCGACCAACCTCAGCACCGGCAGGGAGATCTGGTTTACCGAAGGCGATATTCATCTTGCCGTCCGCGCCTCCTGCAGTATGCCGGGCCTGATGGCACCGGTTCCGCACAATGGTTACTGGCTGGTTGACGGTGGCGTTGTTAATCCTGTCCCTATTTCACTGACCCGTGCGATGGGGGCTGATATCGTCATTGCCGTCGATCTCCAGCACGATGCTCACCTGATGCAACAGGATCTGATGCCGGTTAACACCCAGTCGGATGAGTCCGCTCTGGACGATCTCGCATGGCATAAACGCCTGCGAGGACGCTTCACGCGAACCACCCGTAAACTGGTTGCTGCACCAACCGCCATGGAAATCATGACGACATCGATTCAGGTGCTGGAAAATCGCCTGAAGCGCAACCGAATGGCGGGTGATCCGCCGGATATATTGATTCAACCTTTTTGTCCACAAATTTCAACGCTCGATTTCCATCGTGCTGAAGCGGCCATTACCGCAGGCGCGCAGGCAGTCGAAAAGAAAATGGACGAATTATTACCTTTAGTGCGGGCAACAGCCTGAGCACCCTTTTTTTGATTACTTCAGCAAAATCTGACAGGCGATAGTGCCGATAGCATGCCACTATTTATCTATTGTCAGCGCCGGGAGAGACCATGACACAGCCATTAGCCGGGAAACAAATTCTGATAGTTGAAGACGAGCCTGTTTTCCGCTCCTTACTGGATTCATGGCTATCATCGCTGGGGGCGACGACTGCACTTGCAGGTGATGGGATCGACGCCCTGGAAAAAATGGTGGGCATTAAGCCCGATTTGATGATTTGCGACATCGCCATGCCGCGGATGAATGGCCTGAAGCTGGTGGAGCATTTACGTAATGCCGGCGACCAGATCCCCATTCTGGTCATCTCTGCGACCGAAAATATGGCCGATATCGCAAAAGCGTTACGCCTGGGTGTCCAGGACGTATTGCTTAAGCCAGTTAAAGATCTGAATCGCTTGCGTGAAACCGTTTTCGCCTGCCTCTATCCCAATATGTTTAATTCGCGTGTTGAAGAGGAAGAGCGGCTTTTTCAGGACTGGGATGCGCTGGTGAATAACCCCTCTGCGGCGGCAAAACTGTTACAGGAGCTTCAGCCGCCGGTTCAGCAGACATTTTCCGGGTGCAAAGTTAATTACCGCCAGCTGATGGCTGCCGATCAACCGGGTCTGGTGCTGGATATCGCACCATTATCTGAAAACGATCTGGCGTTTTATTGTCTGGATGTTACCCGGGCGGGCGATAATGGTGTGCTGGCGGCATTATTATTGCGGGCATTATTTAATGGATTGCTTCAGGAACAACTTTCTCATCAGGGTCAGCGTCTGCCTGAGTTAGGCAGCCTGTTGAAACAGGTCAACCAGCTGTTGCGCCAGGCCAGTTTACCAGGACAATTCCCATTACTGGTCGGTTATTACCATAGCGGCCTGAAAAATTTGATTTTGGTCTCTGCCGGACTTAATGCCACGCTAAATACCGGGGAGCATCATATTCAGGTCAGTAACGGCGTCCCGTTAGGAACCTTAGGAAATACTTACCTGAATCAAATAAGCCACCG
The DNA here is from genome assembly GCF_002416465.1 of Leclercia sp. UBA5076. NCBI lineage: Bacteria > Pseudomonadati > Pseudomonadota > Gammaproteobacteria > Enterobacterales > Enterobacteriaceae > Leclercia > Leclercia sp. UBA5076. The sequence goes on from NZ_DIAO01000018.1 coordinate 236,869, forward strand.
CTGTACCTCATGGCAATGCCAAATTTGGGGGACGGGGGGGCGGTTGCGCTTAATGTTGTCCACAGAATAGTCAGTTGGAATTTAAACGGTAGATAGCTTTACCGTCGTTTTACGGGCAATGCTACTATCGGTGCCTGTTTTTATTCGTATTTATCCTAATTAAGCGGTAGCGCGTCCTTTTCAGACCCGGACACCATCCACAGGCTGATATACTGAACGCGTTATTAATGCAGACTAAAGTTCAAAACATGAACAGTTCAGGAGAGTTTCAATGGCTGCCGTAAATTCGAAAGTGAGAAAGGCCGTTATCCCGGTTGCCGGGTTGGGAACCAGGATGCTGCCAGCAACGAAGGCAATTCCAAAAGAGATGCTGCCACTCGTTGATAAGCCATTAATCCAGTATGTGGTCAACGAATGTATTGCTGCAGGCATCACTGAAATTGTGCTGGTAACACATTCATCCAAAAACTCTATCGAAAACCATTTCGATACCAGTTTTGAACTTGAAGCCATGCTGGAAAAACGCGTGAAGCGTCAGCTTCTTCAGGAAGTGCAGTCTATTTGCCCGCCGCATGTCACTATTATGCAGGTCCGTCAGGGGCTGGCAAAAGGTCTGGGTCACGCCGTGTTGTGTGCCCACCCGGTAGTCGGTAACGAGCCGGTAGCGGTTATTTTACCCGACGTTATTCTGGACGAGTTTGAATCCGATCTTTCCCAGGATAACCTGGCTGAAATGATTAAACGCTTCGACGAAACGGGCAGCAGCCAGATCATGGTTGAGCCAGTTGAAGACGTTACCGCTTATGGCGTTGTGGACTGCAAAGGCGTCGATATGAAGCCAGGCGACAGCGTGCCAATGGTTGGCGTGGTTGAGAAGCCAAAAGCCGACGTAGCGCCATCTAACCTCGCTGTAGTAGGGCGTTATGTACTGAGCGCAGAGATTTGGCCGCTGCTGGCGAAAACGCCTCCAGGCGCCGGCGATGAGATCCAGCTGACCGATGCCATCGACATGCTGATCGAAAAAGAGACCGTCGAGGCTTACCATATGAAAGGTAAGAGCCATGACTGCGGTAATAAACTCGGTTACATGCAGGCCTTCGTTGAATATGGTGTTCGTCACCAGTCCCTGGGCGAAGAATTTAAGGGCTGGCTGAAAGAGACGCTGGACATTAAAAACTAATACGGCGTTAACGCCCTAAGCAAAACCGGTGATAGCTATGCTACGCCGGTTTTTTTATAACCTTTTTAGGGTGTCGCTCATGTAGGGCAGGGTAATAGTGTGATGTAATCGTTATATGTGCACGTGTAACAGAATGTCACACGAGATAAAATAAAGGCATAAAAAATCCCGCATTAAGCGGGATTTTTCGGATATTTACTGGCTTATTCCTGGATCAGGAAGTCGTCCAGTTGTTTACCTTGCTCATCCATTGCTTTTTTGATAACAGCTGGAGTACGGCCCTGGCCGGTCCAGGTTTTAGATTCGCCGTTCTCATCGATGTAGCTATATTTAGCCGGACGCGCAGCACGTTTAGCTTTAGTACCGGTTTTAGCGGCAGCCATGCTGTTCAGCAATTCGTTAGGATCAATACCATCAGCGATCAGCATTTCACGATATTGCTGCAGTTTACGTGTACGTTCTTCGATTTCAGCAGCAGCGGCGTTTTCTTCTTCACGACGCTCATTAACAACGACTTCTAATTTCTCCAGCATTTCTTCAAGCGTTTCCAGAGTACATTCTCTCGCCTGGGCACGGAGAGTGCGGATGTTGTTCAGAATTTTAAGTGCTTCGCTCATTGTAGTAATCTCAAACTTATAATGTGGGGGTTTGTTGAGGTAATAATAGAGGCATAAATTGATATGTGCAATAGGCCAGAATGTAAGGAATTCAAAAATACCTAATATTCGGCACTATTATTAATTACCGGAACTTAAATTTGGCGGGGAGAAAGGGGGGCGGCGTTATCAAAAGATGCGTTGTAAACCTGACGGTGAACTCTTTTTTTACAGGCAATTTTCATGGGGATTATTGTTTCTCCGGATAAATATCAACCTTTCGTATTAGTACTGAAAACACGGTTACCCGATGAAACCGTTAATTACGCCTGAATCATTTTCAGCCTGGTGGCGACATTAAAATAACAGGTTTTTCCGGAACTTAGCGTTTATAAAACCATGGGTTTTTATGTTCTTTTCGTATGCTCCTTCATGATGTGTCCTATATCCCGGTGGTGGATAAAATCTCTCGTAACGCGGGTCTTCCGCGCTGCAGCACGGAAGACCCGACAAAATATGGTACAATCGCCTATCGGTAATAATACACATTGATTAGGGTTTAACGGCCAATGGCACAACTGTATTTCTACTATTCAGCAATGAACGCAGGTAAGTCGACCGCGTTACTGCAATCCTCCTACAATTACCAGGAGCGTGGGATGCGTACGGTGGTTTACACCGCCGAAATCGATGACCGTTTTGGTGCCGGAAAAGTGAGTTCGCGAATTGGCCTCTCTTCTCCAGCCAGGTTATTTAACCCACAAACTAATCTGCTGGACGAAATTCGTGCACAGGCGGCTGACCAGGCAGTCCATTGCGTGCTGGTGGATGAGAGCCAGTTTTTAACGCGTCAGCAGGTTCATGAGCTTTCTGAAGTCGTTGATGAACTGGATATTCCAGTACTTTGCTATGGGCTGCGAACGGATTTTCGCGGCGAACTGTTTGTCGGCAGCCAGTATTTGCTGGCATGGTCAGATAAGCTGGTGGAATTAAAAACCATCTGCTTCTGCGGGCGTAAAGCGAGTATGGTGCTGCGTCTTGATCAGGCAGGAAAACCCTATGCGGAAGGCGAACAGGTGGTGATTGGCGGTAATGAGCGCTATGTATCCGTATGTCGTAAGCATTATAAAGAGGCGCTGGTAACAGGCTCTCTGACGGCGATTCAGGAAGCCAGTCGTCGTTAACGGTCCAGTTCGTCTGTCGCTATTTGCGCTGGAAAAGAGACATAAAAAAACCCGCCGGAGCGGGTTTTTTATTGAGCGATTAATTAAGCGCTTTTCTTCGCTTTCTTATCCGCTTTTACCAGCGTTTCTACAGCTGCCGGTGCAGCAACCACACCTTCAGTGTATTCGCGGCCATAGAAGGTATCCAGCAGGATCTGTTTCAGCTCTGCGATCAATGGGTAGCGCGGGTTCGCACCGGTACACTGGTCATCAAAGGCATCTTCAGACAGCTTGTCTACGTGTGCCAGGAAGTCAGCTTCCTGAACGCCAGCTTCACGGATAGACTTAGGAATACCCAGTTCCGCTTTCAGGCTTTCCAGCCATGCCAGCAGTTTCTCGATCTTCGCAGCAGTACGATCGCCAGGAGCGCTCAGGCCCAGGTGGTCAGCAATTTCTGCGTAGCGACGACGAGCCTGCGGACGGTCGTACTGGCTGAATGCCGTCTGCTTGGTCGGGTTATCGTTAGCGTTGTAACGGATAACGTTAGAAATCAGCAGGGCGTTCGCCAGACCGTGAGGAATGTGGAACTGAGAGCCCAGCTTGTGCGCCATGGAGTGACACACACCCAGGAAGGCGTTAGCAAACGCGATACCGGCGATGGTGGCAGCACTGTGCACACGCTCACGGGCAACCGGGTTTTTAGAGCCTTCGTTATAAGAGGCTGGCAGGTTCTCTTTCAGCAGTTTCAGTGCCTGCAGAGCCTGACCGTCAGAGAACTCAGACGCCAGTACAGAAACATAAGCTTCCAGGGCGTGAGTTACCGCATCCAGACCACCGAATGCACAGAGTGATTTCGGCATGTCCATGACCAGGTTGGCGTCAACAATCGCCATGTCCGGGGTCAGAGCGTAGTCTGCCAATGGGTATTTCTGACCTGTTGCATCGTCGGTAACAACAGCAAATGGCGTCACTTCAGAACCGGTACCGGAAGTGGTGGTGACGGCGATCATTTTCGCTTTCACGCCCATTTTCGGGAACTTGTAGATACGTTTACGGATATCCATAAAGCGCAGCGCCAGCTCTTCGAAGTGCGTTTCTGGGTGCTCGTACATTACCCACATAATTTTGGCTGCGTCCATTGGGGAGCCGCCACCCAGCGCGATGATCACGTCTGGTTTGAAGGAGTTTGCCAGCTCTGCGCCTTTGCGAACAACGGACAGGGTTGGGTCAGCTTCAACTTCGAAGAAGACTTCAGTTTCCACGCCAGCCGCTTTCAGAACAGAGGTGATCTGGTCTGCGTAGCCGTTGTTGAACAGGAAACGGTCAGTCACGATGAGCGCACGTTTGTGGCCATCAGTAATCACTTCATCCAGCGCGATTGGCAGGGAGCCACGGCGGAAGTAGATAGATTTCGGAAGTTTATGCCACAACATGTTTTCAGCTCGCTTAGCAACGGTTTTCTTGTTGATCAAGTGCTTAGGACCAACGTTCTCAGAGATGGAGTTACCACCCCATGAACCACAACCCAGAGTCAGGGAAGGCGCGAGTTTGAAGTTATACAGGTCACCGATACCACCCTGAGAAGCAGGGGTGTTAATCAGAATACGTGCTGTTTTCATCATCTGACCGAAGTGAGCAACACGATCTGGCTGGTTGTCCTGGTCGGTATACAGGCAGGAGGTATGACCGATACCGCCCATAGCTACCAGTTTCTCCGCTTTAACAACCGCTTCTTCAAAATCTTTCGCGCGGTACATTGCCAGCGTCGGAGAGAGTTTTTCGTGCGCAAACGGCTCGCTTTCGTCAACGATATTCACTTCGCCAATCAGGATCTTCGTGCTGGCTGGAACGGTGAAACCTGCCAGTTCAGCAATTTTATACGCTGGCTGACCTACGATGGCGGCGTTCAGTGCACCATTTTTCAGGATGATGTCCTGAACCGCTTTCAGCTCTTTACCCTGCAGCAGGTAGCCGCCGTGGCTGGCGAAACGTTCGCGAACGGCATCGTATACGGAGTCAACAACCACAACGGACTGCTCGGAAGCACAGATTACGCCGTTATCGAAGGTTTTAGACATCAGTACAGAGGCAACAGCACGTTTGATATCGGCGGTTTCGTCGATAACAACAGGGGTATTACCCGCACCTACGCCGATAGCCGGTTTACCGGAGCTATAGGCCGCTTTAACCATGCCTGGGCCACCAGTTGCCAGAATCAGGTTAATGTCTGGGTGGTGCATCAGAGCGTTAGACAGCTCCACGGAAGGCTGATCGATCCAGCCGATCAGGTCTTTTGGTGCACCCGCAGCGATCGCCGCTTGCAGAACGATATCTGCAGCTTTGTTGGTGGCATCTTTAGCACGTGGGTGTGGAGAGAAAATGATCGCGTTACGCGTCTTCAGGCTGATGAGCGATTTGAAGATAGCAGTAGACGTTGGGTTGGTGGTTGGAACGATACCGCAGATGATGCCGATTGGCTCAGCAATGGTGATGGTACCGAACGTGTCATCTTCAGACAGAACGCCACAAGTCTTCTCGTCTTTATAGGCGTTGTAGATATACTCGGAAGCAAAGTGGTTTTTGATCACTTTATCTTCGACGATACCCATACCAGATTCGGCAACGGCCATTTTAGCGAGAGGGATTCGAGCATCTGCAGCAGCCAGAGCGGCGGCGCGGAAGATTTTATCAACCTGTTCTTGGGTGAAATTGGCATATTCACGCTGGGCTTTTTTTACGCGCTCTACAAGTGCGTTAAGTTCAGCGACATTAGTAACAGCCATAATGCTCTCCTGATAATGTTAAACTCTTTTAGTAAATCAGCTGCTCGACACGAAAACAGTATAGTCAGCGTCATTGCCACTTGCTTAACTTACGTAAAAACAAGGTGTTAATGTTTTTATCGTTCCCCTGATTTACTAAAAGAGCCTCCCATCAGTAGCCTACGTTCAGACTCTGAGTCTCCCTGGTGGCGTAATCAAGATTACTCACTTCTGAGTACCGAAAACATGATCTGTATCAATTTATCCATAAGCTGATACCTTTCAGCAGGGGTATTTTAGGGCATTTCGTCAGTTGTTAAATAATTGCAAAACTAATTGAACCATAACAACGTATAAAGTACACAAATATTTTACAGCGTTACATCACCATATTTAGCATTATTGTGGTGAACTGGCGGCATAAAAGGCGTATCGTCTGCGCGGTTACTGTGGATGCCACATTTTATATTGAGACTTGCTAATCAGCGGAGCTAACAGTGAGCCTATCGCTCTTTGATTTCCCAACCTATTTTAAGTTTTTTATCGGTCTGTTCGCGCTGGTGAACCCGGTGGGTATTATTCCCGTCTTCATCAGTATGACCAGCTATCAAACCGCCCTTGCCAGGAATAAAACCAACCTGACGGCAAATTTGTCTGTGGCCATCATCCTGCTGACGTCGCTCTATCTTGGGGACTCAATATTGCAGATTTTTGGCATCTCAATCGATTCGTTCAGAATTGCCGGTGGGATCCTCGTCGTCACCATTGCCATGTCAATGATCAGCGGCAAGCTGGGTGAGGACAAACAGAACAAGCAGGAGAAATCAGAAACCGCCATCCGCGAGAGCATTGGCGTGGTGCCGCTGGCGTTGCCCTTGATGGCAGGGCCAGGGGCTATCAGTTCTACCATCGTATGGGGAACGCGTTACCATAACCTGATGCATCTGATTGGCTTTTCGATCGCCATTGCTCTGTTTGCCTTCTGTTGCTGGGGGGTATTCCGTATTGCGCCATGGCTGGTACGCCTGTTGGGACAGACGGGTATTAACGTTATCACCCGTATAATGGGTCTGCTGCTGATGGCGCTAGGGATTGAATTTATTGTAACCGGTCTGAAATCAATCTTTCCGGGGTTATTAGGTTAATCCTTCAAATGAAAAAGCGGAGCCCTGGGCTCCGCTTTTTTTGTCATTATCAGCAAATCATATAATGAAAGTTGAAAATCGCTTTAACTATAATTAATTTTATTAATAATTTTGTTTTGTTGATTTTCAATCACTTGCCTGTTCCCATGCCGCTCACCTGCTCATAAACCGCGCAATACGTCTGTTATTTTACTCACACAATACTCTGGGGCTTGCTGCAAGATTACTGAGATGATATTAGTAATTTGCTGAATGATTTAGATGAATGTGCTAAATAATAGACAGTTGTTAATTTTTTGTACAAAAAAGAGAACGCTTCTGGCATCGCGGTGCGCTCATCCATAACATTTTCTTCATCTCATTGAATATTGGTCACTTTTTTCTTTTTCGGTGCGGGACATAGCAGGCCACGGCATGACGGTCCCTTCCGTAAAAGAGAATTGGTTAACAAATTTGCAAAATGTATTGGCACCTAAGTAACTCATTTGGTACTTTCCGGCCATTCCATTTCAGCGTAATTCTTCTAGTTGAGAATCTTTTTCATTAACGATTTTGACCTATAAGAATTAATACATGCCTCGGCAGGGGAGGCATGTCACAAATCGACGCAAGGCGGCCAGACGAGCCGCCAGTAATAGTAAAGTCGGTGATAGCGAGAAGTAAAAAACGCCTGACGGCAGCATAAACTCCTACGTTGTCAGGGAACCCCTAAAAAGGGGAATTAAACAGGCTGGTAAAAACCAGTAATTATAAAGAGTGGAGTATCAACACAATGTCCATCATCACAAAAAAAAGTCTGGTAGCTGCGGGGATTTTAACTGCGCTAATCGCAGGCAACGTTGCAATGGCTGCTGACGTCCCTGCTGGAGTTCAACTGGCGGAGAAGCAAACGCTGGTGCGTAACAACGGTGCTGAGGTTCAGTCTCTGGATCCGCACAAGATTGAAGGTGTACCGGAGTCTAACGTTAACCGCGATCTGTTCGAAGGTCTGCTGGTCACTGACGTAAACGGCCACCCGGTTGCGGGTGTAGCTGAAAAATGGGAAAACAAAGACTTTAAAGTCTGGACCTTCCACCTGCGTAAAGACGCGAAATGGTCCGATGGTTCCCCGGTTACCGCCCACGATTTCGTTTATAGCTGGCAGCGTCTGGCAGATCCTAATACTGCCTCACCGTATGCGAGCTATCTGCAGTATGGCCACATCGCCAATATCGATGACATCATCACCGGTAAAAAACCGATTACCGATCTCGGCGTAAAAGCGATCGATGACAATACGTTCGAAGTTACCCTGAGCGAGCCGGTCCCTTATTTCTATAAGCTGCTGGTTCACCCGTCCGTCTCCCCGGTTCCAAAAGCCGCGGTTGAAAAATTTGGCGATAAGTGGACTCAGCCCGCCAATATCGTGACTAACGGCGCCTACAAGCTGAAAGCCTGGGTCGTTAACGAACGTATCGACCTGGAGCGTAATACCAACTACTGGGATAACGCGAAAACTGTCATTAATCAGGTCACCTATCTGCCAATCTCTTCTGAAGTGACTGACGTTAACCGCTACCGCAGCGGCGAAATCGACATGACCTATAACAACATGCCGATTGAACTGTTCCAGAAGCTGAAGAAAGAGATCCCTGCTGAAGTACACGTTGACCCGTACCTCTGCACCTATTATTACGAAATCAACAACCAGAAAGCGCCATTCACTGACGTTCGCGTTCGTACCGCCCTGAAGCTGGCGCTGGATCGCGATATCATCGTCAACAAAGTGAAAAACCAGGGCGACCTGCCAGCGTACAGCTACACGCCACCGTACACCGATGGTGCGAAGCTGACCGAGCCAGAATGGTTCAAAATGACCCAGGAACAGCGTAATGCAGAAGCGAAGAAACTGCTGGCCGAAGCGGGTTATACCGCAGACAAGCCGCTGACCTTCAGCCTGCTGTATAACACCTCCGATCTGCATAAGAAACTGGCTATCGCAGTCTCTTCCATCTGGAAGAAAAACCTGGGTGTGAACGTGAAGCTGGAAAACCAGGAGTGGAAAACCTTCCTGGATAGCCGCCATCAGGGCACCTTTGATGTGGCGCGTGCCGGCTGGTGTGCGGACTACAACGAGCCGACCTCTTTCCTGAACACCATGCTGAGCGACAGCTCGAACAACACCGCGCACTATAAGAGCGCAGAGTTCGATAAGCTGATCGGCGATACCCTGAAAGTGACTGACGAAGCGCAGCGCGCCGAGCTCTACGCGAAAGCGGAACAGCAGCTCGACAAAGATTCTGCGATCGTACCGGTTTACTACTACGTGAACGCCCGTCTGGTGAAACCGTGGGTAGGTGGATATACCGGGAAAGACCCGATGGATAATATCTACGTTAAAAACTTGTATATTATCAAGCATTAATGGCAATGAGTGGGGCGGGCGCTGTCTGCCCCACGGTGTCTACTCATCGTAATATTATATAGGCACACGCCAGAAGGTACGGGCAATGTTGAAATTTATCCTACGTCGCTGTCTTGAAGCGATCCCAACGCTATTCATTCTTATCACGATCTCCTTCTTTATGATGCGTCTCGCGCCGGGAAGTCCATTCACCGGTGAACGTACGCTGCCGCCAGAAGTTATGGCGAATATCGAAGCGAAATATCATTTAAACGATCCTATCTCCACCCAGTATTTCAACTATCTGAAACAGCTGGCCCACGGTGATTTTGGTCCGTCGTTTAAATATAAAGATTATTCCGTAAACGATCTGGTGGCGTCCAGCTTCCCCGTTTCGGCGAAATTAGGCGCCGCGGCGTTTTTACTGGCCGTTATTCTTGGCGTCACGGCGGGCGTTATTGCCGCGCTTAACCAGAACACGAAATGGGATTACACCGTTATGGGGGTGGCAATGACCGGTGTCGTCATACCGAGTTTTGTCGTGGCCCCTTTGCTGGTCATGATATTTGCCATCACCCTGAAATGGCTGCCCGGCGGCGGCTGGAATGGCGGGGCGCTGAAATTTATGATCCTGCCGATGGTCGCGTTGTCTCTCGCCTATATCGCCAGTATTTCGCGTATCACCCGTGGTTCAATGATTGAAGTGCTGCACTCGAACTTCATCCGTACTGCCCGGGCCAAAGGGCTGCCGATGCGCCGCATCATCTTCCGTCATGCGTTAAAACCTGCGCTGCTGCCGGTGCTCTCTTATCTGGGCCCTGCGTTCGTCGGGATTATCACCGGGTCAATGGTTATCGAAACCATCTATGGTCTGCCGGGTATTGGTCAGCTGTTCGTTAACGGCGCCCTTAACCGCGACTATTCACTGGTACTGAGTCTGACCATTCTCGTTGGCGCGCTCACCATCTTCTTTAACGCGATCGTCGACGTGCTCTATGCCGTTATCGATCCGAAAATCCGCTACTGACACTGGAGCTCGCCATGATGTTAAGTAAGAAAAACAGCGAGGCGCTGGAAAACTTCAGTGAAAAACTGGAAGTGGAGGGGCGTAGCCTCTGGCAGGATGCACGCCGTCGCTTCATGCATAACCGTGCTGCGGTTGCCAGCCTGATTGTCCTGGTCCTTATCGCCCTGTTTGTAACGCTCGCGCCGATGCTGTCGCAGTTCACCTACTTCGATACCGACTGGGGCATGATGTCCAGCGCGCCGGATACCGAATCGGGCCACTACTTTGGTACCGACTCGTCCGGACGTGACCTGCTGGTCCGTGTGGCCATCGGTGGACGCATTTCGTTGATGGTAGGGATCGCAGCAGCCTTTGTTGCGGTGATTCTGGGTACGTTATACGGATCGCTCTCCGGCTATCTCGGCGGCAAGGTCGATTCGGTGATGATGCGTATTCTGGAGATCCTCAACTCCTTCCCGTTTATGTTCTTCGTCATTCTGCTGGTGACCTTCTTTGGCCAGAACATTTTGCTGATCTTTGTGGCTATCGGCATGGTCTCCTGGCTCGATATGGCGCGTATCGTGCGCGGCCAGACCCTGAGCCTGAAGCGGAAAGAGTTTATCGAAGCGGCGCAGGTGGGCGGGGTTTCGACCGGTAATATCGTGGTCCGTCATATCGTGCCAAACGTGCTGGGTGTGGTGGTGGTGTATGCTTCCCTGCTGGTACCTAGCATGATCCTGTTTGAATCTTTCCTGAGCTTCCTCGGCCTGGGTACCCAGGAGCCGCTGAGCAGCTGGGGTGCGCTGCTGAGCGATGGCGCCAACTCTATGGAAGTTTCACCGTGGCTGCTGCTGTTCCCGGCGGGTTTCCTGGTGGTAACACTGTTTTGTTTCAACTTTATCGGCGATGGCCTGCGTGATGCCCTCGATCCGAAAGACCGTTAAGGAGTGCCGCCATGACTATTATTGAAACGGCATCTGCCCCACAAGCGCATCAGCAGGGTAATCTCCTGCTGGATGTGAAAGATCTGCGCGTCACCTTTAAAACGCCTGATGGCGATGTGACTGCGGTAAACGATCTTAACTTCAGCCTGCGTGCTGGCGAAACGCTGGGTATCGTGGGTGAATCCGGTTCCGGTAAATCCCAGACGGCGTTCGCGCTGATGGGGCTGCTGGCACAGAATGGCGTTATCGGCGGCTCTGCCACCTTTAACGGTAAGCAGATCCTTAACCTGCCGGAAAACGAGCTTAACAAGCTGCGTGCCGAGCAGATATCCATGATTTTCCAGGATCCGATGACCTCCCTGAACCCGTACATGCGTGTGGGCGAGCAGCTGATGGAAGTGCTGATGCTGCACAAGGGGATGGGCAAAGCCGAAGCGTTTGAAGAGTCGGTTAAGATGCTGGATGCGGTAAAAATGCCGGAAGCGCGTAAGCGTATGCGCATGTTCCCGCACGAGTTCTCCGGCGGGATGCGCCAGCGCGTGATGATCGCGATGGCGCTGCTGTGCCGGCCAAAACTGCTCATTGCCGATGAACCGACCACCGCCCTGGACGTGACCGTTCAGGCGCAGATCATGACCCTGCTGAACGAGCTGAAGCGCGAGTTTAATACTGCGATCATCATGATTACCCACGATCTGGGCGTCGTGGCCGGGATCTGCGATAAAGTGCTGGTGATGTATGCCGGGCGTACCATGGAGTACGGTAAAGCGCGAGATGTCTTCTATCATCCGGCGCACCCGTACTCCATTGGCCTGCTGAATGCGGTACCGCGTCTTGATGCGGAAGGGGAGTCGCTGCTGACCATTCCTGGCAACCCGCCCAACCTGCTGCGTCTGCCGAAAGGCTGCCCGTTCCAGCCGCGCTGTCCGCACGCGATGGAAATCTGCAACAGCGCGCCGCCGCTGGAAGAGTTTGCACCAGGCCGTCTGCGTGCCTGCTTTAAGCCGTACGAGGAGCTGGTATGACAGCCATTGACGAAAAAAGAAATGTTCTGCTTGAAATCGCCGATCTGAAAGTGCACTTCGACATCAAAGACGGCAAGCAGTGGTTCTGGCAGCCGGCGAAAACCCTGAAAGCGGTTGACGGCGTCACCCTGCGTCTCTACGAGGGGGAGACCCTCGGCGTGGTGGGGGAGTCGGGCTGCGGCAAATCCACCTTTGCCCGCGCGATCATCGGCCTGGTCAAAGCCACTGGCGGCAAGGTCGCCTGGCTGGGTAAAGATCTGCTGGGGATGAAGCCGGAAGAGTGGCGCGAGGTCCGAAGCGACATTCAGATGATTTTCCAGGACCCGCTGGCGTCACTGAACCCGCGTATGACCATTGGCGAGATCATCGCTGAGCCGCTGCGCACCTACCATCCGAAGATGCCGCGTACCGAAGTGCGCGACCGCGTCAAGGCGATGATGATGAAGGTCGGTCTGCTGCCGAACCTTATCAACCGCTATCCGCACGAGTTCTCGGGCGGCCAGTGCCAGCGTATCGGCATTGCCCGCGCGCTGATCCTTGAGCCGAAGCTGATTATCTGTGACGAACCGGTCTCCGCGCTGGACGTGTCGATTCAGGCGCAGGTAGTTAACCTGCTGCAAAAACTGCAGCGTGAGATGGGGCTGTCACTGATCTTTATCGCCCACGACCTGGCGGTGGTGAAGCACATCTCCGATCGCGTACTGGTGATGTATCTGGGCCATGCGGTGGAGCTGGGCACCTATGATGAGGTGTATCATAATCCGTTACACCCTTACACCAGAGCGCTGATGTCTGCCGTGCCGGTGCCGGATCCTGACCTGGAGCAGAATAAGACCATTCAGCTGCTGGAAGGGGAACTGCCGTCGCCCATCAACCCGCCGTCTGGCTGCGTGTTCCGTACCCGCTGCCCGATTGCCGGGCCGGAGTGCGCGAAAACGCGTCCGGTACTGGAGGGCAGCTTCCGCCATGCGGTCTCCTGCCTGAAGGTTGACCCGCTCTGACCGGGTAAAAGGCAATAAAAAAGGCTGCAATCGCAGCCTTTTTTTATTCGCGCCAGAGTATGTGGCAGAGCTTGTGGTCTTTCTCACGACACAGCAGAACGCGGGCAAAAATATCATTGATCTCGCCCCCGTCGGTCTCCGCCAGGCCAATTACCACCTCGGCGAAGAAGTCCGGGTTCAGGTCGTAATCGACATGTTCAGCCCAGTCTTCAGACGGATCGAACAGCTCGGCGCCGCCACGCTCTTCGAACTGTAAATTAAAGAGAATCACGTCAGCCGGGTCGAGATTATCGACGGCCAGTTCCAGAAAGATATCGTAGGCCTGCTCGAGCGTTTCGTCTTCGGTCAGGCGATTGTTCAGATCCATTTCCATGATGACTACCTGTTTAACATCGTTGGGCACGTTTTACAGCAACGGACTAAAGAAGTAAAACAGTCGTTCGGCAATTCGCTGCCATAGCGGCCTTTTCATCCACAGACGGGCATCCAGCAGGCGGGAGCGCGAGATATAATCATCCTGCACGGCCGCCAGATCGCCCCCAAAACCGGTATCGTCGATCACCAGCGTGATCTCAAAATTGAGCCACAGACTACGCATATCGAGGTTCACTGTTCCCACCAGGCTGAGCTCACCGTCCACCAGCACGCTCTTGGTATGCAACAGCCCACCTTCAAACTGGTAAATCTTCACCCCGGCTGCCAGCAGTTCGCTGAAAAAGGCCCGGCTTGCCCAGCCCACCAGCACTGAATCGTTCTTGCGCGGCAGAATGATACTGACGTCGACCCCGCGCTGGGCGGCGGTGCAGATAGCGTGGAGCAGATCGTCACTCGGCACGAAATAGGGGGTGGTCATGATCAGGTATTCGCGGGCGGAATAGGCGGCGGTCAATAACGCCTGATGGATCAGATCTTCCGGGAAGCCCGGTCCGGAGGCGATAGTGTGAATAGTGTGCCCGCTGGCCTGTTCAAACGGCATGATATTGGCATCCGGCGGCGGGGGCAGAATGCGTTTGCCAGTTTCAATCTCCCAGTCACAGGAGTAGACGATCCCCATCGCGGTGGCGACCGGGCCCTCCATGCGCGCCATCAGATCGATCCACTGACCCACACCGGCATCCTGTTTAAAGAAGCGCGGGTCGACCATGTTCATGCTGCCGGTATAGGCGATGTAGTTGTCGATGAGCACCATTTTGCGGTGCTGGCGCAGATCCATCCTGCGCAGAAACACACGCATCAGGTTAACCTTTAACGCTTCGACCACTTCCACACCGGCATTGCGCATCATGGATGCCCAGTTGCTGCGGAAAAAATTCACGCTACCGGCGGAGTCGAGCATCAGACGGCAGTGGATCCCCCGGCGTGCCGCGGCCATCAGGGATTCAGCTACCTGATCGGCCATGCCACCGGGCTGCCAGATATAAAACACCATCTCGATATTATGCCGCGCCAGCTGAATATCGCGGATCAGGGCATTCATCACGTCATCAGAGGTGGTCATCAATTGCAGCTGATTGCCTTTCACCCCGGCAATCCCCTGGCGGCGTTCACAGAGCTTAAATAACGACGCGGCGACGTCACTGTTCTCTTCGGCAAAAATATGTTTGCAGGATTTCAGATCGTTCAGCCATTTCGCCGTGGAGGGCCACATCGCCCGGGCACGCTCGGCCCGGCGTTTACCGAGGTGAAGCTCGCCAAAGGATAAATACGCAATGATGCCGACCAGCGGCAGGATATAAATAATCAACAGCCATGCCATGGCAGAGGGAACGGCTCGGCGCTTCATCAGGATGCGTAATGTCACCCCTGCGATTAACAGCCAGTATCCCAGAATGAGCAGCCAACTCACCACGGTGTAGAAGGTTGTCATAATAAAAAATCCTTTTGAAAGCGTATTGTTAAGAGTTTACGCGTCAGGATTTTTCTGGCAAATAAAAACGCCAGATAAAAGCGCTGGTCTGCCGCAGGCAAGGGACTATAATGAACGCTCTGTTTTGTGAAGAGTTGGTAACATGAAGCGCAGTAGAACAGAAGTAGGGCGCTGGCGCATGTTGCGACAGACAAGTCGTCGCAAAGCGCGTTGGCTGGAAGCACAATCCCGCCGTAATATGCGTATCCACGCCATCAGAAAATGCAGTATGAACCGTCATCGCAATGCGTTGCTGTTCGCCGTTCAGGATTACTGAATGACACAAGGGCACCCACAGAGGTGCCCGATGTTTTTTATTCGCTACGTCAAAAAGGAGGATGAGGTGTTTGCGGATTTGGGTGTACTGAATTTCTGGACCTATGTTGTCGGGGCTATTTTTATTGTTCTGGTTCCTGGGCCTAATACCTTATTCGTTTTAAAGACCGGTATTGGTCACGGTGTGAAAAAGGGCTATCTTGCCGCCAGTGGCGTATTTATTGGCGATGCGGTACTGATGTTTCTGGCATGGGCGGGGGTCGCGGCGCTGATCCAGACCACGCCAATGCTGTTTAATATTGTGCGCTATCTCGGGGCGTTCTATCTGTTATGGCTGGGCGGCAAAATGCTCTGGTCGGTAATAAGGCATACACAGCAGGGCGATGCTGGCGGTCTCGAACCGGCTAAAACCATAATGAAACGCTCGCTGGTGCTGAGTATGACCAACCCGAAGGCGATTTTGTTTTATGTCTCATTCTTTGTGCAGTTTATTGACGTTCACGCGAAGCACACCGGCGTCGCTTTTATGATCCTCGCGGTCACGCTGGAAATCATCAGTTTTATCTATATGAGCTTCCTGATCTTCTCCGGCGCGTTTGTTACGCGCTACCTGAAAACCAAAAAGAAACTGGCGAAGCTGGGAAATGGTTTAATTGGATTACTGTTTGTTGGCTTTGCGGCGCGGCTGGCATCGCTGAACTAATAAGAAAAGGCTCCTGGTACGGAGCCTTTTTTTATCCTAGAAAACTTTTTTAAACGGCTTCACCACGACGTTATCATACACGCCTGCCGCCACATACGGGTCGTCCTGCGCCCAGGCCTGTGCCGCTTCGAGCGATTCAAATTCGGCAATCACCGTCGAGCCGGTAAAGCCAGCCGCGCCCGGATCGTTGCTGTCGACGGCAGGCATCGGGCCTGCGGTCAATAATCTGCCTTCGTCATGCAGCAGCTGTAAGCGCGCAAGGTGGGCAGGGCGTACGGAGAGACGTTTTTCCAGAGAATCAGCGACATCTGCAGCAAAAATCACGTAAAGCACAGCGGAGCTCCTTAACCGATAAAAGTGGGAATTACGTTATGTGAAAGTGCAGGTGACTGCAATGTAAAGATGGCAACATTGTTAAAACCTTGCGCCTGATGTGCCTTTTTTCGCCAGCTGGACGGTAAAATCGGGCGAAGTTTAACTGGCTTATTGAATATGATTGCTATTTGCATTTAAAATCAGGGCCTGGCTTTTTAACTGAAACGATTATGACTTCAATGACCCTCGATTTACCTCGCCGCTTTCCCTGGCCGACGCTGTTGTCCGTCGGAATTCACGGAGCCGTGGTGGCGGGTCTGCTTTACACATCGGTACATCAGGTTATTGAAATGCCAGCGCCCGCGCAGCCGATTTCGGTGACCATGGTAACGCCTGCGGAGCTGGAGCCCGTACAGGTCGCGCCTCCACCGGAGCCTGTTGCAGAGCCCGAACCCGAGCCGGAACCAGAACCTGAAGTTGTTCCTGAGCCGCCAAAAGAAGCGCCTGTGGTGATCCACAAACCGGAGCCCAAGCCAAAACCGAAGCCGAAACCGAAGCCGGTGAAAAAGGTGGAAGAGCGTCCGAAGCGTCAAGAGCGCCCGGTTGAGCCACGTACCACGCAGCCCGTTGAGCGCGCAGCCCCGGCTCGCCCGGTCATGAACTCCGCGCCAGTTACCGCTAAGCCGGTTCCGGCGGCGCCGCCGGGTCCACGTGCGTTGAGCCGTAACCAGCCGCAATATCCGTCGCGCGCGCAGGCTCTGCGTATTGAAGGGCGTGTGCGGGTGAAATTTGACGTCACCGCCGACGGACGTGTGGATAATGTTCAGATCCTCTCCGCGCAGCCGTCAAACATGTTCGAGCGTGATGTGAAAAACGCGATGCGTAAATGGCGCTACGAAGCCGGTAAGCCAGGCAGTGGACTCATCGTCAATATTGTTTTCCGCCTCAACGGCGGGGCTCAGATGGAATAATGAAAAAAGCCTCCCAATCGGGAGGCTTTTTTTATGCCTGCGGTAATGCACGCGGTTTACCTTCGCTATCCACCGCCACGTAAATAAAGAGCGCTTCGGTGGCCTTATAGCGCTGGCCGATCGGTTCCGAAGAGACCTTCTTCACCCATACTTCAATATTGATCGACACCGAGGTATTTCCCCGCTTCACGCAACGGGCGTAACAGCAGACCACATCACCCACCGCGACAGGCCGCAGAAAGGTCATACCATCAACCCGGACCGTCACCACGCGGCCATGGGCAATCTCTTTAGCGAGGATCGCCCCGCCCATATCCATCTGCGACATTAACCAGCCGCCAAAAATATCGCCGTTCGCATTGGTGTCGGCGGGCATTGCAAGTGTGCGTAAAACCAGTTCGCCCTGCGGGGCGTTCGTTGTTGTCATTATGAACTCTACTTATTACGGAGGACTTCAGGCGGGATGCTACTATGATTTGCTGCCGGAGAGAACAGAAGAAAAACGCCAGGCTTATCAAGCCTGGCGGAAGGATTACTGCTTGTCATCCTGTGGCATGTGGCGATAGATGTAGATGCCGCTCAGGAGGGTGAAAATCAGCGTTAGGGCGGTCAGACCAAAGACTTTAAAGTTGACCCAGATATTCTGCGGCAGCCAGAAAGCGATATAGATATTCGCCAGACCACAGAGAATAAAGAATACCGCCCAGGCGATATTCAGGCGCGACCAGACCGCCTGCGGCAGCGCCAGCTCTTTACCCAGCATGCGCTGGATAAGCGGCTTTTTCATCACCCACTGGCTGAACAGCAGGGCGCCGGCAAACAGCACATAAATGACGGTCACTTTCCACTTGATGAACTCATCGTTGTGGAAAAAGACGGTCAGCCCGCCAAAGACGGCCACCAGCACAAAGGTGATCAGGGCCATTTTTTCAACCTTGCGGTAGCGCACCCAGCTGTAAATCAGCACGACTGCGGTGGCGACAATCAGGGCAGTGGTCGCGGCGTAAATGTCATACAGCTTATAGAAAGCAAAAAAGACAACCAGGGGTAAAAAATCAAGAAACTGCTTCATTCTTCGATTCCATCTATCAGCGACGGCCTGTACGTTCTGAACAGGCCATCAGAAAAATTACTGGCGAATTAACGTGTACAGGCGGAACAAATAAACGAGCAAGACAGCGGAGATGAGGTTGCTCAGGGTATTCGCCACAACAGCACCAACGTTAGGCGTCAGAACGGCAAGATTGGGTGCAAACAGCAGCAGCAGGGTTTTCGCCAGCAGCCAGCTCATTACCGCTGGCGCGACCAGACGCATATTAGACCATGCCAGCCGGATACTGCTACGCATGGCGACAAAAATGCCCATGCGGTCCTGTACCAGCATCACGGGGGCGAAGGCGAGCACAATCGCCAACAGCACGCCCGGCACCACAACCAGCATAATCCCTAATTGCACAAGCATGGTGGTTAAAAAGATCAGAATGAACAGCCTGGGCAGCAGCGGCGCGCTGGCACCTATCGCCCGCAGCGCGCTGACGCGCTGCCCGGCAGAGACCAGCTGGATCATCAGCAGCACGCCGCCTGCCAGAATGGCATTGCCGATAAGACCGGAAAAGGTCGAGGCCGCAGAAGCCCGCAACAGGATCTGCTGCTGTTCCGGAGTCATGTTCTGCACCATCTCAAACAGACCAACGCTGCTGGCGATTTGATCGCCTTCGCTCAGGCTGGCAATTTGCTCCTCACTCGGCGAAAAAGCATGACCAAGTACCACCGTGATAAATGCGCACAACAAGGCGATCAGTAAAAAGGTAACGAACTGATTGCGGAAAAAATTCCCCGTGTCACGGTAGACAGACTTCGCCGTGATAGACATGCACTCTCCTTGAGTATTGCAGGTGTTAATTAGCGGGCAATTGTACCCTGGATAAGTGTACGGTGGCAGTATCAAGCCTTGTATGGAAAAGCATATCTTTGTAAAGCGCCCGTAATGCGTCGCTGCCATTTTGCGCGGTTGTGGGCAAGCGGGGCGTTTTGTGTCCGAAATGGCAAAATTGATCCAGACCCTGCCTACCAATTTTTGCCAGTTGTGAAAAAAATTAATTTAGATCAATGAATGTTAAATCACTGAATTTAGTGTGATCAATGCAAGATCACTTATTAATCATTTGTGGGTATATTCCGTTCCTGAATAAAACCATAACGAGGGAATGGATATGAAAAAAGCAGCGGTGGCAGCACTGATTCTGAGTACGCTTTCCGGCGGCGCAATGGCCCACGAAGCAGGTGAGTTCTTTTTCCGTCTCGGGACGGCGACGGTACGTCCAACGGAAGGCTCGGACAATGTTCTGGGTCTGGGCGGTTTTAACGTCAGTAACAATACCCAGGCGGGGATGACCTTTACCTGGATGGCGACCGACAACGTCGGCGTTGAACTGCTGGCGGCCACGCCGTTTCGCCATAAAGTCGGTACGGGCCCAACCGGGGATATCGCCACGGTTCACCATCTGCCGCCGACCCTGATGGCCCAGTGGTATTTCGGTGATGCAGGCAGCAAGGTTCGCCCCTACGTTGGCGCCGGGGTTAACTACACCACCTTCTTTGATGAGAAGTTTAACGACACCGGTAAAGCGGCTGGCCTTTCCGATCTGAGCCTGAAAGATTCATGGGGTATGGCGGGGCAGGTGGGGCTGGATTACCTCATCAACCGCGACTGGCTGATTAATATGTCGGTCTGGTACATGGATATCGACACCGAGGTGCGCTTTAAGGCGAGGGATCAGCAGCAAAATATCAATACCCGTCTGGATCCGTGGGTGTTTATGTTCTCGGCGGGATACCGCTTCTGAAAATAAGAAGGCCCCGAGGGGCCTTTTTTTATTTACGCCCTAACAGCAGGCCAAGAACAATACCCACCGCACCCGCGGCGATCAGGCCGGTAAGAGGGTTATTTTTTACTGCGTCGGTAACATCAGTAACAACGTCGCTTGCCTGTGCAGCATATTTGCGCCCGGCACCCTTCAGCTGATGTTTTGGCGAATCAACGGCCTCGCCAAACTGCTGCTGCGCAGCGCCGGCGAATTCATCCAGTTTGTTCTTCGCTTTTTCACCTGCATATTGTGCATCATTATCAAGATTTTGGTCTGACATAACGTTCTCCTTTTGTAGTCAATGTTAAGCATAGACTCAACAGGGATATCCTGGAGAAAATGGGATTAATACTTAAGAAAGGGTGGCCTGGCGCCACCCTCTTATTATTTCTGGATGAGATAGCGGATGGTCGGCCCATCCTGTTGAATATCCAGTACCGTATAGCCGTGGTTTCTGGCGTCCAGGGGAATATTGTTGATGGATTGAGGGCAGTCGCTCACCACCTCCAGGATCTCGCCCTTTTTCAGTTGCGGCATCGCCTCAAGCGTGGCAACCGCCGGGTATGGGCAAGGTTCACCCAGCATATCGAGGCGGTAGTCGGGAACGATCGCTTTCATGCGGCTTCCTCACGAATGTCAGTTTTCATGGCAGCGCGGCGGAAGAAGCGTTTCTCCTGCGCCAGCACCAGCAAAAATGCGACCAGCAGCAAAATGTAGGTCACCAGTAATCCACCCAGCGGGCCAAAGGTGTTGAGAAGATTAACCTTGTCCCAGTTGGTCGCCAGCGCGGGGGATAAATCATCCCACCAGTAAGCCAGCAGGGTCGAGCCAATCACATTACCCAGACCAACCCACCAGTAGTGCACCTGGCCTTCCACCGCGCGGTACATCCACCCGGTCTCGCAGCCGCCCGCCAGCACAATCCCAAAGCCAAACAGTAGCCCGCCGATCACGGCGTTTGGCCCGGCCCACATGATTTTAGGCGCGACACCCAGCTGGACGTAGCTGAAGATCCCGATGGCGCTCACCGCCATCCCGGCGATAATCGCCTTCGCCATCATGGTGCGTCCGGTGATCCACATATCGCGAAACGCGGAGGTAAAGCAGATCTGCGCCCGTTCAATCAGCAGACCAAATCCGACACCGAACAGCATCGCCAGCCCGAGCTTCGGCTGGTTCAGCGCGGTACAGAGCGCCCAGGCCAGCATGCCGAAGAAGACCAGCATACCGAGACGAAAGCGACGACGGGCCTGATCCGGCTTCTGCGTTAACGGCGAGGCGGCGCTCACTTTTTGCATTTTGACCGGAATACGGAACAGGGGCAGCAGGGTAAAGCGCGCGCCAAAGTACGAGCCGACGGCGGTGGCGAGAGCAAAAAACCAGGCGTGGAGGGAGAACTGCGGGATCCCGGTGAAGAAAGCCGCAAGGTTACAGCCCATCGCCAGGCGCGCACCAAACCCGGCGATGATACCGCCAACCACCGCCTGGGCGATGCGGATCCGGCTGTGCGGCATGCGCAGCTTGACGTTGTTTGCCCAGAGTGCGGCAGCAAAACAGCCGCCGAACATACCGATGATCATCATGCCGTCGATGCGTGTGAGTGGGGAGCCATCAAGGTGAATGAGTTTGAAGTAACCCCACGCTTCGGTGTGAACGCCCGCCAGTTGCAGCAACTGCCCGCCCCAACGGGTAAATTCACCCGTAACCGCCCAGAAGGTGCCGGTGATACCAAAATAGTAGGTGGAGAGGATCCCGGCAGCGATAACGGCAGGAACAGGTGACCAGAACTTAATTAAATAAGTCTGCTTAAAGTATTGCCATGACATAGTTAAGCCTCTGAACTCAGAAGGTTTAAGGAGGAAGTGTTATAAAACGTGAGGATGATACGCCGGGAATCGCGTTTGAAAAGGATTAACTGCGTTAAAGATCGAAGGGATCAATTTATGCGTAAAGCCGCCTGGTAAAAAACCAGACGGCGACTCTTTTACTGCGGACGGGTTGCGGCTTTCATGGCGCTGACAAAGGCCTTCAGTTCGCTCAACATCTGTTCAGGCTTATCGACATTGTTCTCGATAATTTTGACGATCGCCGAGCCGGAAATCGCCCCGGCCGCCCCGGCGCCCAGCGCCGCGGTCACCTGCTCAGGCGCTGAAATACCAAAGCCCTGCAGCGGCGGTGCGGCATTGTACTCCGTCAGTTTTTCCACCAGATGGTGCAGCGGCAGGGCGGCTTTGTTCTCCGCACCGGTAACGCCGGCGCGGGACAGCAGGTAGGTATAGCCGCGACCGTGGGAGGCGATCTGGCGCAGCAGGCTATCATCGGCATTCGGTGGGCAGATAAAGATCGGCGCAACGTTGTGACGCATCGCCGCCTGGCGGAACGGGGCAGACTCCTCGACCGGGACATCGGCGACCAGCACCGAATCCACGCCCACGCGCGCGCACTCGGCGTAGAACTCGTCAATGCCGCGGTTAAAGACCAGGTTAGCGTACATCAGCAGGCCGATGGGCATCGCCGGGTATTTCTGACGGATGGTTGCCAGCATCTCGAAGCACTGGGTCGGGGTCACGCCTGCGGCAAAGGCGCGCAGGGTGGCACTCTGAATGGTCGGGCCATCGGCCAACGGATCGGAGAAGGGGATGCCCAGCTCCAGCGCGTCGGCGCCCGCTTCAACCAGGGCGTCGATGATTTTCAGCGACTGCTCCGGAGAGGGATCGCCCAGCGTGACGAAGGGAACAAACGCGCCTTCCTTGCGGGCCTTAAGTTCAGCAAACACGTTATCGTAACGTTCCATCAGATTTCCCCTCGTGCTTTCAGAATATCGTGAACGGTGAAGATATCTTTATCACCGCGACCGGACAGGTTCACCACCAGCAGTTGCTCTTTTTCCGGGTTCTCTTTGATCATTTTCAGGGCATGGGCCAGGGCGTGGGAAGATTCCAGCGCCGGGATAATCCCCTCCTTACGGCACAGGGTCTTGAACGCTTCCAGCGCTTCGTCATCGGTAATTGAGACGTACTCGGCGCGACCGATGCTGTTCAGGTGCGCGTGCTGCGGCCCCACGGACGGGAAGTCCAGCCCGGCAGAGATGGAGTACGACTCTTCAATCTGGCCCTCGTCGGTCTGCATCATCGGCGCTTTCATGCCGAAGTAGATGCCCACGCGGCCATGCTTCAGTGGCGCACCGTGCTCGCCGGTTTCAATTCCGTGACCAGCAGGTTCAACGCCGATCAGCCCCACACGGGTATCGTCGATGAAGTCAGCAAACATGCCGATGGCGTTAGAGCCGCCGCCCACGCAGGCGATCACCGCATCCGGCAGGCGACCCTCTTTTTCGAGGATCTGCGCTTTGGTCTCTTCGCCGATCATGCGCTGGAATTCACGCACGATGGTCGGGAACGGGTGCGGGCCCGCGGCGGTACCGAGCATATAGTGGGCGTTTTCATAGTTACCGGACCAGTCGCGCAGCGCCTCGTTACAGGCATCTTTCAGGGTGGCCGAGCCACTGTGCACCGGGATCACTTCCGCGCCCATCAGACGCATACGGAAGACGTTCGGCGACTGACGCTCAACGTCTTTTGCCCCCATGTAGATACGGCATTTCAGGCCGAGCAGGGCGCTGGCCAGCGCCGACGCCACGCCGTGCTGACCGGCCCCGGTTTCGGCAATGATTTCGGTTTTACCCATCCGTTTTGCCAGCAGCGCCTGCCCCAGCACCTGGTTGGTTTTATGTGCGCCGCCGTGGAGCAGATCTTCACGCTTCAGATACAGGGTGGTATTCGTCCCCTCTGTCAGGTTGCGGCATTTGGTCAGGGCCGTAGGGCGTCCGGCGTAGTTTTTCAGCAGGTCGGTGAACTCAGCCTGGAAGAGCGGATCTTTTTGCGCACTCACGAACGCCTCTTCAAGCTGGCGCAGGGCGGGCATCAGGATTTGCGGCACATACATGCCGCCAAACTCACCAAAATAGGGATTTAATAATGTGGTCATCTTCTCTTCCTTAATATGCACGCAGCGTTTTGAACACCGAAGCCAGTTTGCTGGCATCTTTTATGCCCGGCTGCGACTCAACGCCTGAATTAAAATCGAGACCTGCGCAGCCCGCTTTGGCGGCCTCAACGCAGTTATCGGGGCTTAAGCCCCCGGCGAGCAGGACGTTATCCAGCTTCTCGCCCTGGAGCAGCGACCAGTCAAAACGCTGCCCGGTTCCGCCCTGGCCATTATCCAGCACATACTTATCAACATGCTGCAGCGTGCGCGGCGGCAGGGTGTCGGCCACGCTCAGCGCTTTCCAGATTTGCACCTGCGGTTTTAGCCTTTCACGCAGGGCATCGATATACGCCTGATCTTCGCTGCCGTGCAGCTGGACGGCGGTCAGGGAAAGCGACTCTGCCGTGGCAGCCACCTGTTCGATGGCACCATTACGGAAGACGCCCACATACTGTAACGGGGCGGCGGCGATCACCTCGTGCGCCTGCGCCTCGGTCACGTTGCGCGGGGAGGCATCAACGAAGATCAGCCCGCCGTAAATGGCGCCCGCTTCATAAGCCGCGGCGGCATCCTGTGGACGCGTCAGGCCGCAGACCTTGTTCTCCCCCAGCAGCACGCGACGTACCGCGGCGCTGAGATCGTCCTGCTCCATCATCGCCGACCCAATCAGGAAGCCGTTGGCGAAGTGGCTCAGCTCGCGAACCTGGGCATAACTGTTGATCCCGGACTCGCTAATCACCGTTACGCCTGCGCCCAGACGCGGCGCCAGCTGGCGGGTGCGGTTCAGGTCGATGGAGAGATCGCGCAGGTCGCGGTTATTGATCCCGACCACTTTGGCCTCGAGGGCGATAGCGCGCTCCAGCTCCTCTTCGTTGCTCACTTCTGTCAGCACACCCATGTTCAGGCTGTGCGCGACCGCAGCAAGCTGGCGGTACTGTTCATCGTCCAGGACCGAGAGCATCAGCAGGCAGGCGTCGGCCTGATAAAAACGCGCCAGCCAGATTTGATACGGGTCGATGATAAAGTCTTTGCACAAAATCGGCTGCGGCGCGATGCCGCTGACGATGGGCAGAAAATCAAAACTTCCCTGAAAATATTTCTCATCGGTCAGCACCGAAATAGCCGAAGCGTGGTGCTTATAGATGGCGGCGATCTTCGCCGGGTCGAAATCGTCGCGGATCACCCCTTTCGACGGGGAGGCCTTTTTGCACTCCAGGATAAATGCGGTGCGCGCGCCCCGCAGGGCATCATAAAAACGACGGCTGCTCGGTACCACGTCATTCTGGAAACTGGCGAGCGGCTGCTGCTGTTTCCGCGCTTCAACCCAGATGGCCTTATCGGCAACGATTTTCGCTAATACGGTCTGCATTGTTTACCCTCTTGCCGCAAGTGCGGTCACTCGGTCGTAGGCTGCGCCGGAGCGCAGCACATCAATCACTTTTTGCGCGTTGACCTGTAAATCCTCTTCGCCGTGCAGACGCATCAGCATGGCGACGTTAGCGGCGACAGCGGCCTCATGCGCTGGTTCACCTTTACCTTGTAACAGGCGGGTCAGAATGTCACGGTTTTCTTCCGGGGTGCCGCCCGCAAGTTGTTCCTGGTGATACGGGGTTAAACCAAAGTCTGCTGCGTCAAGCTGATAGTTTTTGATTTCACCGTTGTGCAGTTCGGCCACCAGCGTCGGCGCATGGAGCGAGACTTCGTCCATTCCGCCGCTGTGAACCACCGCCGCTCGCTGATAACCGAGCACCCGCAGGGTTTCGGCGATCGGCAGCACCAGTTCAGGGCTGTAGACACCAATCAGCGCCAGCGGCGGGTGCGCCGGGTTGATCAGCGGCCCAAGCACATTAAACAGGGTGCGGGTCTTCAGCTGCTGACGCACCGGCATGGCATGGCGGAAGCCAGTGTGATACTTCGGCGCGAACAGGAAGCAGACGCCCAGTTCGTCCAGCGCATCGCGGGATTTCTCCGCATTCATGTCCAGATTAATACCGAAGGCGGCCAGCAGATCCGACGAGCCGGAACGGCTGGAGACGCTGCGGTTGCCGTGCTTCGCCACCTTCAGCCCACAGGCGGCAGCGACAAAGGCGCTGGCGGTGGAGATGTTGATGCTGTTACTGCCGTCACCGCCGGTACCGACGATATCCGCGAAGAGGTAGTCCGGGCGCGGGAACGGGGCGGCGTTTTCCAGCAATGCGGTGGCGGCACCGGCAATCTCCTGCGGCTGTTCACCGCGCACTTTCATGCTCACCAGCGCGGCAGCCAGCTGCTCAGGCTTCAGCTCACCGCGTACCACGGCGGAGAAGAGCTGGTGGCTCTCCTGCTGGCTCAGGGTCTGCGCCTGGTAGAGTTTTTCCAGAATCGGCTGCAGAGTGTTGGTCTGCTCCAGTTTCTGCAGCGCCCAGTTCAGGGTCTGCTCCAGCAGGCGCGCGCCCTGGGAGGTCAGAATGGATTCCGGGTGGAACTGCATCCCGCAAACCCGGTCCGCGTCGTGACGTACCGCCATTACCATCCCGTTGTAATGGGCGTTGATCGTCAGGCCCGCCGGGATGTTGCTGCCCACCAGCGAGTGGTAACGCGCCACCGGCAGGGGATTCATCAGCCCGGCAAACATCGCCTGGCCGTCGTGTTCAATGCTGGAGGCTTTCCCGTGCAGGATCTCACCGGCCTGGCCGACGTAGCCGCCGTAAGCCTCAACAATCGCCTGATGGCCCAGGCAGATGCCGATGATTGGCAGCTTGCCGCGCAGGCGGGTCAGCAGCTCCGGCATACAGCCTGCTTCGCTCGGCGCGCCAGGCCCCGGGGAGAGCATCAGCACCGGGTTTTGCATGGTGGCCAGACGGTCGATTAAGGTCTGAGCCGGGACATGGTTACGGTAAATCACCACGTTGTGACCGTTAGCACGCAGCTGATCCGCCAGGTTATAGGTAAAGGAGTCGATATTATCGAGCAGCAGAATGTCAGCCATCAGAAAATCTCCTGTGCGTGATGGGCAGTCGCAATGGCGCGCAGTACCGCGCGGGCCTTGTTACGGGTTTCGTCAGCTTCAGACTGCGGAACGGAGTCGAGAACGATGCCGGCACCCGCCTGGACGGTGGCAATGCCTTCTTCAACGTAGGCGGAGCGGATCACGATGCAGGTATCCAGATCGCCGTGGGCGGTGAAGTAACCCACCGCGCCGCCGTAGCTGCCGCGACGACGGCCTTCGGCCTGGGCAATCAGCTGCATGGCACGGACTTTCGGCGCGCCGCTCAGGGTGCCCATGTTCATGCAGGCGCGGTAGGCGTGTAGCACGTCCAGATCCTGACGCAGCTCGCCCACCACGCGGGAGACCAGATGCATCACGAAGGAGTAACGGTCCACTTTGGTTAAGTCGGCGACGTAACGGCTGCCCGGGGTGCAGATGCGCGCCAGGTCGTTACGGGCCAGGTCCACCAGCATCAGGTGTTCGGACATCTCTTTCTGGTCTGTGCGCATCTCCAGCTCAATGCGGCTGTCCAGATCGCGGTCCAGTGAGCCGTCGGCGCGACGACCGCGCGGGCGGGTTCCGGCAATGGGATAGATTTCAATCTGGCGGCTGGTGGCGTCGTACTTCAGGGAGCTCTCCGGCGAGGCGCCGAACAGCGTAAAATCGTTATCCTGCATAAAGAACATGTAGGGGCTGGGGTTGCTTTTCTTCAGCACGTCGTAGGCCGCCAGAGGAGACGGGCAGGGCAGGGAGAAACGACGGGACGGCACCACCTGGAAGATCTCGCCTGCGCGAATGGCTTTCTGCATCTGGCGCACCACCACGCCATATTCGTCGTCCGTCTGGCTGACGTCGCAACGCATCTGCTCCACGCGCTGCACCGGCAGTGCCGGCGGGGCTTCGTCCATTTGCGCCTGCAGTTGGGCAATGCGTTGATCCAGGCGCTGCTTCTCCGCCAGTAACGGAGTAAACAGGCTGGCCTGAATGCGGGTGTACTTTTTCTGATGGTCGATCACCAGTAAGGTTTCCGCCAGATAGAAGCAGTAGTCCGGACAGCGGTTTCCCTGCTCCAGCTCGGGGAGATCTTCAAAACCGGCCACCAGATCGTAGGCAAACAGTCCGCCAAAGAACATCGCTTCGCGCTCGCTTTCCGGGACGTTTACCAGATTTTGCAGCAGGCGGAAGGCATCAAACACCGACAGAGAACAGAGGCGGGCATCTTCATCCAGCAGCTGGCTCACCGGCGGGAAGTGCAGGATCCGCTGGTCCGGGCGATGTTCGTTCTCAATGCCCGCGGGCAGGACATCGTCCAGCAGCGACAGCAGGGCCGCACCGTTTTCAGAAAGCGCCTTCAGGGTGACGGTGTTGCCCAGGGCGGTGATGCGCAGGGCGCTGTCGACCAGCAGCAGGCTTTTCAGATCGTCTTTACTGTCGATATCCGCCGACTCCAGCAGCAGCGTGGCAGGACGGGCGCCACACACCTGATGGAACAGGGCTGTGGGATTGTGGCGATAGGCCGCCTCACGGGTCAGCAGTTCAAGGTTCGGTTTGGCTGTTTGCATTATGTTGTTCTCTTTATTCTGTTCATAAAAAAGCCCGCTCAGTGGCGGGCCAGGTATCTGTATGCATGACGCAGACGTACGACACTGCCCGACAATTCAGGAGGTGCGCCACCAGCTATGCAGAGAAAAATGTGCGGTCATTTCCAGATACCTCGTTGAGTGAACTTGCGTACTAGTTAACTAGTTCGATAGCCTAATGTCAACCCCCCGATTTCAGAATTTCACCACATGCCGTTATGATGGCGGCGCAGATATTGACGAGCAGTGACGGGAGCCGCTTTGAGCGACACGAATTACGCAGTGATTTATGATTTACACAGCCATACCCAGGCCTCCGATGGCCTGCTTACGCCTGAAGAGCTTGTCCATCGTGCCCATGAGATGCGCGTGGGTACGCTGGCCATTACCGATCACGACACCACCGAGGCCATTGCGGCCGCGCGGGCGGAAATTGCCCGCAGCGGATTGCCCCTGACCTTAATCAGCGGCGTGGAGATTTCCACCGTCTGGGAAAATCACGAGATCCATATCGTCGGGTTAAACATCGATATTGAGAACCCGACCCTCTGTGCGTTCCTGGATGAACAAAAGATGCGGCGCGTACAGCGGGCAGAGATGATCGCCGAACGTCTGGAGAAAGCGCATATTCCCGGCGCGTGGGAAGGGGCCCTGCGTCTGGCGAATGGCGGGGCGGTGACCCGCGCCCACTTTGCCCGTTTTCTGATTGAAGCCGGGAAAGCAAATAACATTGCGGATGTGTTTAAAAAATATCTCGCCCGCGGGAAAACCGGATACGTTCCTCCCCAGTGGTGTACAATAGAACAAGCTATTGATGTCATTAATCATTCTGGTGGTAAGGCGGTACTGGCCCATCCGGGGCGGTATAACCTTTCCGCCAAATGGCTGAAACGTCTGCTGGCATACTTTGCCGAACACGGCGGAGAGGCGATGGAAGTCGCTCAGTGTCAGCAGGCACCCAACGAGCGCAGTCAGCTGGCTGAATATGCCCGCCAGTATGGACTCTTTGCCTCCCAGGGCTCTGATTTTCATCAGCCTTGTCCGTGGATAGAGCTGGGACGCAAGCTCTGGTTACCCGCCGGTGTCGAGCCGGTGTGGCACCTCTGGGAGCAGCCAACGCCAATTGAAGAGAGGGTAGTATGAGCCAATTTTTTTATATCCATCCTGACAATCCGCAGCCGCGTTTGATTAATCAGGCCGTGGAGATCGTGCGTAAGGGTGGCGTTATTGTCTATCCAACTGACTCAGGCTATGCGCTGGGCTGTAAGATCGAAGACAAAAACGCGATGGAGCGTATCTGCCGGATCCGCAACCTGCCTAACGGGCATAACTTTACCCTGATGTGCCGCGATCTCTCTGAGTTATCGACCTACTCCTACGTGGATAACGTGGCGTTTCGGTTGATCAAAAATAACACGCCGGGTAATTACACCTTTATCCTCAAGGGGACGAAAGAGGTGCCGCGCCGCCTGCTGCAGGAAAAACGCAAAACCATCGGGATGCGCGTGCCGTCAAACCCGATTGCTCAGGCGCTTCTCGAGACGCTGGGCGAGCCGATGCTCTCCACCTCGCTGATGTTACCGGGCAGCGACTTTACGGAATCCGATCCCGATGAGATCAAAGACCGCCTGGAGAAACAGGTTGAGCTGGTGATTCACGGCGGCTATCTCGGCCAACAGCCGACCACGGTGATCGATTTAACGGAAGATGCCCCGGTTGTGCTGCGTGAAGGGGTGGGGGACGTGAAGCCTTTCCTGTAATTTCATAGGGTACAGGGTCATCTGTTTGGCATGATATTCTCGCTATAATGACCCTGATATTATCACTCCGCCTGTCTTCTTATTCCTTCCTGTAGTAAATATCTTGTGATTTTCTGAAAATAGTTCGTTGCTGGAATAATCTCGCCCCTGCCTGAATATGTTGATGTACGATAAGCGAACATATGCTTATTGAAAAAAGGATATCTATGGCGTTGCAAGGGAAGTTAATCCTCAACGGGGCAGACTATGCGCCTTTTAATCTGTACGGCGTGGGTGTATTTATGGCGCATTCGGGGTTAGGGGCATACCGGAACAATATTAACTGTGCTGCTGTTGCAAAATTAGGGCCTATCCCACCCGGAAAATATTGGATTGTAGATCGCAAAGAAGGCAACTACTTTTCTCAGAAGCTAACGGAAATACACGATGAGGCTAATAGATTTTTTGGCCGACGTGCCTTTGGCAAGTCGGACTGGTTTGCGTTATGGCGCGATGACTGGAATATCGACGATGATACCTGGATAGAAAATGTCAAGCGCGGCAACTTCCGGTTGCATCCCGGTACAGTTTCCAAAGGTTGTATAACTATCGCCAATAATTCAGATTTTTCGATGATCCGCAATGCGCTTATGAATACCTCACTTATACAGGTTCCCTGTATGCGGTCGTTAATGGCGCGGGGATGGGTGGAGGTGGTTGATGGCGGCAATACTAAAAAAAATTGCGCATAAAATCATTAAATTTATTTATTTTATTTTATTGTTATATTGTGTTGGTCACACTTTCCCATATGCCGAATTATATATTGATGAGGATTTTGCAACAAAATGGGCGTTGTTTTTCTATGGGGGTGAAGACGCAGAATCCATGTATGACGCTTATACCGATATAGATCTATCTATAATGATATCAATAGCAATGCCAATATATTTTATAACAATGAAGTTAATCAAAAAATTAAGGAGCAAATAAAATGCCAATTCCTCCGTATATGTGGCTCAAAGACGATGGTGGCGCCGATATTAAAGGTTCTGTAGACGTGCAGGACCGTGAAGGCAGCGTCGAAATTATCGGTCTGAGTCATGGCATCAACCTGCCTGTTGACAGTGCCAACGGTAAAATTACCGGTACACGCCAACACTCATCCATGATGATTGAAAAGGAAGTCGATAGCTCCACGCCCTACCTCTATAAAGCAGCCGCGACAGGCCAGACGTTGAAAAGTGCCGAGATCAGGTTTTATCACATTAACGACGCAGGACAGGAAGTCTGCTATTACACGGTGTTGATGGAAAACGTGAAGATCACTGGCGTTAACTGCGCTGTACCTAACGTAAAATTATCGGGCAACGATAAAATGAATCATGTAGAAAGCGTCAGTATTCAGTATGAAAAAATCACCTGGCGTATCGTGGATGGCAACATTCAGTTCACCGATGCCTGGAATGAGCGGCCTACGGCCTGAGAAATCTGCCTGCCCAAATCGTTGGGTTTGCTTCAGGTTACCAGCACCCGCTCGCCGCGGCGCAAAACTTGTTGAATCATTTAGTCTAAAATTCATGTAGTATGTGCGGCCATGAATCACTGGGCGAGACGTATTGTCTGCCATTATGTGTGCTGTGAAAAAGTTACAGATCATTGAGTTAAGGTTGAATCGCGCTTAACTCCTTGTTTTCGAATGTATACCAGACGCCTGTGAAGGCGACACCTGAAGGAAGCTCAATGAGCGAGAAATTACAGAAAGTGCTGGCCCGCGCCGGCCACGGTTCACGCCGTGAAATCGAAACCATTATCGAAGCAGGTCGTGTCAGTGTGGACGGTAAAATCGCCACGCTGGGCGACCGTGTGGAAATCGTACCAGGCCTGAAAATCCGTATCGATGGCCACCTGATCTCGGTGAAAGAGTCCGCCGAGCAAATCTGCCGCGTACTGGCTTACTATAAGCCGGAAGGCGAGCTCTGCACCCGCAACGATCCGGAAGGTCGCCCAACCGTATTCGACCGCCTGCCAAAACTGCGCGGCGCGCGCTGGATCGCTGTAGGTCGTCTGGATGTTAACACCTGTGGCCTGCTGCTCTTCACTACCGATGGTGAACTGGCAAACCGTCTGATGCACCCAAGCCGTGAAGTGGAGCGTGAATATGCGGTCCGCGTGTTCGGTGAAGTTGACGACAATAAGATCCGTGAGCTCTCCCGCGGCGTGCAGCTTGAAGATGGCCCGGCTGCGTTTAAAACCATCAAGTTTACCGGTGGTGAAGGTATTAACCAGTGGTACAACGTCACCCTGACCGAAGGCCGTAACCGCGAGGTGCGTCGCCTGTGGGAAGCCGTTGGCGTGCAGGTTAGCCGCCTGATCCGCGTTCGCTACGGTGACATTCTTCTGCCGAAGGGGCTGCCACGTGGCGGCTATACCGAGCTGGATTTAACCCAGACCAACTATCTGCGTGAGCTGGTGCAGCTGGCGCCGGAAACCTCCTCGAAAGTGGCGGTAGAAAAAGATCGTCGCCGCATGAAGGCGAACCAGATCCGTCGTGCGGTTAAACGCCATAGCCAGGTCAGCGGCAATCGCCGCTCTGGCAGCCGTAACAACAACGGCTAAAAAATAAAAAACCCGGCCTGGCCGGGTTTTTTGTTAATAGTCGATGCCGATTTGCGCTTTAACGCCTGCATCAAAGGCGTGTTTCACCGGGCGTAACTCGCTGACCGTATCCGCCATCTCCATAAGATCCCGATGACAGCCGCGCCCGGTAATAATCACCGTCTGGTGCGCCGGTCGGTTGTTCAGCGCATCAACCACTTCCTGTAACGGTAAATAGTCGTAGGCCACCATATAGGTGATCTCATCGAGCAGAACCATATTCAACGTGGTATCCGCCAGCATGCGCTTTGCATGCTCCCAGACCGCCAGGCAGGCCGCGGTGTCAGTGTCGCGGTTTTGCGTGTCCCAGGTAAAGCCGGTCGCCATAACCTGAAACTCTACACCCTGCGGCTCCAGCAGATTACGCTCGCCGTTAGGCCACTCGCCTTTGATGAACTGGATCACACCCACCTTTTGTCCATGACCGACGGCGCGCGTGGCGGTCCCAAAAGCGGCAGTGGTTTTGCCTTTGCCGTTGCCGGTGAAGACGATAATAATTCCGCGCTCATCCTGAGCTGCGGCAACGCGGGCATCGACCTGCTCTTTCAGGCGCTGCTGGCGCTGCTGATGACGTTCATCACTCATTGCGATATTCCTGGTTTACGGCCGGGTTGGGCATCAAAGGTCATGCCGGTTTTCCGGCGGCTGTCATCGCCCATCAGCCACAGATAAAGCGGCATGATATCGGCAGGGGTTTTCAGTTTAAGCGGATCTTCGCTCGGGAACGCGCTGGCGCGCATGCTGGTGCGGGTCCCGCCGGGGTTGATGCAGTTTACGCGCAGATGGCGGTTCTGATACTCCTCGGCCAGGACCTGCATCATCCCTTCGGTGGCAAATTTCGAGGCGGCATAGGCGCCCCAGTTAGCCCGACCCTGACGCCCAACGCTGGATGAGGTAAACACCAGCGAGCCGGAATCAGACTTCAGTAATAAAGGAAGCAATGCCTGGGTAAGGAAGAAGGTACCGTTAACGTTGACCTGCATCACCTGCTGCCAGATCTCCGGCGTTTGCTCTTCCATGGGCCGCACTTCGCCAAGGAAGCCCGCATTATGCAGTACCCCGTCCAGACGGGGATACTCAGCGGCAATACGCTCAGCAAGTTCCCTGCAGCTCTGGGGGGTACAGGTTAACAGGTCGAGAACATATTCGCGGGTCGGCGCGCCACCTTCACTGGCGATCGCCTGAGCGACGTCACGCAATTTATCTTCATTACGTCCCAGCAGAATCAGGCGCGCACCGTGGCGGGCGTAAGTCAGCGCCGCTTCGCGACCAATACCGTCGCTGGCCCCCGTGACCAAAATAATACGTTTTTGCAGTAGATCTTTTTTCGGTTGATAGTGCAAGGTCACTCCTCTGGCGCGCGTTGGCGCGGCCCATGCTGTGCGGTCTCTTTTCGGCTTTATGCCCGAAAGCGCGGTTGATTACAATCAGTCTACCGGAGAGTTCGCTGTAAAATTAACAATTTGCAAATATTTCATTCATAAATAAACATTTCTGAAGAGGGCTCGCAAGGGTATCGTCAGGTAAGAGACGCCTGGTGAAGGCTGTTGTACACTGGGTGGGAAAACAAGTGGTTAAACCAAGGTGGACGCGTGGAATTACTTTCTGAGTACGGTTTATTTCTGGCCAAAATTGCGACGGTGGTGATTGCCATTGCGGTGATCGCCGTTCTGATTGTTAACCTGACGCAGCGCAAACGTCAGCGCGGCGAGTTGCGCATTACCCGCTTAAGCGAGCAGTACACTGAGATGAAGGAAGAGATGTCAGTGGCGCTGCTCGATGCGCATCAGCAAAAACAGTGGCACAAAGCGCAGAAGAA
The DNA here is from genome assembly GCF_002416465.1 of Leclercia sp. UBA5076. Lineage (NCBI taxonomy): Bacteria > Pseudomonadati > Pseudomonadota > Gammaproteobacteria > Enterobacterales > Enterobacteriaceae > Leclercia > Leclercia sp. UBA5076. The sequence continues at coordinate 271,863 of NZ_DIAO01000018.1, forward strand.
AAAGCACAAACTTGAAGCGAAAGCGGCAAAGCAGAAAGCAAAGCAGGAACTCCATCCGGAGGTGGCAAAGCCACGGGTCTATGTGCTGGACTTTAAAGGCAGCATGGACGCCCATGAAGTCTCCTCCCTGCGCGAGGAGATCACTGCTGTGCTGGCGGTGGCAAGAGCTGAAGATCAGGTGGTGCTGCGTCTCGAAAGCCCGGGTGGGGTGGTACATGGTTACGGGCTGGCCTCTTCACAGCTACAACGTCTGCGTGACAAACATATCCCGCTGACGGTGGCGGTGGATAAAGTCGCTGCCAGCGGCGGTTATATGATGGCTTGCGTGGCCGATAAAATTGTCGCGGCGCCTTTCTCTATTATTGGTTCGATTGGCGTGGTGGCGCAGATCCCTAACTTCAATCGTTTCCTGAAAAATAAAGACATCGATGTTGAGCTTCACACGGCGGGCCAGTACAAGCGCACGCTGACCCTGTTGGGTGAAAACACCGAAGAGGGGCGACAGAAATTCCGCGAAGATCTCAATGACACCCATCAGCTGTTTAAAGGATTTGTGAAGCAGATGCGACCCACGCTCGATATCGACGAGGTCGCCACCGGCGAGCACTGGTACGGTACCCAGGCGCTGGAAAAAGGGCTAGTGGACCAGGTGGGAACCAGCGACGATCTGCTGCTCTCGCTGATGGAGGGCCGCGAGCTGGTGGGTGTGCGCTATACGCGCCGTAAAAAGCTGATGGACCGCTTTACCAACAGCGCCGCAGAGAGCGCGGATCGTCTGCTGCTGCGCTGGCTACAGCGAGGTCAGAAACCGCTACTGTGAATAAAAACGCGAGGCCAGTGCCTCGCGTTTTTGCATCAATCAACCAGGTGGTACTTTTCAGATAAGACATGGGCGAGGTATTTAAACATATTAAATACCGCCGTGCTGCGAGGGGTTGGTAGCCCCTGCTCATCGAGAAAGTACTCACCGCTGAACACCAGCACACCATTGCGCTGTTCCACGCCCGTGGCTTCGATCCCGGCCATGGTGTCGTCATGTTCACGAATGAGTTTATTTGCTTCAACAAGCAACGTTTCACGGTCAATGGGTTGGGTATTTTGCTGCATTATCCACTCCTTAAACAGTGATATTAGTCTACGCCGCCGCGGTGCCGGGAGCAAATTTTCCCCGTTTTACCCCCTCCAGGGCAAGAGGTACAGCGCTGGCGTGATTTGCTTTTGCATGCTAATAAAGTTGCGTAACGGATTTTATCAGGTAGAGTGTGCGCTTTCGTCATTCTGGCAACAGATTTGCTTGACATTCGACCTAAATCTCGTCGTGTGGTTATACTGGAGCGAGAAAAATCGCGTCAACTCAACTGCTTATGTGATGTCGATTTTATGACTGAACGGCAAACGGGGTTGATATCCACTCGTGGCGTCGTTATATAAATGTCTCGTCGCCAGGGGAAGGTGAACTCACGCGACGTATTCCTGGAAGAAACAAATTAGGTAAAGGTGAATATGGGTAAAGCTCTCGTTATCGTTGAGTCCCCGGCAAAAGCCAAAACGATCAATAAGTATTTGGGTAGTGACTACGTGGTTAAGTCCAGCGTCGGTCATATCCGCGATCTGCCGACCAGTGGCTCAGCCAAGAAGAGCGCCGACTCTACCTCCACCAAAGGGGCCAAAAAGCCTAAAAAGGATGAACGTAGCGCGCTCGTAAATCGCATGGGAGTTAACCCATGGGATAACTGGCAGGCACAGTACGAAGTACTGCCGGGTAAAGAGAAAGTCGTCTCCGAGCTGAAACAGCTGGCGGAAAAAGCCGACCACATCTATCTCGCAACCGACCTTGACCGCGAAGGGGAGGCCATTGCATGGCACCTGCGGGAAGTGATCGGGGGCGATGACACACGCTACAGCCGCGTAGTGTTTAACGAAATTACTAAAAACGCGATCCGCCAGGCCTTTGAAAAGCCGGGTGAGCTGAATATCGACCGCGTCAACGCTCAGCAGGCGCGCCGCTTTATGGACCGCGTCGTGGGTTACATGGTTTCTCCACTGCTGTGGAAAAAGATTGCGCGTGGACTTTCCGCAGGCCGCGTACAATCTGTTGCCGTGCGTCTGGTGGTTGAACGGGAACGCGAAATCAAAGCGTTCGTGCCAGAAGAGTTCTGGGAAGTTGACGCCAGCGTGACCACGCCGGGCGGCGACACCCTGCCGCTGGAAGTGTCGCACCAGAACGATAAGCCGTTCCGTCCTGAAAATCGCGAACAGACCATGGCCGCGGTAGCGCTGCTGGAAAAAGCGCGCTATCAGGTGCTGGATCGTGAAGACAAACCGACCAGCAGCAAGCCTGGCGCACCGTTTATCACCTCCACATTGCAGCAGGCGGCCAGCACCCGTCTGGGCTATGGCGTGAAAAAAACCATGATGATGGCGCAGCGTCTGTATGAAGCGGGTCACATCACCTATATGCGTACTGACTCTACCAACCTGAGCCAGGACGCCGTCAACATGGTGCGTGATTACATTGGCGACAATTTCGGTAAGAAATACCTGCCGGAAAGCGCCAATCAGTACAACAGCAAAGAGAACTCCCAGGAAGCGCACGAAGCGATTCGTCCTTCTGACGTCTCTGTGCTGGCGGAATCCCTCAAGGATATGGAAGCCGATGCGCAAAAACTGTATCAGCTGATCTGGCGCCAGTTTGTTGCCTGTCAGATGACCCCGGCGCAGTATGACTCCACCACGCTGACCGTCGGCGCGGGCGATTTCCGCCTCAAGGCGCGTGGCCGTATCCTGCGTTTCGATGGCTGGACCAAAGTGATGCCTGCGCTGCGTAAGGGCGATGAAGATAAAACCCTGCCAGCGGTCAACGCCGGGGATGAACTTTCCCTGGTTGAGCTGACGCCTGCTCAGCACTTCACCAAGCCGCCGGCACGCTTCAGCGAAGCCTCGCTGGTGAAAGAGCTGGAAAAACGTGGTATCGGTCGTCCGTCGACCTATGCGTCGATCATCTCGACCATTCAGGATCGCGGCTATGTGCGCACGGAAAACCGCCGTTTCTATGCGGAGAAAATGGGTGAAATCGTCACCGATCGCCTGGAAGATAACTTCCGCGAGCTGATGAACTACGATTTTACCGCGCAGATGGAAAATAGCCTGGACCAGGTGGCTAACCATGAAGCCGAGTGGAAGAAGGTGCTGGACAGCTTCTTCAGCGACTTCACCAAGCAGCTGGATAAAGCGGAAAAAGATCCGGAAGAGGGTGGCATGCAGCCGAACCAGATGGTGCTGACCAGCATCGACTGTCCGACCTGCGGCCGTAAGATGGGGATTCGTACCGCCACGACCGGTGTCTTCCTTGGCTGCTCAGGCTATGCGTTGTCGCCGAAGGAGCGCTGCAAAACCACCATCAACCTGGTGCCGGAAAACGAAGTGCTGAACGTGCTGGAAGGCGATGATGCGGAAACCAACGCATTACGCGCCAAACGCCGCTGCAATAAGTGCGGCACAGCGATGGACAGCTACCTCATCGACCCAAAACGTAAGCTGCATGTCTGCGGTAACAACCCGACCTGCGACGGTTACGAGATTGAAGAGGGTGAGTTCCGCATCAAGGGTTATGACGGTCCGATTGTGGAATGCGAGAAGTGTGGTTCTGAAATGCACCTGAAAATGGGGCGTTTTGGTAAGTACATGGCCTGCACCAATGACGACTGCAAAAACACGCGTAAGATCCTGCGTAACGGTGAAGTGGCACCGCCGAAGGAAGATCCGGTTCCGTTGCCGGAGCTGCCGTGTGAAAAATCCGATGCGTACTTTGTACTGCGTGACGGTGCTGCGGGCGTCTTCCTGGCGGCGAATACCTTCCCGAAATCGCGTGAAACGCGTGCGCCGCTGGTTGAGGAGCTTTACCGCTTCCGCGATCGCCTGCCAGAAAAACTGCGTTATCTGGCTGATGCACCGCAGCAGGATGCAGAAGGTAATAAGACCGTGGTGCGTTTTAGCCGTAAAACCAAGCAGCAATATGTCGCTGCTGAGAAAGAGGGTAAAGCCACCGGCTGGTCAGCATTTTATGTTGACGGCAGATGGGTTGAAGGCAAGAAATAGCCTTAATTTACGCTAAGTTACCTCGTAAGGGCCGGTATTCCGGCCCTTTTTTATTACCGGGTTATTATTTTTTGTTCCGGGCTATACAGCAAAGATATAAGTGATATAGTGGTTATAGTTAACCCTTTCTTTATTATCAAATCGTCTTAAGCGATTGCCCGTGTGCGCTAAATCGGATGGTCTGGCATGAAACTACAGCAGCTCCGCTATATCGTTGAGGTGGTCAACCACAACCTTAACGTCTCCTCCACCGCAGAAGGTCTTTACACTTCGCAACCCGGCATCAGTAAGCAGGTACGCATGCTTGAAGATGAGCTGGGGATCCAGATTTTCGCCCGCAGTGGTAAGCATCTTACCCAGGTAACGCCAGCAGGACAGGAGATTATCCGCATCGCCCGCGAAGTGCTGTCGAAGGTTGATGCCATTAAATCCGTTGCCGGAGAGCACACCTGGCCGGATAAAGGCTCGTTGTATATTGCCACCACCCACACTCAGGCGCGCTACGCGTTGCCAGGGGTAATCAAAGGCTTTATCGAGCGCTACCCTCGCGTGTCGTTGCATATGCATCAGGGCTCGCCAACACAGATTGCCGAAGCGGTCTCAAAGGGCAATGCGGACTTTGCCATCGCCACCGAAGCGCTGCACCTGTATGACGATCTGGTGATGCTGCCTTGCTATCACTGGAACCGTTCGATTGTGGTGACGCCGGAACATCCGCTGGCGGCAAAAACGTCGGTGTCCATTGAAGAGCTGGCGCAGTATCCGCTGGTAACATACACCTTCGGCTTTACGGGCCGCTCGGAACTCGATACCGCCTTTAATCGCGCGGGGCTTACGCCGAGGATCGTCTTTACCGCCACCGATGCCGATGTGATCAAAACCTATGTGCGGCTGGGTCTTGGCGTCGGGGTTATTGCCAGCATGGCGGTGGATCCTGTTGCCGATCCGGATTTAGTGCGTCTGGATACCCAGGGCGTATTCGGCCACAGCACGACCAAAATTGGTTTCCGCCGTAGCACCTTCCTGCGTAGCTATATGTATGATTTTATTCAACGATTTGCGCCACATCTGACCCGTGACGTGGTAGATACGGCGGTGGCGCTGCGCTCTAACGACGATATCGAAGCGATGTTTAAAGATATTAAGCTGCCTGAAAAATAATTACCTCCGGTATCTTTCCTTCGGGAGAGATACCGTTATTTCTCTTAAGACCCGAATTAAATCCCCCGATCTGCGTTCATTTCTCACAATAACCATAACGTTATGGCGTTTTTTTCATGAGTCAGTTGTAAAAACGTGACAAAAATAGAAAATATTTTGCAGCTATGCAAATCCCACGTTTCATTTATATATTTCCGCTCAAAAGATTAACTATTTCATGCCAGACGATTCGTAAATTCGCTGGATCTTCGACTAAAGTTTCTTTAGGATTTATCTCAACTACGATTACTTATACCAATTGTTTGGTATTCAAATGATAAGCGAAATCGATTGTATGGGGTTAGCAATGCCGTCAGGACGTCAAGAGCCGCAAAGGGACCCAGGACTTAAGCGCAAAGCCTGGCTGGCGGTGTTTCTCGGCTCCACCCTGTTTTGGGTAGTGGTGGCTTTACTTATCTGGAAATTCTGGGGTTAAGCATGGCGGTTCAGGGGCGTAGTGAAGCAGTGAAGCCTGTATGTCAGCAGCGTGACACGCGTCGCAAAGTCCGTAATGGATCTACAGGTAACGTCCCGGCATCCTGGAAGCTATCGCCTGTACAACAAGCTTTCATTGATCTCTTCGCAGAAGACGAAGACAAAAAACAATAATTCTTATTATCAGCCCCGGGCGATAATAATCCGATGCGCTTTTGTACTCTTTAATAAATACACATCAGCAATACCGAACTGAGACAAACTCAGCGAGCAATAAATTAATAAAGCGTGGTGCCGCAATGATGAATAATATATCCGGAGCTAAATACTGGTCGTGGATGGCCGCCTTTTCCCTCTCGATCCTCTTCTGGTGTCAGCTACTCTGGCTCACCCTACAGTGAATGATGAAAGCCTCGCGCCCGCGGGGCTTTTTTATGCCTTCTTTTCGCACTGAATTTGTCCATTTGAGTTGTTATCAAATCGTTACGGTGACGATGTGTTATCTTTAATTACGGCCCTGATAAAAGTCAGGGCATCGCAATCCCGGTAATTAAGGAGGAGCTTATGTCGTTAACCCTACGCGAAGCCAGTAAGGACACATTGCAGGCTGAGAATAAAACCTATCACTACTACAGCCTGCCACTGGCCGCAAAGGAACTTGGGGATATTGCGCGCTTACCCAAGTCACTTAAAGTGTTACTGGAAAACCTCCTGCGCTGGCAGGATGACCTCTCCGTTACGGCTGAGGATATTCACGCCCTGGCCGGATGGTTGCAGAACGCCCACGCCGACCGGGAGATCGCCTATCGTCCGGCCAGGGTGCTGATGCAGGATTTCACCGGCGTCCCGGCGGTGGTTGATCTGGCGGCAATGCGTGAAGCGGTAAAACGCCTGGGGGGCGATACCGCAAAAGTGAACCCGCTCTCCCCGGTTGACCTGGTTATTGACCACTCGGTGACCGTGGACCATTTTGGCGATGATGAGGCGTTTGAAGAGAACGTGCGTCTGGAGATGGAGCGTAACCACGAACGTTATGTGTTTCTGAAGTGGGGCCAGCAGGCGTTCAGTCGCTTCAGCGTCGTCCCACCTGGCACCGGTATCTGCCACCAGGTCAATCTGGAGTATCTCGGCAAAGCGGTGTGGAGTGAACTGCAGGATAAGGAGTGGGTGGCCTACCCCGATACGCTGGTCGGCACGGACTCCCACACCACCATGATCAACGGACTCGGCGTGCTGGGCTGGGGGGTAGGGGGGATCGAAGCCGAAGCGGCGATGCTCGGCCAGCCGGTCTCAATGCTGATCCCGGATGTGGTCGGCTTTAAGCTGACCGGCAAGCTGCGCGAGGGCATTACCGCCACCGACCTGGTGCTCACCGTCACCCAGATGCTGCGTAAGCACGGCGTGGTGGGTAAATTTGTAGAATTCTATGGTGACGGCCTCGACTCTCTGCCGCTGGCAGACCGGGCTACTATCGCCAATATGGCGCCTGAATATGGCGCTACCTGCGGTTTCTTCCCCATTGACGGCGTGACGCTGGAGTATATGCGCCTTAGCGGTCGCAGCAGCGAGCAGGTCGCGCTGGTGGAAGCCTACGCCAAAGCACAGGGGATGTGGCGTAATCCGGGCGATGAACCGGTGTTCACCAGCACCCTGGCGCTGGATATGGGCGATGTAGAGGCCAGCGTCGCCGGGCCGAAACGTCCCCAGGACCGGGTGGCTTTGCCGGATGTACCTAAGGCGTTTGCCGCCAGCACTGAACTGGAGGTCAACACCGCACAGAAGGATCGCCGCCCCATTGATTACGTCATGAACGGCCAGCAGTACCAGCTCCCGGACGGCGCGGTTGCGATCGCGGCCATCACCTCCTGCACCAACACCTCGAACCCCAGCGTCCTGATGGCGGCGGGGCTGCTGGCGAAAAAAGCGGTTACTCTCGGCCTGAAACGCCAGCCATGGGTTAAAGCCTCGCTGGCCCCGGGCTCGAAAGTGGTCTCCGATTATCTGGCGCAGGCCCGCCTGACGCCGTATCTTGATGAGCTGGGCTTTAACCTGGTGGGCTACGGGTGTACCACCTGTATCGGCAACTCCGGGCCGCTGCCGGAACCTATCGAGACAGCAATCAAGCAGGGCGATCTGACGGTAGGGGCGGTGCTCTCGGGCAACCGTAACTTTGAAGGACGTATCCATCCGCTGATTAAAACCAACTGGCTGGCCTCTCCGCCGCTGGTGGTGGCTTATGCGCTGGCGGGCAACATGAATATCAATCTGGCAACCGATCCGCTGGGATACGATCGCAAAGGGGATCCGGTTTATCTGAAAGATATCTGGCCATCGGCACAGGAAATTGCCCTTGCGGTTGAAAAAGTGTCTACCGACATGTTCCGCAAAGAGTACGCCGAAGTGTTTGAAGGCACGCCGGAGTGGAAAACCATTGAAGTGGCGCGCTCAGATACCTATAGCTGGCAGGAGGATTCCACTTATATCCGTCTCTCCCCGTTCTTTGACGAGATGCTGGCAGAACCCAAACCGCTGGAAGATATCCACGGCGCGCGCGTGCTGGCCATCCTCGGTGACTCGGTGACCACCGACCATATCTCCCCGGCAGGCAGTATCAAAGCGGATAGCCCGGCAGGACGTTATCTCCAGAGTCGTGGCGTAGAGCGACGGGACTTCAACTCCTACGGTTCGCGTCGCGGCAACCATGAAGTGATGATGCGTGGCACCTTCGCTAATATTCGTATCCGCAACGAGATGGTGCCTGGGGTGGAAGGCGGAATGACTCGCTATCTGCCCGGAACCGAAGTGATCTCAATCTATGATGCCGCCATGAAATATCAGCAGGATGGCATCCCGCTGGCGGTCATTGCCGGGAAAGAGTACGGCTCCGGATCAAGCCGCGACTGGGCAGCAAAAGGACCCAGATTGCTCGGTGTACGCGTCGTTATCGCCGAATCGTTTGAGCGTATTCACCGTTCAAACCTGATCGGGATGGGGATTTTACCTCTGGAGTTCCCGGAGGGGGTATCGCGTAAAACCCTGGGGCTGACGGGTGAGGAGCGCATTGACATTGCGGATCTGCAGAACCTGACGCCTGGTGCCACCGTGCCGGTCAAACTGACGCGAGCTGATGGGCAAACCGAGGTGGTGAACTGCCGCTGTCGTATCGATACCGCGACGGAGCTCACCTACTACCAGAACGACGGCATTTTGCACTATGTCATTCGTAATATGCTGAACTAAAGGAAAATCAGCCCGGCATAAATTGCCGGGCTGTTGTTTTTACTTATTAAGCAGATGACCTAGCTTGGCCGCTTTGGTATCCAGATAGTGTTCGTTTTTCGGGTTACGCCCTACAATCAGCGGCACACGTTCTACGATGTTGATCCCGGCTTCGGTCAGGATCTCCACCTTCCGCGGGTTGTTGGTCAGCAGACGCACTTCATCGACGCCCAGCAGCTTGAACATATCCGCGCACAGGGTGAAATCACGTTCATCGGCAGCAAAGCCCAACTGGTGATTAGCTTCAACCGTATCGTAGCCTTGATCCTGCAACGCATAGGCGCGGATCTTATTCAGCAGACCGATGTTGCGGCCCTCCTGACGGTGATACAGCAGAATGCCCCGGCCCTCTTCGGCGATGCGCGACAGGGCAGCTTCAAGTTGAAAACCACAATCGCAGCGCAGGCTAAACAGGGCATCACCCGTAAGACACTCAGAATGAACGCGAGCCAGAACCGGCGTCTGCCCGGACGTATCGCCGAAGACTAACGCGACATGATCCTGCCCGGTTGCCAGTTCTTCAAAGCCCACCATCAGGAAATCGCCCCAGGGGGTTGGCAGATTGGCTTCTGCCACACGTTTAAGCTGCATGTGATTCTCCAGAAAATGCTGACACGCCTTGTGTCTGTCGCCTGTTTGGCTGTCGGTATGTTCTTATTTTGCCACAAGCTGCACGGGTTCACCTAATCACTGCCGGCTTAACGAACGTTAAACGCACAATCCGACATTTTTACGCAGTTCTGATTTTTCGGTTATGATTGTGAGGCTTATCGGAAAAAGGAGACGACATGCTTTCAATTGCCCGCCGCACGGCGGTTGGCGCGGGGATATTGCTCATTATGCCTGCGGCCTTATGGATATCGGGCTGGCAGTGGCAGCCAGGCACGAATAGCGGATGGTTGAAGGTGCTGTTCTGGATAACGGAGACCGTCACCCAGCCCTGGGGAATTATTACGCATACGCTACTCTGCGGCTGGTTTTTGTGGTGCCTGCGTTTCCGCCTGCGGGCAGCCATCATGCTCTTTGCCATCCTTGCGGGGGTCATTCTGGTGGGTCAGGGCGTTAAATCTCTGGTAAAAGATCGGGTGCAGGAGCCGCGTCCTTTCGTGGTCTGGCTGGAAAAAACTCACCATGTCCCGGTCAACGACTTCTACAATTTAAAGCGTAAAGCGCGCGGTGAGCTGGTAGAAGAACAGCTTGCTGAACAAAAGACTATTCCCACTTTTTTACGTAAACACTGGCAGAAAGAGACCGGTTTTGCTTTCCCGTCCGGGCATACCATGTTCGCGGCAAGCTGGGCATTACTGGGGATAGGGTTGCTGTGGCCGCGTCGGCGCACGGTGACTATTGTGGTACTGCTGGTCTGGGCGACGGGCGTGATGGGAAGCCGCTTGCTGCTTGGCATGCACTGGCCGCGGGATCTGGTGGTCGCCACATTGATTTCCTGGCTGTTGATCACCTGTGCGACCTGGCTTGCTCAGCGATTCTGTGGCCCGCTCACGCCTCCGGCTGAAGAGAAGCGGGAAATTGCCGACAGAGAGCAAGAAAGCTGACTAAGGTTGAAATTATTATATTAAGCCGCAGATCTGGACGTGGCGCGACGCTTTTTCCGTTTCGCGCCCGTCCTGAAAATGGTAGTTTATAAGGCTGGTTACGCTATGGTGAACACTCTTTATTCGCTTAAACCACATAACGGGAAGTAATGTGAAATATTTACTCATTTTCTTACTGGTGTTGGCGATTTTTGTCATTTCCGTCACATTGGGTGCGCAAAACGATCAACAGGTAACGTTTAATTATCTGCTGGCGCAAGGCGAATATCGGATATCCAGCCTCCTGGCGGTTCTGTTTGCTGCCGGGTTTGTTATCGGCTGGCTGATTTGCGGTCTGTTCTGGCTTAAAGTTCGGGTAACACTCGCCCGGGCTGAACGAAAGATTAAACGTCTTGAAAACCAAATTGCGCCTCCGGCCGACGTTCCGGTAAGTTCAGGTGTGCCGGTAGCGAAGGAATAATCTAAGATGCTGGAGTTGTTGTTTCTGCTTTTGCCTGTAGCCGCAGCCTATGGCTGGTATATGGGCCGCAGAAGTGCGCAACAAACAAAGCAGGATGAGGCGAACCGTCTTTCTCGCGACTATGTCGCCGGGGTTAACTTCCTTCTGAGCAACCAACAGGATAAAGCGGTCGATCTGTTCCTTGAGATGTTGAAAGAGGATACCGGTACCGTTGAAGCCCACCTTACGCTCGGTAATCTGTTCCGCTCCCGCGGTGAAGTCGACCGCGCCATCCGCATCCACCAGACCTTAATGGAGAGCGCATCATTAACCTATGAGCAGCGTTTGCTGGCGGTACAACAGCTGGGCCGTGACTATATGGCGGCCGGCCTCTACGATCGCGCCGAAGAGATGTTCAAGCAGCTGGTGGATGAAACTGATTTTCGCATCAGCGCCCTGCAGCAGTTGCTGCAGATTTACCAGGCCACCAGCGAATGGCAGAAAGCGATCGACGTTGCTGAACGTCTGGTGAAGCTCGGTAAAGATAAACAGCGCGTTGAAATTGGCCACTTTTACTGTGAACTCGCCCTGCAACAGATGGGCAGCGAAGATATGGACAAAGCCATGGCGCTTCTTCGCAAGGGTGCCGCCGCGGATCGCAGCAGCGCGCGCGTCTCCATCATGATGGGGCGCGTCTATATGGCGAAAGGGGATTACCAGAAGGCGGTGGAGAGCCTGCTCCGGGTTATCGATCAGGATAAAGAGCTGGTCAGCGAAACCCTGGAGATGTTGCAAACCTGCTATCAGCAGCTGGGCATGACCTCAGAGTGGGTGGCTTTCCTGCGCCGTTGCGTGGAAGAGAACACCGGGGCGACAGCGGAGCTGATGCTGGCGGATGTGGTTCAGGAACACGAAGGCAGTGATACGGCGCAGGTCTACATTACCCGCCAGCTGCAGCGCCATCCCACCATGCGCGTCTTCCATAAGTTGATGGATTATCACCTGAACGAGGCAGAAGAGGGGCGCGCCAAAGAGAGCCTGATGGTGCTGCGCGACATGGTAGGCGAACAGGTGCGCAGCAAGCCGCGCTATCGCTGCCAGAAGTGTGGTTTTACGGCCTATACCCTCTACTGGCACTGTCCGTCATGCCGCGCCTGGTCCACCATTAAGCCAATTCGCGGCCTCGATGGGCAGTAATTTTTAAAAAGGCTTAATTTAGTTACAACATACTAATTAAAGTGAAACACTGGGTCCGTGCGCGCTGTAGTCTGGCAGGAAAGAAAATGTAACCTGTTAATTTTTGTGGTGCGCAGGTAGAATGCTCGCCGTTTAACATTCCCGCGCCGATGCGGCGCCCATCGACGAGAAGGTCCGGTCATGACGTCTGTAGCTTCATCTTCCTCCCGCGTAGTTACTGAATCTCCTGTTGTTGTCGCTCTGGATTACAACAATCGCGACAATGCCCTGGCGTTCGTTGATCGAATTGATCCGCAAGACTGCCGCCTGAAAATCGGTAAAGAGATGTTCACGCTTTTTGGTCCGCAAATTGTTCGGGATATGCAGCAGCGCGGATTCGATGTCTTTCTGGATCTGAAATTCCACGATATTCCCAACACCACGGCCCATGCGGTTGCGGCTGCGGCTGAGCTTGGAGTCTGGATGGTGAACGTTCACGCCTCCGGCGGGGCGCGTATGATGACCGCCGCTCGCGAAGCGCTGTTACCCTTCGGTAAAGAGGCCCCATTGCTGATTGCCGTTACCGTGCTGACCAGCATGGAAGCCAGCGATCTGCTGGACCTTGGCGTGACGTTGTCACCGGCAGAGCATGCCGAACGTCTGGCCCGCCTGACGCACTCCTGTGGCCTTGATGGCGTCGTCTGCTCTGCTCAGGAAGCCGTTCGCTTCAAAAGTGCCATCGGACAGGATTTCAAGCTTGTCACGCCGGGTATCCGTCCCCAGGGGAGTGATGCCGGCGATCAGCGCCGCATTATGACCCCGGAACAGGCGCTGGCGGCGGGCGTGGACTATATGGTTATTGGTCGACCGGTCACCCAGTCAGCCGATCCGGCACAAACCCTGAAAGCTATCAACGCATCACTTCAGAAGGGGGCGTAATGCGCGACACTAACAGCCGCCTGGTCTATTCGACAGAAACCGGGCGCATTGATGAGCCAAAAGAGGTCGCGGAGCGACCAAAAGGTGATGGCATTGTACGTATTCAACGCCAGACCAGCGGACGTAAAGGGAAGGGCGTATCGCTGATCACCGGAATTGACGCCGACGATGCCACCCTTACGCAGATTGCCGCAGAATTGAAGAAAAAATGCGGATGCGGCGGCTCAGTTAAAGATGGCGTTATTGAGATCCAGGGCGACAAGCGGGATCTCATTAAATCCCTCCTGGAAGCAAAAGGGATGAAAGTGAAATTAGCGGGCGGTTAACGTACCGCCAAAACAAATAAGCCACGGTCAGACCGTGGCTTATTGTTTTTATTTTGAGATAGCGCCAGAACAGCAGGGCGTTATCAAATGACTGCGGTGGCAATCGGTAGGTTATTTAACCTGGTGACCGATGATCCCACCCACTGCAGCACCACCCAGGGTACCCAGCGTGCTACCGTCAGTTAAGACGGAACCACCGATTGCGCCAGCACCCGCACCAATCGCGGTATTACGGTCTTGTCTGCTCATGCCGGAGCACGCGCTCAGGGATAATGCCAGCGTAACGGCCAGCATAGCAGCGGATAATTTTTTGCTGTTAAAAGTCATAATTCATTCTCCTGAAGTATTGATCCACGGAAATCATTTCGCTTAAATGGTTATCAATCCCCCTCAAGCGCGTTATTCCATGAAACTTGATTGCGCAGGCGTTACAAGATCACGCAGGTGATATTTACTTCCTGTTATATCGCTAACAATAATTTTACGTCTTTATTACTGATCCGACAGGTAAATAGTCTTAAACGGGGGTTCAGAAAAGTCTCAGAGCGAAGGGGCAGAAAAATGACGCCCGATATTCGGGCGTTAGGGGAGGGTCAGGCAGGTTTTTTGACGATATCGACGGTTAAGCCGTCTTGCTGCAGATTAGCGATGTGCGCCTGTTTAATGCCCTCGTCGGTAATAACCCGGCTGAAGCGAGAGACCGGGCCCATGGTATAAGGGTGAACCGCACCGAATTTTGAGCTGTCGGTGAGCACAATGGTCTCGCCGCCTTTCTCCAGCACCGCATTTACCACATCCGAGCGCATCATGTCCCTTCCGGTAAAGCCGGTATCAGGCAACCAGCCATCAATGCCGATAAATGCCTTGTTGAAATGGACTTGCTGCACATACTGACGGGTAAGCGGGCCAACCATGCTTTCGCTTTTTTTCTGGTAAATGCCGCCGAGCAAAATCACTTCGCTGCGCGTCTCCTTCAGAAGATGCGCTATATAGCTGCTCACCGTCACGATGGTAACCTCTTCTTTCTGGTCGGCCAGCGTGCGCGCGAGAAGGGCATTGCAGCTGCCGTTCTCGATAAACACCGTTTCGCCATTATTCACCAGAGACGCGGCAAACTCCGCCAGCTCGCGTTTCAGCGCATAGTTGTTCATCATCCGCGTTTCAACATCTTCGCTGTCCAGCGGGACGGCGTAACCATGCGCGCGACGGAGGTAGCTCATTTTTTCCAGAAGATTGAGATCCTGGCGGATGGTGACTTCTGACACGCCGGTCGCTTTTGCCAGATCAACGACACTCACACGCCCTGTATCGATCACCATCTGTAATATTACTTGTTGTCGGGAGTTCATAGCATCCATATTAAAACGGCATCGCCGTTAGTTGAAAACTGACATAAACACGAGAGATGGATCGAGCCTTAAACTTCCCAGGGGGATTTAGGCGATACTGCCTCGGGGTTTTTCTGCTCGCCCGCCTGGGTCAGTAATTCTGATTTTAATATCTCGAGATTACGAAGAGCAGAGTTCACATCGCCTGCGACCAGAATATCCAGCACAGTATCAATACGTTGCGCCACTTTCAGTGCATCGATATCAGACATAATCTCATCCCTAAATGAAAAGTGAATAAATTCAATGATGCAGAAATTGAAGGCAAAAGAGAAGGGAAAAAGTGAGCTAACGAAAGCCCATTAATGGTAGTGATATTTTGATGCTTCTTTATACGTAGGAATTATGTAGTGGATTAGTCTAACTCTGCGCGCAAGGCGCTTTTTTCTATGAGGAATTAGACTATGACAATTATCAATCAGGCAACCTGTAAACTGTTCACTGATTCTGCACGATTCACTCAGCTCGCCGGCTATTACGAGGAGGAGAGACGTACCGTGTGGATGATGTTACGGGCCCAGCCGCGTCCCTGCTTCAATCATGCGCTTATAGAGGAGATTATGAACCTGTCCTGGCTGGTGCGTCAGTCCGGGTTTGAGGTTGATTTCTGGGTGACCGGTTCGCTGGTGCCCGATATGTATAATACTGGCGGCGATTTACGCTTCTTTGTCGAGTGCATTGAGAACGGTCGTCGGGAAGCGCTTCGGGCCTATGCCCGCGCCTGTGTGGACTGTGTCCACGCCGCATCGCGGGGATTTGATACCGGGGCGATCACCCTGTCGATGGTAGAGGGCAGTGCCCTTGGCGGTGGCTTTGAAGCGGCGCTGGCGCACCACTTTTTACTGGCGCAACGGGATGCCCGCTTAGGGTTTCCTGAAATCGCCTTTAACCTGTTCCCCGGGATGGGAGGCTACTCGCTGGTTGCCCGCCGCTCTGGTATGAAACTGGCAGAAGAGCTGATCTATAAAGGGGAGTCGCACACTGCGGAATGGTATGAGCAGCAGGGGCTGGTGGACGTGCTGTTCGAACCCGGTCAGGGCTACGTGGCGACGCGGACCTTCATAGACACGTTACAACCCAAAATGAATGGCGTCAGAGCGATGCTGCGCGCCCGCCAGCGGGTATTGCAGCTGCCGCGCAGTGAGCTGATGGACATCACGGAAGATTGGGTAGACGCCGCATTCTGCCTGCAACCTAAGGACGTGGCCTATATGCAGCGGCTGGTGCTGTTGCAGGACCGCCACACGGCATCGGGGCTGCGTAAAGCCAGCTAGCGCGCATTGCGTGACTGATAGCGTTTAAACCATCGCTCGAAAGCGACAGCGGGCATGGGTTTAGCAAACAGAAATCCCTGTCGTTCATTGACGCCGTTCTTCGTCAGAAAGGCGTCTTCTTTCGCACTCTCGACCCCTTCGGCAATAACCTGCAAATTCAGCGCCTGAGCGACTGCAACGATCGCGCGCACCAGCGATTGCGACACCGACTGCTTATGGATATCCCGGACAAATGCCTGGTCGAGCTTAATGGCATCGATGGGAAAACGCGCCAGTTGCGACAGCGACGAATAACCGGTTCCGAAATCATCAAGGTGGATCTGCGCCCCCAGCTGGCTGAACTGCTGGATCACCGACAGCGCCAGCTCTTCGTTTTCAATCAGGCAGCTTTCGGTCAATTCAACGTCAATGGGGCAATATTCAAAATTGAGATCCTTCAGCGCCTGTTTCAGATCGCTGAAAATCGTCTGATCTGCCAGCTGGCGGGCCGAAACGTTGACCGCCACGCGTAAATTGATGCCTTTATCGCGCCATTTGGCAACCTGACGAACCACATCCAGCATCACCCAACGCCCCAATGGAACGATCAGTCCGGACTCTTCGGCGTAGGAGATAAACTCCAGCGGCGGGATCAGTCCGCGCTCCGGAGACTGCCAACGCACCAGCGCTTCGAGGGTTCTCACCTCGCCACGCCAGGTAATTTTGGGCTGGTAGTGGATCACCAGCTGATCATTCTCCAGCGCCTTGCGCAGATTGGTGTCCAGCCACAGATATTCAAATACGCGCTGATTCATTTCCGGGTAGAAAACGCAGAACTTGCCGCGTCCGTTCTCTTTCGCGGTATACATGGCCGTATCGGCGTTGCGTATCACGCTTTCCCGATCGGTGCCGTGCTGCGGCGCGAGGGAGATCCCCAGCGAACAGCCGGTGTAGACTTCAATTAAACCAATCCGGAAAGGCTGACGCAGGCGGGTGAGGATCCGCGAAGCCATGGCCTCGAGCGCACCCTGTGACGTACCGGTTGCCAGCACGATAAACTCGTCGCCACCCAGACGCGCAAGAACCTGCCCGTCCTCCAGGCAACTGAGGATAGCCAGCGCCACCGCCTGCAGCAGCTGATCGCCAAACATATGCCCGTAGGCATCATTCACTTTTTTGAAATTATCGAGGTCAAGATAGACCACGCCCACCTGGCCATCGCCACGGGTTTCAATCGCTTCGCTGATCAGATCGTGGATAGCGTTGCGGTTTGGCAGGCCGGTAATGGTGTCGGTATTGGCAAGTACACGAAGACGTTCCTGGGCACGGCGTTCTTCAGTGATATCCGTACCGGAACAGATAAGGAATATTTCATTTTTTCCGCTGCCGCTGTGCACGAATTTATTACGGAATAAAAACAAACGCTGCCCTTTGCGGGTTTTAATCCAGCGTTCCACTTCATAGGAGCTGCCGTCCCGAAAAAAACCGCTGATATTACGCCGGGAAGCCGCTGCCTCGCTGCGGCTCATAAACAGTTTAAAGACGTTCTGACCGATAACCTCGTGCTCTTTCATCCCGGTATATTCTTCGCTCAGGCGGTTGAAGCGTTGAATATTGCCGTGCCGGTCGAGAATAACGATGACCGAGTTGGCCTCTGAAACCACCTGCTCGGCAAAGGATAACCCCTGCGCCAGATCGCGGGCGACGGAAGGGGTGTCGTTCCAGGCGGAGGCGGTACCGGTCCACTCTTTTTTATTGATCTTACGTCCCACCAGGTGCACTGGCACCTCGGTTCCGTAGAGGGAGAGCGTCATGGTAATACTGGAGGTAATAACCGTCATCTGGCGAATGCTGTTGGCCTGCTCGTCATTCAGCGCCACAACCTGCGTGGTATCGGCGCTTTCGCTGGCCGCAAGATGGAGCGCGTTACTGTCCGCCGTCAGTCGCCACCAGGGACTATGGGTGCCCATGTAACGAAACAGCAAATTTTGCTCCAGATCGTCAATCATGCTCTCTCCCAGGCGCACTTAATTGCACACACTGTGCATTTTCAGTCGGTTTTACCGTGCTTAAATAACGGTAAACCCGAACTAAACTTATTGTTTTTTCCCAGTATTCTTATATTAGAACGAGATCGGCAAAAAAGGATACAGGCGAATGAATATTCTGGTGACACGTTAAAGCATTCACCAGACTGTCATGAATAAGTGTGATCGCTTTTCGCAATTTAGGGGAGAAAAAGATAAGTAAAAATGATGAATTTGACGTTAACGCAAAAAAGAGTCGGTTCCCTCAAATGAGGTGAACCGACTTTTAAGCACTCAATAATCAGACGGCAGGGCGGGCAATAATGCTGCGTGTTTCCATGCGCACTTCAGCAATAGTGACGTCGATAACTTCGGTCACTTTATAGGCCACTTCCCCCTTGATTTGCACGGTGCCGTTTTCCTGGCTGCAGACCAGCTCGTCACGTACGGCGTGCAGGAACGGCGCAGGAATAAAGGCCACGGCGCCATTATCCACCAGACGCACACGCATGCCGCCACGGCTGACATCGATGATCTCCGCCGCGAAACGGGTCTCCGTTCCGGCTTTGTCTTTCAGGAACCGGGCGTAGAGCCAGTCACCGACGTCGCGTTCCGCCATGCGGTTAAGGCGACGGCGCTCGGCCATCTGCACCGTGGCTTCGTCCTGTGGACGGGCAATGGTTTCGCCTTTAACGATCGCTTTCAGCAGGCGGTGGTTAATCATATCGCCATACTTACGAATCGGTGAGGTCCAGGTGGCGTAGGCTTCCAGCCCCAGACCAAAGTGCGGGCCAGGTTCGGTGCTGATCTCAGCGAAAGACTGGAAGCGACGAATGCGGCTATCCAGGAAACCAGATGGCTGGGCATCCAGTTCACGGCGCAGCTTGCAGAAGCCATTCAGGGTCAGAACTTCCTGCGGATCCACATGCACGTCATGGGTTTTCAGCAGGGCCGCCAGGGCTTCGCTGTTAGCCGGATCAAACCCGGTATGCACGTTATAGATACCGAAACCGAGTTTGTCGCGCAGTACGCGGGCCGCGCAGATGTTCGCCGCAA
This sequence comes from Leclercia sp. UBA5076, assembly GCF_002416465.1. Taxonomy (NCBI): domain Bacteria; kingdom Pseudomonadati; phylum Pseudomonadota; class Gammaproteobacteria; order Enterobacterales; family Enterobacteriaceae; genus Leclercia; species Leclercia sp. UBA5076. The sequence goes on from NZ_DIAO01000018.1 coordinate 291,032, forward strand.
TCATCGACTCTTCAACGATGCGGTTAGCAATGCGACGCGGCTCCGCCACGATATCCAGCACTTCGCCTTTCTCACCGAGAATGAAACGGTAGTCAGGGCGATCCTTAAAGACCAGCGCATGGGTCTTACGCCATTCGCTACGGCTCAGACAGACACGGTGCAGCAGGCGGATCTGGTCGGCAATGGCCTCATGCTCAGGCTGCCAGCTACCGCTGTTTTCCAGCCAGTCAGAGACCTCGTCGTACACCAGCTTGGCTTTAGACTCGATCAGCGCAGCAAAGAACTCAATGTTCTCTTCGATAGTGCCATCGGCAGCGATGGACATGCGGCAGGCCAGTACCGGGCGCACTTCGTTAGCGCGCAGCGAGCAGAGATTATCCGACAGCTCGCGCGGCAGCATCGGGATGTTGAAGCCTGGCAGATAGTTGGTAAAGGCACGGATTTTCGCCGCGTCATCCAGCGGGGTACCTTCCGCGATCCAGGCTGTAGGATCGGCAATCGCTACGGTTAGCAGCAGTTTACCGTCAGCCTGCTCTTCAACATACAGCGCATCGTCCATATCTTCGGTGCTGGCGCTGTCGATGGTGACAAAATTCAGGGCAGTCAGATCGCGACGCTCAAGACCTTCGTCCAGCATGTCAGTCGCTGCGCCTTCTGGCGCCTCTTTTTCCAGATTATGGCGGGCAAGGGTGACCCACCACGGTACGAAATGGTCTTCACCGAAGGTGATAAACTGGGTGAGTTCGGCATAAAAACCGCGATCGCCCTTCAGAGGGTGACGGCGCATTTCTGCTACGGCCCAGTCACCTTCTTTAAAATCATGCGTCACGCCACGCTCAGCGCGGCAGGGGATGGCGTCTTTCAGCAGAGGATGGTCCGGAATGATGGACAGACGGTCATCTTTTCTCAGCACCTTACCCACAAAACGGGTCAGGAACGGTTCAATTAATTCTTCAGGCTCGGCTGATTCACGATCCTTTTCGCTATGGATCACGGCCGTAATGCGATCGCCGTGCATCACTTTCTTCATCTGCGGAGGCGGAATGAAGTAACTTTTCTGCGCATCGACTTCAAGGAAGCCAAAGCCTTTTTCCGTGGCTTTTACGACCCCTTCAGCACGTGGCGTCTGGGAATGCAGTTGCTGTTTAAGCTGCGCTAGCAGCGGGTTGTCCTGGAGCATAGTGATCTATTTTCGTAGCCATTGAGCGGCTGACAGTTTTACGCGAATCTCACTGCTACAGCAAGCGCTCTTTCGGTCGTTAGTGTGGTTATTCGCTTCTGCCAATGGCGATTTTCAGACGGTTCAGCCAGCCGCAAAAAGCGCTCCAGGTGAGGAGATTGATGGCCTGTACGGGCGACTGGCCATCATCTGTCAGCGGGGTAAACTGCGCGGCGCTGAACTGATCCGGCGATCGCGCCAGCTGTTCTACCGCACGCCTTACCGCCTCATCGTCTTTATACGCCGTGTGAATGCCACTGATGAGAATTTCACCGGTTTGATCGAGGATCAACGGTTCATGACAGAGCACCGGCGTAAGGGGATGCAATAACGGCTCGTCCTGCCAGCGTTCAAGCGAGGCCAGCTGCTGTGGGCTGGCCTGACAACGCTCAACCTCGGGTATGGCAGGCTGCCATGTGTTCAGGTCGTTATCGTCCGGCAGGGCGTGAGGCGGGATATGGTGCCCCGGCAGCCAGCGCACCGGGTGGCCGAGCAGGGCCTGAAACACCGCCACCACGCGCGCCTGAAAGCCCACAAAGCCGATAATCTGATTGATGGTCACGATGTCATACACCGTCAGGCCCATCTCATCGAGCCCCTGCTGCGCTTTGCTGTCAATCACATCCGGCGAGCTGGCAAGCTGGCGGGCATACTGGGTGATCTGGGCGAGACGGCGATTGCTTTCACGGGAGGAGTCGGGACCGGGGAGCGGGGCGAGAAGGGCGGCGTAGTGATTACACAGACGCTGCACGCCGCACACCTGGGCGACGGTCAGAGCAGTGCTGAAACGATCGTAGGCGCTCAGCGTGCGCAGCCGGGTTACGGTGACGGTGCGCGGGAAAAAAAGGTCGCATAGCGCCCGGGCCGGGGTTAACCAGCGTTCACAGGCTGCCAGCAGCGTTGCCGGTAGCGCGATGTTCAGCAAAAAGCGATCGGCGACATGCGCGGCTTCGGGAACCAAAGGCAGGACTTCCGTCGGGCTGCTACTGGACTGGGTCTCATGATACCAGTGGCCTTTGCCAGAAATACGGCGTTGTTCCATGTGCGTTCCTTGATCTCAAAATGGCGATCAATATCCTGGCGGAAGGCGGATAAGCGGAAAAATATTGTTAAGTGATAACAAATAGCGGAACGGAATAACGCGGGGAAAGCGGGCGAAACGGTGGGGATACCTTCCCGCCGGAGCGGGAAGGTAATGAACTTATTTGAGTTCCAGCTCGTTCATTGCAGCGATGCTGAAACCGCCGTCAACGTGAACCACTTCGCCGGAGATGCCAGCAGAGAGGTCAGAGCAGAGGAAGGCTGCGGAGTTACCCACATCTTCGATGGTCACGGTGCGACGGATTGGGGTAACCGCTTCGCAATGCGCCAGCATTTTACGGAAGTCTTTGATGCCGGAAGCCGCCAGAGTACGGATTGGACCGGCAGAGATGCCGTTTACGCGCACGCCTTCCGGACCCATTGCGTTCGCCATGTAGCGCACGTTGGCTTCCAGAGAGGCTTTTGCCAGACCCATTACGTTGTAGTTCGGGATAGCGCGCTCAGCGCCCAAATAGGACAGGGTCAGCAGAGCTGCGCCCGGGTTAAGCATGGAGCGGCAGGATTTCGCCATCGCCACAAAGCTGTAGGAGCTGATGTCGTGTGCGATTTTGAAGCCTTCACGGGTGACCGCGTTTACATAGTCGCCGTCGAGCTGGTCGCCTGGTGCAAAACCGATGGAGTGAACGAAACCGTCAAATTTCGGCCAGGTTTTTGCCAGCTCGGCGAACATGCCATCGATGCTTTCATCTTTAGCAACGTCGCATTCCAGAACAATGCTGGAACCCAGCTGCGCGGCGAACTCCTCTACGCGGCCTTTCAGCTTGTCGTTCTGGTAGGTGAATGCCAGCTCAGCACCTTCGCGATGCATCGCCTGTGCGATACCGTATGCGATGGACAGTTTGCTGGCAAGGCCAGTGACCAGAATGCGCTTACCGGAAAGAAAACCCATAGCTCTTAATCCTTATATTCATTGTTGTGGCGGCTGTCATTTTTGGACAACCGTCGTTAAAACGCGGCGATAATAGCATGTGTCGCGTACAGTGTTAATCCGACCACTCCATACGGGGCAGGTCAGCGATCTTTTCGCCAGGCATCGGCGGTTAAGGCTTCGCCAAAATGCCCGGCAATTAAACGTTTGGTCAGATCGTGAAGTGGGGCGGCCAGCACCGACGCGGTGCTGCCGCGCTCCACCACTGAGCCTTCGTGCATCACCAGCACCTGATCGCTGATGTGCTTCATCATCCCCAGATGCTGGGTGACGTAGATATACGAGATACCCTGTTTCTCCTGCAACTCCAGCATCAGGTTGATAAGTTGTGAACGCATCGACATATCCAGCGAGGCCAGCGCTTCGTCAGCGATGATCACTTTCGGGCGCAGGATCAGCGCGCGGGCAAGACCCAGACGCTGCTTCTGCCCCGGCGCCAGCATATGCGGATAATAGCTGACGTGATCCGGCAGCAGTCCGACCATGCGCAGGGTATCGATGATCTGCTTACGTCGCGCTTCAGGTTCCAGATCGGTATTGAGCCGTAGCGGAAAATCGAGGATCTGTGAGATACGCTGGCGCGGGTTCAGCGAGGTGGAGGGATCCTGAAAAATCATCCTGATCCGCTGGCTGCGGAACGAGTAATCGCCAAATTTCAGCAGATGGTCGTCAATCAGGACCTCACCGTCCGAGGGTTCAATCATCCCGGCCAGCATCTTCGCCAGCGTCGATTTCCCTGAACCGTTCTCACCGATGATCGCCAGGGTCTGCTTTTCACGCAGGGTAAAGCTCAGCGGTTTTACCGCTTCAACGGTCTGTCGGCGGAATAAGCCGGTACGGTAGCGAAAGGTCTTACTCAGGTTGCGCACTTCCAGCAGGGTTTCGACCATGTCACTCTTTCTCCATGTTCAGCGGGAAATGGCAGGCAAACAGATGGTTCTTCGGCCCGGCCAGGCGCGGCGTTTCAATGCACTTACGCTGGGCATAGGGACAGCGCGGACCCAGGCGACAGCCAATGGGCAGGTGCTCCAGCAGCGGGATAGCCCCCGGCAGGGTATTCAGGCGACTTTTATGCGGCATGGGGCTGCCAAAATCCGGTATCGCACGGATCAGCGCCTGGGTATACGGATGATGCGGCGTGGTGATCAGATCCTCGCTGCCGGCGGTCTCCACGGTCTGGCCGCAGTACATCACATCAATCTTATCTGCCCATTTACTCAGCATCTGCAGGTCATGGCTGATCAGCAAAATAGTGGTGTTGTTGTTCTGATTAAGCCGGGTCAGCAGGCGGAAGATTTGCGCCTGGGTGGTCGGCTCCATCGCGTTGGTCGGTTCGTCCGCGATCAGCAGGCGCGGCTGGTTAGCCAGCGCGATGGCAATCATCACTTTCTGACACTCACCGTCCGTCAACTCATAGGGGAAGCTGCGCATGGCGTCTTTGTGATCTTTGATCCCCACCCGGTGCAATAGCTCGATAGCCCGGCGTTTACGCCAGCCAAAACGTTGCCACCAGCGGCCTTTATAGGTCCAGGCGGGAATGTTCTGCATCAGCTGTTTGCCCACCCGCTCCGACGGATCGAGACAGGATTGCGGCTCCTGAAAGATCATCGACACGTTGTGGCCCACCAGCTTGCGTCGTTCGCGGACGGAGAGGCGCAGCAGGTCGATATCATCAAAGCGCATACGGTCAGCGGTGACGCGCCAGTTATCCTTCGCCACGCCGCAAATCGCTTTAGCAATCAGGCTTTTGCCTGATCCCGATTCCCCCACCAGCCCGCGAATTTCGCCTTCGCTCAGGGTAATACTGACGCGATCGACCGCTTTGACCCAGCCTTCGCCGGTTTTAATCTCAATCGTCAGATTGCGAATATCCAGTAACGGCATTATTCCACCCCCGCCACAATGGCGCGACGGATCCCGTCGCCAAGCAGGTTCACCAGTAATACGCTAACCATAATTGCAGCACCCGGCAGCATCACCGTCCAGGGGGCTACATAGATCAGTTCCAGCGCGTCGCCCAGCATCGCGCCCCATTCCGGGGAGGGCAGTTGCGCGCCCAGATCGAGAAAACCGAGCGCGGCGATATCCAGGATCGCCATCGACAGGGCACGGGTAATTTCCGTAACCATGCCCGAGGCGATATTGGGCAGCACCGCAAACCACAGAATATTCATGGTGGTGGCGCCATCGAGACGGGCGGCCACCACATACTCTTTTTCCAGCTCATCATGCACCAGGCTGTAGACCGAACGTACCATGCGCGGCAGTAGCGCCAGCCAGACAGCAAACATGGCGTGCGTCAGATGCGGTCCGGCGAAGGCCACCACGATGATCGCCAGCAGCAGCGACGGGATCGACAGCAGCGTATCGAGAATATGGTTCATCACCGCCGAGCGCAGGCCGTGAGTAGCCCCGGCGACAATACCCAGTACCAGGCCGCACAGCGTGGCGGCCAGGGTGACCACAAAGGCGCCGCCCACCGTCGGCGCAGCGCCGCTCAACAGACGGCTTAACACATCGCGCCCGAGGTCGTCGGTGCCCAGGAAGAAGGAGACTTCACCGTAGCGGGACCAGGATGGCGGTAACAGCTGATAGCCGAGGAACTGCTGATCGATGCCATACGGCGCAAACCACGAGCCCAGGATGCACAGCAGCACCAGGCCGCCACAGCCGTACAGGCCGATCATCGCCATAGCGTCGCCGTAGAAATTTCGCCACACGGTGCGTAACGCACCGGGCGTGCGCTTTTCACTGTATACGCTATCGTAAGGCATACCATTCCTTATGTTTCAGTGGGTTAGCCATAGCGCCCAAAATATCAGATAACACGTTCACAATAATCACCAGCGCGCCAATCACCATCACGCCGGCAGAGATAGCGGCATAATCCTGCTGGCGAATGGCGTTAATCAGCCAGCGCCCGAGGCCTGGCCAGCTAAAGACCATTTCGGTGATCATGGCCAGCGTCAGCATGGTTGAGAACTGCAGCCCGAGACGGGGGATCACCGGCGGCAACGCATTATGCAGCACATGGCGACGTAAAATCGTCAGCCGTGACAATCCGCGTGTGGCGGCCGCTTTAACATAGTTCTGGTCAAACACCTCGCTGGTACTGATGCGCATCAGGCGAATCACCTCCGTGGTTGGTGCCACGGCCAGGGCCAGCACCGGCAACACCATGTGGCGCACGGCGCTGATGATCATCTCATGCCGCCAGACCGAATCTGAGAGCCAGGCGTCAATAATGGCGAATCCGGTGACAGTTTTTACCGCATAGAGCAGGTCAAAACGTCCGGAAACCGGCAGCCAGCCGAGCGTCAGCGAGAAAAAGAGCGTCAGCAGCAGCGCCAGCCAGAAGACGGGAACCGAAAACCCGAGCAGGGCGATCGCGCTGATCAGCTTGTCCTGCCATTTATTGCGGGTGATCCCGGCGAGCATCCCGACCGGGATCCCGACAATCAGCGCAAAACCGAACGCCAGGATGCAGAGCTCCATGGTGGCGGGGAAGACCTCTTTCAGTTGCTCGGAGATGGGCTGGCCGTTAATGCTGGAGACGCCAAAGTCCCAGTGCAGCACGCCTTCAAACCAGAACCACCACGCATTCCACAGCGAAGCACCCTGTAGCGGCGCGTGCGGGGTAAAATAGCTCAGGCTAAAACCCACTAAGGTGAGAAAGAAGAGGGTGATGAGCAGCAACAGCAACCGACGTAAGGTAAAAATAATCACGGTTTTTTCACCTCTTCTTGTTTCTCGCGGGAGACGCCCGCAAACGACGCATTTCCAAACGGACTGAGCACCAGGCCTTTGATATCGTAACGGTACGCCTGCAGACGCAGGGATGAGGCCAGCGGCAGTACCGGCAACTCTTTGGCCAGAATAATCTGCGCTTCATCATAGGCATCGATACGTGCCGCCAGCTGCTGGGTCGACAGCGCCTTGCGTAGAATGCTGTCAAACTCGCGGTTGCACCAGTGGGCATAGTTGGTCTGCGAATCAATGGCCGCGCAGCTCAGGAGCGGACGGAAGAAACTGTCCGGGTCGTTACTGTCTGTCGCCCAACCTGACAGGGTGAGATCGTGGTTCATGTCCATCAGGCGCGCCTCCTGAAAACGGCCTTCTACCGGAACAATCACCACATTAACCCCCACCTGGGCCAGGTCAGCCTGGAGCAGCTCCGCGGTTTTTAGCGGGCTGGGGTTCCAGGCCTGGGAGCTGGTAGGCACCCACAATTGCAGGGTGAGGTTTTCTGCCCCCAGCGCTTTGAGCTGTTCGCGTGATTTTTCCGGGTTGTATTCGGTAATTTTAGCCTCGCTATCGTAGGCCCACGAGGCGCGGGGCAAGATTGAGGCGGCAGTTTCTGCGGTACCGTAATAAATGGACTGCATCAGACGCTGGTTATTGATCGCCAGCGCCAGGGCATGGCGTACCGCCGGGTTGTCCAGCGGCGGTTTGTTGGTGTTAAAGGCCAGATAAGCGATATTCATGCCCGGGCGCAGGGTCAGGCGCAGACGCGGGTCGTCGCGCAGGATAGTCAGCTGGCTGGCAGCGGGCCAGGCCAGGACATCGCATTCGCCGGTCAGCAGTTTCGACAGCCGCCCGGTACCGCCGGAGCCTAAATCGACCACAACCTGCGGCATAAGCGGCGTGCCGCGCCAGAATTTCTCATGGCGTTGCAGGCGCACGTACTGCCCCGCCCGATACTCTTCAACCTGGAACGGTCCGGTTCCTACGGGCTGGCGATCCATCAACTCCATTTTGTCCTTCAGGGTGAGTTGAGTGGCATATTCCGCGGACATCACCGAAGCATAGTGCGTCGCCAGATGCCACAGGAAGGAGGCATCTGGCCGCGCCAGGGTGAACTCCACCGTGCGGTTATCCAGCTTGCGAACGGACTTCACCGTATCGGCAAACTGTAAACTGTCGAAGTAGGGGAAATTACCGCCGTTGATGTAGTGCCACGGATGGTTGCGGTTAAAAATGCGCTGGAAGGTAAAGACCACGTCATCCGCATTGAGTTTACGGGTAGGCTTAAACCACGGCGTGGTCTGGAAGCTGACGTCGTCGCGCAGGCGAAAACGGTATGTGGCCCCGTTGTCCAGCACTTGCCAGCTCTCGGCCAGTTCAGGCACCAGGCGATAGGTATAGGGATCCACATCCAGCAGGCGGTCATAGATCTGGGCGGCGAGGGTATCGACGATCAGGCCGCTGCTCGCCTTTTGCGGGTTGAAGGTGTTGACCTGCCCACTTACGCAGTAGACAAAGCCGCTGTCGCGAATATCCGCGCGATCCGCCAGCTCAGGCGCGGCAAACGCCTGGCTGCTTAACAGACCGAGCGCAATCAGGGACGAGAAAACCAGTCGCATAATTTTTAAGGTTTTTAGAGACGATCTGCAAAGTGTATCGCACTTACACCTGCTTCGTAAAAATGTCTGCGGGTAAGTGCTGATTATGTCATCGCATCTGATGCTTTTTGAGCAATGCCCTTAACTGATGGTAGGTCAGCCCCAGCAGTTCAGCCGCGCGTTTCTGATTAAATTGTGCCTCGCGCAGGCTCTGCTCCAGCAACCGCTTCTCCTGCTCCAGCTGGAACAGACGCAAATCGAGGGGCAGGGTAGGTATACCCGTGGTAAGCGGTTTGCTGACAGAGGGCTGTGCGGGACGCTGAAAGGGATCGATCACAATTTCATCCAGCTCTGTCTCGCTGCTACCGTGGCGGTAGACGGAGCGCTCCACTACGTTTTTCAGTTCGCGGATATTGCCCGGCCAGCGGTAGTCCAGCAGCGTTTCACGGGCGTGCTGACTAAAACCGGGAAACAGCGGCAGCCCAAGCTCGCGACACATCTGAATAGCAAACTGCTCCGCCAGCAGCATGATATCGCTGCGCCGCTCGCGCAGCGGCGGCAGGTTAACCACATCAAACGCCAGCCGATCCAGCAGGTCGGCGCGAAACTTATCCTGCTCGACCATCTCCGGCAGATTGGCGTTAGTGGCGCACACCAGCCGCACGTTTACCTGTAAAGGCTGGCTGCCGCCCACGCGCTCCAGCTCGCCATACTCAATGACGCGTAGCAGTTTTTCCTGCACCAGCATCGGCGCGGTCGCCAGCTCATCAAGAAACAACGTGCCGCCATCGGCGCGCTCGAAGCGACCGGGATGGCGACGCTGCGCCCCGGTAAAGGCGCCCGCCTCGTGACCAAACAGTTCCGTATCCAGCAGGTTCTCGTTCAGCGCGGCGCAGTTCAGAGAGATAAACGGTCCATCCCAGCGCCCGGAGAGGTAGTGTAGCCGGTTGGCAATCAGCTCCTTGCCGGTGCCGCGCTCGCCGATAATCAGCACCGGTTTATTCAGCGGTGCCAGCCTGGATACCTGCTCCAGCACTTCGAGAAAACTGTTGGCTTCCCCGAGTAACGTGTCTTTAAATTCAGCCATGACGTAATTGACCACTTATTGGTGTAATTCACTAAGTGAGAGTAGGGCGTAGCGGGCGAAAAAGCAATCACATCGTATAAAATCAATAAGATATAAAACTGGCACGGGAATTGTATTAACTATGCAGCAGGGCTTAGCCCGATAACAGAAAATATGAGGATTCAATTATGGGTATTTTTTCTCGTTTTGCCGACATCGTGAACGCCAACATCAACTCACTGCTGGAGAAAGCAGAGGATCCGCAGAAGCTGGTTCGTCTGATGATTCAGGAGATGGAAGACACGCTGGTGGAAGTGCGCTCTAACTCCGCCCGTGCGCTGGCTGAGAAAAAGCAGCTTTCCCGCCGTATTGAACAGGCGACCGCCCAGCAGGCCGAATGGCAGGAAAAAGCGGAGCTGGCGCTGCGCAAAGATAAAGAGGACCTGGCCCGCTCTGCGCTGATTGAAAAGCAGAAGCTGACCGATATTGTCGCCACCCTTGATCAGGAGGTGACGCTGGTGGATGAAACCCTTGCCCGCATGAAAAAAGAGATTGCGGAGCTGGAGAACAAGCTGAGCGAAACCCGCGCCCGCCAGCAGGCCCTGACGCTGCGTCACCAGGCGGCAAGTTCATCCCGTGACGTGCGCCGTCAGCTCGACAGCGGCAAGATTGACGAAGCCATGGCCCGTTTTGAGTCGTTTGAGCGTCGTATCGATCAGATGGAAGCGGAAGCGGAAAGCCACAGCTTTGGCAAACAGAAAACGCTGGATCAGCAGTTTGCCGATCTGAAAGCGGATGATGAAATCAGCGAGCAACTGGCCGCGCTGAAGGCCAAAATGAAACAAGACAATCAATAATAAAAACTGCGGCGCCCGCCGGCGCCGCCACTCATCACACAAGGAGTAGACATGAGCGCGCTTTTTCTTGCCATTCCGCTGACCATTTTCGTGCTATTTGTTCTGCCGATCTGGTTGTGGCTGCACTACAGTAACCGTTCTTCAAGGGGAGAGCTGTCGCAAAGCGAACAGCAGCGCCTGGCGCAATTAACTCAGGACGCAAATAAAATGCGCGAACGTATTCAGGCGCTGGAGGCGATTCTGGACGCAGAACATCCGAACTGGAGGGATCGCTAATGGCACTGAACCTGAATAAAAAATTGTGGCGTATCCCCCAGAAGGGGATGGTGCGCGGCGTCTGCGCCGGACTGGCGCACTACCTCGACGTGCCGGTGAAGCTGGTGCGTGTGGTAACGGTACTCTCCATTTTCTTTGGTCTGGCGTTTATTACCCTGGTGGCCTATATCATTTTGTCCTTCGTGCTGGACCCGATGCCGGACGGCGCGATGGGCGATGAAAATAGCCCCACCAGCAGTGAATTACTGGACGCGGTGGATGCTGAGCTGTCGGCAGGCGAAAAACGCTTGCGCGAAATGGAGCGGTATGTCACCTCGGATACCTTCACGCTGCGAAGCCGTTTTCGTCAGCTTTAACTGAGAGAACTGATATGAATCAACGCTGGCAACAGGCCGGACATCGCGTCAAGCCGGGCCTGAAAATCGCAGGGAAGCTGGTATTACTCACCGCACTGCGTTACGGCCCGGCAGGCGTGGCGGGGTGGGCGATCAAATCGGTTGCCCGCAAGCCGGTACGAATGTTGTTGGCCGTCGCGCTGGAGCCGATGCTGAAAAAGCTCGCGAACCGGTTATCCAGTAAACTGAAATAATTCGCAACGGCACAAAGTTCAATGTGCCGTTGCGCTGCTTTTATTCCTTTCTCCTTGCCCCCGTGTCATATTTCTCAGAACAATAATTCCTTCAGGCAGAACAGGATGGCGATGAAGCGACTTAAAAATGAATTTAATTCTCTGGTAAATCGTGGGGTTGACCGACATTTGCGCCTGGCGGTTACCGGACTGAGCCGCAGCGGCAAAACCGCCTTTATCACGGCGATGGTCAATCAGCTCCTTAACCTGCATGCCGGGGCGCGCTTGCCGCTGTTGAGCGCGGTACGCGAAGAGCGCCTGCTCGGCGTGAAGCGCGTCCCTCAGCGCGATTTTGGCATTCCCCGTTTCACCTACGATGAAGGGCTGGCCCAGCTTTACGGCACGCCGCCAACCTGGCCCACGCCCACCCGCGGGGTGAGTGAAATCCGCCTGGCGCTGCGGTACCGTTCCAATGATTCTTTGCTTCGCCATTTTAAAGAGACCTCCACTCTCTATCTGGAGATTGTCGATTATCCCGGCGAATGGCTGCTCGACCTGCCGATGCTGACCCAGGACTATCTCAGCTGGTCGCGGCAGATGACCGGCCTGTTACAGGGGCCCCGCGCGGCCTGGTCCGCCCGCTGGCGTTCCCTGTGTGAGGGGCTGGATCCGCTGGCACCCGCCGATGAAAACCGGCTGGCGGCCATTTCGGAAGCCTGGACCGATTACCTGCATCAATGTAAGAAAGAGGGTCTGCACTTTATCCAGCCGGGTCGCTTTGTGCTGCCTGGGGATATGGCGGGCGCCCCGGCCCTGCAATTTTTCCCCTGGCCGGACGTGGAGGCTTTTGGTGAATCGAAGCTTGCCCAGGCGGACAAACATACCAACGCCGGTATGCTGCGCGAACGCTTTAACTACTACTGTGAGAAAGTGGTTAAGGGGTTCTACACTAACCACTTTTTGCGCTTCGACCGCCAGATTGTGCTGGTGGACTGCCTTCAGCCGCTCAACAGCGGGCCACAGGCGTTCAACGACATGCGCCTCGCGCTAACCCAACTGATGCAGAGCTTCCACTACGGGCAGCGCACGCTGTTCCGGCGTCTCTTCTCTCCGGTGATCGACAAACTGCTGTTTGCCGCCACCAAGGCGGATCACGTGACGGTGGATCAGCACGCCAATATGGTATCGCTCCTCCAGCAGCTGGTGCAGGATGCCTGGCAAAACGCCGCCTTTGAGGGTATCAGCATGGACTGCCTGGGGCTGGCCTCGGTGCAGGCCACCCAGAGTGGCCTGATTGACGTTAATGGCGATAAGATCCCGGCGCTGCGCGGCCACCGTCTGAGTGACGGCGCCCCGCTGACGGTCTACCCTGGCGAAGTACCCGCCCGATTGCCGGGCCAGGCATTCTGGCAGAAGCAGGGGTTTCAGTTTGAAGCCTTCCGCCCGCAGACGATGAATGTAGACCAGCCGCTTCCGCACATTCGCCTGGATGCCGCGCTGGAGTTTTTGATTGGAGATAAATTGCGATGACCGAACCCTTAAAACCGCGAATGGATTTTACCGGCACCCTGGAAGAAGCGGATCGCGAAGCCTTCAAAGCGGCACAAACATTTGATGACACCCAGGCCGGAAACTTCGCCCCGGTAGTGACCGATATGCTCCCTGCGGAAGAAGGACAAGCCGAAGCCGTCGTCGAAGCCGCTTTGCGGCCTAAACGTAGCCTGTGGCGCAAAATGGTCAGCGCGGGCCTGATGCTGGCGGGCGTTGCGGTGGTGGGGCAAGGCGTGCAGTGGGCAATCAATGCCTGGCAAACCCAGGACTGGGTGGCGCTGGGAGGATGCGCGGCAGGTGCGCTTATCGTCGGCGCGGGCGTCGGCTCTGTTGCCACAGAATGGCGCCGTTTATGGCGACTGCGCCAGCGCGCCCACGAGCGCGATGAAGCCCGGGATCTGCTGCACAGCCACGGCACCGGTAACGGGCGGGCATTTTGTGAAAAACTGGCGAAACAGGCCGGGCTCGATCAGTCTCATCCGGCCTTGCAGCGCTGGTACGCCGCCATTCACGAAACGCAAAACGATCGCGAAGTGGTATCGCTGTATGCCCACCTCGTGCAGCCGGTGTTGGACAGCCAGGCGCGGCGGGAGATCAGCCGCTCGGCAGCCGAATCAACGCTGATGATTGCCGTCAGCCCGCTGGCGCTGGTGGATATGGCTTTTATTGCCTGGCGCAACCTGCGCCTGATCAACCGTATTGCCACGCTGTACGGTATCGAACTGGGCTATTACAGCCGCTTGCGCCTGTTCCGCCTTGTACTACTCAATATGGCCTTTGCCGGGGCCAGTGAGCTGGTCCGCGAGGTGGGGATGGACTGGATGTCACAGGATCTGGCCGCTCGCCTTTCGGCCCGTGCGGCGCAGGGGATTGGTGCGGGATTACTCACCGCGCGGCTGGGGATCAAAGCGATGGAATTGTGCCGTCCACTGCCGTGGACAGAGGATGATAAACCCCGGCTGGGGGATTTCCGTCGGGAATTAATCGGCCAGCTGAAAGATACCCTCAATAAAAAACCGCAGTAAGCTCGCTTCCTCGCACATAATTCCGACACCCTGCTCACAGGCTGTCAATATTTGTTGACAGCCGTCTTCCCGATTGCAGATATCTGGCTTATCATTTCAGGGTTAATGGCTTATAGAGTGATTTTCCCATGCGTCTGGAAGTGTTTTGTAAGGACCGTCTCGGCCTGACTCGCGAGCTGCTCGATCTCCTTGTTTTGCGGAGTATTGACCTGCGTGGAATTGAGATTGACCCAATCGGGAAGATTTACCTGAATTTTGCTGAAATTGCTTTCGAAACATTCAGCAGCTTAATGGCTGAAATCCGCCGTATCGCTGGCGTTACGGATGTGCGCACCGTGCCGTGGATGCCCTCCGAGCGCGAGCACCTGGCCCTCAGCGCGCTGCTGGAAGCGATGCCCGAACCCTTTTTATCCCTGGATCTGAAAGGCAAAATCGATCGGGCTAATCAGGCGAGCTGCCAGCTGTTTGCCCTGGAGCCGGAGAAACTGAGCAACCACAACGCCGCCCAGCTGATCCCCGGCTTCAATTTCCAGCGCTGGCTGGAGAGCAACCCGCGCTCGACTCACAGCGAGCATGTGGTTATTAACGGACAAAATTTCCTGATGGAGCTCACCCCGGTCTATCTGCAGGGCGACAACGACGACAGAACCCTGACCGGTTCAGTGATCATGCTGCGCTCAACGGTCCGTATGGGACGTCAACTGCAAAACCTGTCGAGCCAGGATACGGGCGCCTTCAGCCAGATTATTGCCGTCAGCCCGAAAATGCGCCACGTGGTGGAGCAGGCGCGCAAGCTGGCAAACCTTGCCGCACCGCTGCTGATCACCGGCGACACCGGTACCGGCAAAGATCTGCTGGCCCATGCGGTGCATCAGGCGGGGCCGCGGGCGAGCAAACCTTATCTTGCCCTGAACTGCGCTTCTATTCCGGAAGATGCCGTTGAAAGCGAGCTGTTTGGCCACGCGCCGGAAGGCAAAAAAGGCTTCTTTGAGCAGGCCAACGGCGGCTCGGTGCTGCTGGATGAAATTGGCGAGATGTCGCCGCGGATGCAGGCCAAACTGCTGCGTTTCCTCAATGACGGCACCTTCCGCCGGGTGGGAGAAGATCATGAGGTGCATGTGGATGTGCGCGTCATCTGCGCCACCCAGAAGAACCTGGTGGAACTGGTGCAGAAGGGGATGTTCCGGGAAGATCTCTATTATCGCCTGAACGTTCTGACCCTCAATATTCCGCCGCTGCGCGATTGCCCCCAGGACATCATGCCGTTGACCGAGCTGTTTGTGGCGCGCTTTGCCGATGAGCAGGGTATCCCAAGACCGAAGTTTTCAGCCGATCTGAATACGGTTCTTACCCGTTACGGCTGGCCGGGGAATATTCGTCAGCTGAAAAATGCGATCTATCGTGCCCTGACCCAGCTAGAAGGCTATGAGCTGCGGCCGCAGGATATTTTATTGCCGGATTACGATGCCGGAACGGTGGCGGTAGGCGAAGAGGCGATGGAAGGATCGCTGGACGACATTACCAGCCGCTTTGAACGCTCGGTGCTGACGCAGTTGTATCGTAACTATCCCAGCACCCGTAAGCTGGCGAAACGGTTGGGCGTGTCTCACACCGCCATCGCCAACAAGCTGCGCGAGTATGGTCTGAGTCAGAAGAAAGGTGACGAGTAGCGCCTGTCAGTACATAAGTGAAGCGGCAGGCATCAGGCCCGCCGCTTGAGGGGTTATGGCACTACATTGACAATCACGCGCTTGTAGCGGGTTAAGCGCGGCGTGCCATGATCGGTCACGGCCAGAATGATATGCATCGTACCTGTTCCCGGAGGCATCACCCGGGCATCGGTGACATCGAACCAGGCCTTTGGCTGGTCAGCGTTTTTAATGTCTAACATGACCCCGGTGGCCGCATTTGATAATACGCGCGTTCCCGCCTCTGCATAGACAAACCATTCATAGGAGAGGGCATCACCGTCGGGATCGGTGGAGCCCATTGCGCTGAGCTCCACCCGTTGCCCTTTTTTCACCGTCAGGGTGGCAGGGTGATCGAGTTTTGGTACCGGGGGATGATTGGCCTCACTGTAGGGCTTGATGGTCCAGTCCATTCGGGCGGCAAAGTCATTTTGATAAGCCCCACGCCAGCGCCAGATTGTCGCATGGTTAGTGGTGTGCCAGCGATTATCAAAGCCCAGCACTTCATCCTGCGCATTGGTCCAAATCGGTCGCGTCTCCTGAGCCATAAACCAACGCTCTTTATGCGGTGTATAGAGCTCGTAACGACCGCCCCAGCCACCCCAGTCAGGATGTTCAGGATCGGACAAACCATTATGAATCAGATTCAAAAATGATGGCGTGTCCCCCTCCATCATAAACTTCCAGCGCGGGTACTCTGCCCCTAAGGGGCCTTTGCTGCGCACATTTTTATCCAGCCATTCGTTGGTTACCAGCTGATAATCTGCCCCGGCGAAACGGCCATGGAAATAGTCACCGCCGATGCCAATCCAGGTGGCGTGGTGAAAACCGCCCCCGGCGTTTTGCCCCGGGGAGACGATGTAAAACAGTGACGGGAACATTTTGCGGATCCAGGGACCGCTGTCGTCCTGATCGGAGATGGCGTAGACGCGAAGTCTGGAAACAAACTTTTCAAGCTCTTCAGGCGTACGGGTTTGACGTACTTTCCATAGCGCCTGCGCAAGCACATTCGGACCACCCCAGACCGTCACCCATAATGGACGATCGTCCTGACGGTCAACGGCCTTAATGAGCAGTTCCGATCCTGTCGAGTCTTTGCCTTCACCCACCGCGGCCATATTGTGGACTGGCAAGCCCTGAGCCACGACCTTAAGCAGATCGTCCGCAAGCGGAAATCCGGGCTCATGTTTTTCCAGATTGTCGCGGACTAATCCGTAACCTTTAATGATATCGATGATGCGCTGTGGTTCTACCTGATCTTTATTTTTGCCGGTAGAGGTGGCGACAAGACCTTCAATGTTCACCTGGTTAGCGTAGGTCATCAGGCGCACCATTGACATCTGGTCATCGGGATCGTCACCGATATCGGTTAACACGAACAGACGTTGTTTGCTCTCTTTTACATCAGGTGTTGGTGGCTTCAGCCGTTCGATACGAGAAGCAAAGTCAGCCAGGTAGGTCGCGCGCCACTGATTAATGGTTTTGATACCCTGCTGCGGGCCAAAAGGTGGCACATCCTCGCTTAAAGCGGGATCGGGATTGTCGGTCCACCAGTTTGGATAGCGGCCAGAGGGCTGCGTGGCCCGGAAAGCAGCTGGGGACGTTGAGGTAAAGCTACCTCCAACCGGGTCTTGCAGGCCGGCCCAGTTGGATTCAATGGTGTACTTCCACGTCTGGGATGCTTTTGGGACGAAACGGAAGTGCCACGTCCCGTCAGCTGCTGCAAAGCCCGGGAAACGATCGCTTTTGCTCCCGGAGGCAGGCACGACCAGATTTGCGGTGGTCCCCGCCGGCGCCTGCCCTTTGGGATGAACGATCAGCTCAACCAGGCCATAGGTTTCCACCACGTCGGAGGCGGTTGGCCTGCCGTTGAAGGTGTACAGGGGGCGATCCCATGCCCGCACAAACCGTCCACCGCCTTTGCTTTCTTGTTGAGGATCGTCGGGATTGGGCCCAAGGATATATGCCACCGACGGCGTATCGCCCATCTTTAATTGACCCTCTCCGTAAGAATTAAAGAAATCGCCCAGCGCGCCGTGGCCTTTTACATGCGTAGCCACAAAGGTCGCGCCGTCGAGACCGTTGGTTTGATCGCCTCCCGTGAACCAGCCCCGATAGGTGGAATTGTTTTCAATGATGTGCAGGTCCGGGTGATGGCGAACAATATAATTGTATGCGGAGGTTGACCACTTCTTGTTCGGGCCACCGATATAGTAGACGCGAATTTTTTGCTTGATGGTTGGGTCGTCGTGCAGCGCCTGCGCCAGGTCGTCAATGCCTCCCCAGATCAGGATCCACAGCGGTCGGGGATCGGGGCGTTTTGCCGCTTCAATGATCAGTTTTGAGGCATCAGTGGGCTGACTAAAGCCTTCGGGCGGCGCGGAATCCATCCCGCCTTGTCGGGTAATGGAGCGCAGGTAATCCGGGGTCGGGTAATCACTGGACCAGCTTTTCAGATTCGGATAATCCTGTTCATATCGATCGATTGTCTTCAGGATTTCCGTCGCACGGTTTCTTACCGGCCCCCACGGCGAGGAGAGCAGGCCTTCGAGCTCCATCGCATCTGCGTACAGCAGCAGGTGGACCAGCGACTGGTAATCGTCAAAATCGGTCCCGCCGATGTCCGTTGAGACAATCACCCGCGGTTTAGCGGCCACGCTGTTATTTTCCGGGCTGACTGCTGCGCGGACCTGGTTGAACGATTCATGCGTGACAACCAGTAAGAGCAACGTCAGCGACAGGAAAAGAGTTTTTCCGTTTATTTGCAATTTCATAGCAGAGACATTTCCTCCAGAGGTTTTTTATTTTTTTGCACTTCAGGAACGGAAAACAGCCTGGCATAACTCTGCTGCAAAACCGGTTTATGATTTTTCTAAATGGTTAAATTATTCTTTAATAATATGAGGTTAAGGGCAGTAATATCTTTACTGACATTGATCGGCTTATGATAGGGTGATGTTTCTCTCTATGTTCAGGGATCACGCTATGGCGTCGCGAAAGCATGACATGTTTCGGGTGGCACTGATGCTGAAAGCCAAAGGGCGCTATGGCAGGAGTATCATTGAAGGAATATGCGAGTACATGAAATCGACCCGCATCCACTGGGATTTCCTGCTGGAAGAGGATTTCCGCTCATCCCCGGCCAGCCTGCTCGAATGGAAAGGGGATGGCGTCATTGCGGATTTCGACGATCCTCTGTTGACATCGCTACTGACGAAGGTAGAGGTGCCGGTGGTGGGGATTGGCGGCTCCTGGCAACTGAGCAGCCCAACGATCCGCTCTCTTCCTTACGTGGCGTCGGATAACGTTGAGCTGGTGAGGCAGGCGTATCAACATCTCATCGACATGGGCCTGCCACGCTTTGCCTGTTACTCCATCGAGCCGACAATTATGAACCCCTGGGCAGTGGAACGGGCAAACGCCTTTCGCCAGTTTGTAGAGGCGGACGGACATCAGGCCGAGATCTTTGAAGGCATTCCGACACACGCCCTGGTGTGGCAAAACATCCTTGAGGATCTGGCCCGGTGGTTGGGGACGCTACCTAAGCCTGTTGGTATCATCGCCGTGACGGACTCACGCGCCAGACAAGTGCTGCAGGCGTGTTCCATCGCGGGTTATGCCGTGCCGGAAGAGATCGCTATTATCGGCATAGATGATGATCCGTTGCTGCGCAGCCTTAGTCGCATCGCCATCAGTTCGGTTGCGCAGGGTACTCATCAGATGGGACGCACCGCCGCGGAGATGCTGCACCGGCAGCTGACGGGCACACCGCTGCGTGAAAAACATGTCATGGTCGGGCCTGAAGGGGTGAATGCCCAGGCGTCTACCCGGCATAGCGTTATAATGAATACCTATATTTTACGCGCCCGCTACTTCATCCGTCAGTTCGGCGCCCAGGGGATCAAGGCCGCCCAGGTTGCAGAGCACGTAGGCTGTTCCCGCGCGACCCTCGACATGCACTTTATGCGTACCCTCGGAAAGACGTTGCACGACGAATTACTGAGCTTCAGACTCGATCGCTCAAAAAATTTGCTGCGAGAGACGCAGCTGAGTTATGCCGATGTGGCTATGCAGAGCGGTTTTACGTCACTTCAGTATATGTATTCTGTTTATCGTCGGGAGATGGGGTGTACGCCAGTAGAGTATCGGAAGGAACGTGACGAGGTATATGAGAACTTGTCAGATGAATGACATGAGCCGATGCTGTACAGGCTCATGTCATTTTTGCCGTTACGCCTTCAGTGATTCCAGCGCGGCAGCGTAATCTGGCTCGGTGGTGATTTCATTCACCAGGTGGCTGAACACGACGGTGTCGTTTTCGTCGATCACCACAACGGCACGCGCCGCCAGACCTTTCAGTGCGCCTTCAGAGATGCCCACGCCATATTGCTCCAGGAATTCCGGGTTGCGCAGGGTAGAGAGAGTGATAACGTTGCTCAGACCTTCAGCACCGCAGAAACGGGACTGAGCGAACGGCAGGTCGGCTGAGATGCACAGCACAACGGTGTTGTCCACTTCGGTCGCCAGCTGGTTGAATTTACGCACAGACGCGGCGCACACGCCGGTATCAATGCTTGGGAAAATGTTCAGCACTTTACGCTTGCCGGCAAACTGGCTCAGCACGACGTCAGACAGATCTTTTGCCACGAGCGTAAACGCCTGCGCTTTGCTGCCTTTCTGAGGAATGGATCCTGCAACAGAAACCGGGTTGCCCTGGAAATGAACGAGTTGTGACATAGTTATCTTCCTGTTTACATATAGTTAACGTCGTCGTTAGTGTATGTCATCAGCCGATAGCACAGCAAACCCTATTTGCGCGAAGCCGCTATACAGGAGTGAGTGATGAGAACCCTCAAGGTTTACGAAGAAGCCTGGCCACTGCATACGCCGTTTGTGATCTCCCGGGGGACCCGGAGCGAGGCCAGTGTGGTGGTGGTAGAAATAGAAGAAGAGGGCGTCAAAGGGGTGGGGGAGTGTACGCCTTATCCCCGGTATGGCGAAAGCATCGCCTCGGTAATGGCGC
Organism: Leclercia sp. UBA5076; assembly: GCF_002416465.1. NCBI lineage: Bacteria > Pseudomonadati > Pseudomonadota > Gammaproteobacteria > Enterobacterales > Enterobacteriaceae > Leclercia > Leclercia sp. UBA5076. The sequence continues at coordinate 311,676 of NZ_DIAO01000018.1, forward strand.
AGATCATGGCGCTGGCGCCTGAACTGGAGCGCGGCCTTACCCGGGAAGCGCTACAGCGGTTACTCCCTGCCGGTGCCGCACGTAACGCGGTGGACTGCGCGCTGTGGGATTTAGCCGCGCGTCAGCAAGGGATCTCTCTGGCGACGCTGGCGGGCACGACCCTGCCGCAAACGGTGGTCACCGCGCAAACAGTGGTGATCGGTGAGCCTGCTCAGATGGCCGCCAGCGCCAAAGCGCTCTATGACGCCGGGGCGCGCCTGTTGAAAGTGAAGCTGGACGATCGTCTGATCAGCGAGCGGATGGTCGCCATTCGCGGGGCCGTGCCGCAGGCGACGCTTATCGTCGACGCCAACGAATCCTGGCACAGCGAAGGACTGGCTGCCCGCTGCCAGCTGCTGGCGGATCTGAACGTCGCCATGCTCGAACAGCCTTTGCCCGCAGGGGAAGATGCCGCGCTGGCGAACTTTATTCATCCGCTGCCCATCTGCGCCGATGAGAGTTGCCATACCCGGGAAAGTCTCACGGCCCTGCAGGGACGCTACGATATGGTGAATATTAAGCTGGATAAAACCGGCGGTATCACCGAAGCGCTGGCGCTGGCCGCCGAGGCACGTCGGCGCGGTTTTGCCCTGATGCTCGGCTGTATGCTCTGCACCTCGCGAGCGATTGGTGCCGCACTGCCGCTGGCGAATGAGGTGAAATTTGCCGATCTCGACGGCCCTACCTGGCTTGCCGTGGATGTCTCTCCGGCGCTGCACTACAGCACCGGCGTTGTTCATCTCTGAGGTTCCCAGCGCAACAGATCGGTCATCGCTTTCAGGTACTTCTCGCTGGCCTCGTCGGAGGAGATCGGCGGGAATTCAGCGGTGATGCAGTGCAGGCTTAAATCGGCACACCAGCTGCCGAATGAGCCTGGCGTCTCATAGCCGACGCTGGTGACCAGCGGCAGTGAAAAGGCATCTGCCAGCCAGCGCCCAAGAGCCGTGTGGGCGGGATCTTCAATGCAGGCCAGCGGATCGTGAAACGAGACAACCCAGGCCGGATGCAGTTTGTGGATCAGATGACACAGCGCCTGGGTTTCTGGCTCTGAACCGGGCTTGTCGCCCGTCAGCAACACCACATCGCGATCTTCGGCGGAGCTGTTCCAACGGTAGACTGTCTCGCCTTCCCGCCAGTTGGCCGCCGGGAAGTTACGGTTTAAATCCACACCACGGGCATTGGCGCGTAAACCCAACTGACAGCCGTCCGGGTTAACGGTTAATACCACATGGTGGCGGCGCAGCGGAGGGGAAAGGGTACGCAGGGCGCAGGAGAGGGTCACAATCGAAGAATTTTCATCTCCGTGGGTTCCGGCAATGATCAGGCCGCTGTTGCGATCGGCCTGCGGGGCAGGGAACCAGATTAAGGGGGCGCCGAGGTATGAGCGGCCATAATGTTCGGTCCCGGGCGGGAAAGCGCCACGTTCCGTTCTTGGGCGGGTAAGTGACATAGAGGTTCCTGAATCAGATTGTATTACTGGCAGTGTTGTGCAAAAAACACGGTTAATCAAATAGTTTCAGCCAGAAGGTAAAACCGGCAGATATCAACTTTCCGGCGGAAGTTGTTTGCATTTCACTGTTCCGAAACAAATAATTACCCATCTGCTCGTTACCCATCATTTTAAAGGGGATCTCATGAAGCATCCGGTTTCGTTGATCTGTTCTGCCTTATTGTTGTGTGGCCTCTCTTCTTACGCCTTCGCGGCGGATGTTCCCCCCGGGACAACGCTGGCATCCAAACAGGAGCTGGTGCGTCATATCAAAGATGAACCTGCCTCGCTTGATCCCGCTAAAGCGGTGGGTCTGCCTGAAATTCAGGTGATCCGCGATCTGTTCGAGGGTCTCGTGAATCAGAATGAAAAGGGCGAACTGGTGCCAGGCGTGGCGACCCGCTGGCAGAGTAATGATAACCGCGTCTGGACTTTCACCCTGCGCGAGAACGCGCAATGGTCTGATGGCACCCCCGTCACTGCCCAGGATTTTGTCTACAGCTGGCAGCGTCTGGTTGATCCCAAAACGACCTCGCCTTTCGCCTGGTTTGCGGCCCTGGCCGGGATCGTGAACGCGCAGGCGATCATCGACGGTAAGGCAACGCCGGATAAACTGGGCGTAACGGCAGTGGATAACCGAACCCTGCGCGTGCAGCTCGATAAACCCCTGCCGTGGTTTGCCAATCTGACGGCGAGCTTCGCCTTCTATCCGGTACAAAAAGCGAATGTGGAGAGCAGCCCGGAGTGGACTCGTCCTGGGGCGCTGGTAGGTAACGGTGCGTATATCCTCAAAGACCGGGTGGTCAACGAGAAGCTGGTGGTTGAGCGTAACAGCCATTACTGGGATAACGACAAAACCGTTCTGCAGAAAGTGACCTTTATCCCGATCAACCAGGAGTCCTCAGCCACCAAGCGCTATCTGGCAGATGATATCGACATCACCGAATCGTTCCCGAAAAACCTCTACCAGAAGTTAATGAAAGAGATCCCGGGCCAGGTCTATACCCCGCCGCAGCTGGGCACCTACTATTATGCCTTTAATACCCAAAAAGGCCCGACTGCGGATGCGAGAGTGCGTCTGGCGCTCAGCATGACTATCGACCGGCGCATCATGGCTGAAAAAGTACTGGGTACCGGCGAAAAACCTGCCTGGCACTTCACCCCGGACGTGACCGCAGGATTTACGCCGGAGAAATCGCCTTTTGAGCAGATGAGCCAGGAAGAGATGAACGCGCAGGCCAAAACGCTGTTGCAGGCGGCTGGCTACAATGCGCAGAAACCGCTGAAGCTGACGCTGCTGTATAACACCTCAGAGAACCACCAGAAGATTGCTATCGCGGTGGCGTCAATGTGGAAAAAGAACCTGGGTGTCGATGTGAAGTTGCAGAACCAGGAGTGGAAAACCTATATCGACAGCCGTAATACCGGCAACTTTGACGTGATCCGCGCCTCCTGGGTAGGTGACTACAATGAGCCCTCGACCTTCCTCTCCCTGCTGACCTCAACGCATACTGGCAACATCTCGCGTTTCAACGATCCGGCGTATGACAAGGTGATTAACCAGGCATCCCTGGAGACCACCGAGCAGGCCCGCAATGCGGATTACAATACCGCAGAAAAAATCATTGCGGAAAAAGCCCCGATTGCGCCGATCTACCAGTACACCAACGGGCGGTTAATCAAGCCGTGGGTGAAAGGCTATCCGATTAACAACCCGGAAGATGTGGCGTATAGCCGCACGATGTATATCGTGAAGCACTGACGCGTACTGACATCCTGCTGACGGCAGGATACCATCGCTAAACCCAGAGCTGGCGCGACTTGCAGCGCCAGTTTCTCCCCCTTTACGAAGAAATGCGTGATAGCCTCGTCCAAAAGAACGGGCATTAAGCGAACGAAAGATCGGTGTGTTCTTCACCGCACTGGCGCGTACCGGGGATACTCAGACGGTCAGGGGGAAAGGTACCTTTGACGATATCGTGTTTGTGGCCACCGCGATTTTAACTGCGACTGAGCAGGATAATGAGCCTGAACCGCGCATTACCCATCTGGTTGATCTGTTTCTGAATGGCATCGGCGCTCATTGAAGTCATTTTTTATCTGTAGCGTTGGCTGTTTTTGTCACCAGGATAGCATCTGCAATCACGCTGAAAATCCGTTCGGCGCGGGGAGCGTGCGAGGGATGTCCACGCAGCCAGGCCAGCGCAGCAATCAGATCAAACAATTCCGCACCATCAAGATTAGCCCGCGCCTTACCATCGGCCTGAGCGCGGGCAAGGAGCGCTGCCCCGGCAGCGCGAAGGGCGACGCACGATGTGTGGAGCGCGGAATCGGGATCTTCGATGGCGCTCATCATCGGCTCAATAACGCCACGATGTTCATAGGTGAAGGCGATAATCTCTTGCAACCACAACGTCAGGGCTTCGGCTGAATCGGCCCTGGTCTGAAGGGCTTCGGCTCTGGTCGCCAGTGCATCAAAGCTTGAACGCAGCAGGACTTCAAGCAACGCTTCGCGGCTCGGGAAGTGGCGGTAGAGTGTACCCAGGCCGACTTCGGCTCTGCGGGCAATGTCGCGCAATGACGCATCGGCGCCTTGCTCAATAAAGACGTCGCGCGCGACGGCAATCAGGTGGTCGTAGTTTTTTCTCGCATCGGCTCGCATGGTGTCTCCTTGACAAGCGGAACAGTGCTCCATATATTCGGAGCAGTGCTCCGTTAAATATACCGCATTTACGTCCGAGGAGAAAGCCATGTCGATTAAAGTGATGAAGGCAGTGCAGCAGTACGCGTTCGGTGGGCCGGAGGTACTTCGCTATGAAGAGGTTCCTGTGCCAGATCTTCAGCCCAACGAAGTGCTTGTCCGCGTGTATGCGGTCGGCCTCAATCCTCCTGACTGGTATCTTCGCGATGGCTACCGAATGTTGCCGCCGGAATGGCAACCCAAAGTCACTTTCCCCGTGATCCTGGGAACGGATATTTCGGGGGTGATCGTTGCGGTGGGCGACAACGTCACGGCGTTCTCTGTCGGGGATGAAGTCTATTCGATGGTGCGCTTCCCCGACGGGGCGGCTGGCGGTAGCCGGGCCTATGCCGAATATGTCAGCGTAGCGGCAACGGAGGTGGCGCGTAAACCTCGTCGTCTTGACCATATCCACGCCGCTGCCGCACCCATGTCGCTGCTGACCGCATGGCAATTTATGATTGATCAAGGGCATGATGTGCCCAATCCGCTACAGGCAACCCCGCATAAGCCGGTGCCGCTGGCGGGACAAACCGTTCTGGTTAACGGCGCGGCAGGCGGTGTCGGCCATTTCGCCTTACAACTGGCGAAATGGCAGGGCGCGCATGTTATCGCGGTGGCCTCCGGTGAACATGAAATGTTTCTGCTTAACCTGGGCGCTGATGAATTTATTGATTACACGAAACAGGCTGCCGAAGATGTAGTACGCAATGCAGATCTCGTCATCGATGCGGTTGGCGGCCCTTCAGCAAGCCGCTTCTTGCGCGCTCTCAGGCGCGGCGGCGCGCTGTTTCCGATTTATCCTCTGGGATTTTCAGGCGCTGACGAGGCCCGGCAGTTGGGCGTTGTCGTCTCGGCTACCCAGGTGCGATCCAACGGCGCACAGCTCGCCCAGCTTGCCGAATTGATGGATAAGGGGGTGATTCAGGTAGCTGTCGACAGTACGTTCCCGCTTGCGCACGCGCAACAAGCGCATGAGCGGGCGGCTCGAGGACATATTCAGGGGAAAATCGTGCTTTCGGTCATTGAACAGGACTGATGTGACGGGAGTGATACGGCCAGAGTCTGTGTAATTAATCACCACGCCTGTTCGCTTTGGGTCCTGAACACCGAAAGAAGGCCTTATCGCCGAAGGGCGTATGGTACGGCAAAATTGCCCGAAGATTACCGGATGGGCGGTGTATGCTCTGTATGTGGCGTTTCGTGCGATGAATATTGCCCACCTTGTAAATGGCGCTGATTGAGGCGCCATTTTTTTCGCTCTCACGCGTAATTATCATTAATTCATGGTTTGAGTTAATTTAATTTATATATATCATTTAAAATAAATATAATATGCATATTTGTTATGTATTCGCTTCTGTTTATTTACGTGAGAATTCTCCTTTAAATATGTGCAGGTCAGATATCAGTACTTGCTAATCGAATTGAGGACAAGAGTATGTGTAAAGTCTCGCTTTGGATTAATAGTTAGTTGATCCAGTGTAATTTTTTGTTCTACTATCTGTCCGTTAATAAACGTGGTTTTACTCGACAACTATTCCTTAAGGAAAAGGGACCGCTATGGCTGATTCGTTTCAGAATGAAGTGCCTAAGGCACGAATAAATTTAAAATTGGCTTTACACACAGGAGGCGCACAGAAGAAAGTTGAATTACCCCTTAAAATTCTTACTGTTGGCGATTTCAGTAACGGTAAGGAGACCCGCATGTTATCGGAGCGGGAAAAAATAAACATCAATAAAAACAACTTCGATAGCGTACTTGCAGAGTTTAACCCCGAGATTAATCTGGCCGTACAGAATACGCTTTCTGGCGACGGTGAAGAAAACATCCGCCTGCAGTTTTCCTCCATGAAGGATTTCGAACCAGAACAGGTTGCCCGTCAAATTCCTCAACTTCGCGCGATGCTGGCCATGCGTAATTTATTACGCGACCTCAAATCTAACCTGCTGGATAACGCCACTTTCAGAAAAGAGCTCGAGAAAATTCTTAAGGATCCGGCGCTAACTCAGGAGTTACGTGACGAAATGAGTGCGCTTGCCCCGAAATAATGTGTGGAAGTCTCTTTTAATGGATTAACCGGGAATATGCTGATGTCTTTAAATACTGAAAATGGCTCTGCTCAGGGGCAAACGACTGTACTGGAAAAAGAGGGTGTTTACGCCTCTCTGTTTGAAAAAATCAATCTGACCCCAGCCTCCAGCCTGGGCGATATTAATACGTTTCTGGATGACGCCGCGCTGGCTGATGCGTCAGCAGGTGAACGTCTGACTGCGGCGATGCAGGTGTTTATGGAGTGCATCCGCCGTTCCGGACAACAGGTGGAAAAGCTCGACAAAACGTTGATTGACCACCATATCGCAGAACTTGATTTTCAGATCAGCCGCCAGCTCGATGCGGTGATGCACCATACCGAATTCCAGAAAGTGGAATCCCTGTGGCGTGGCCTGAAGCAGCTGGTGGATAACACAGACTATCGCCAGAATGTGAAAACCGAAATTCTGGATGTTTCAAAAGACGCTCTGCGCCAGGACTTTGAAGACGCACCGGAGCTCATTCAGAGCGGGCTTTACTGGCACACCTATACAGCTGAATACGACACCCCGGGCGGTGAACCGATTGGCTCGGTGATATCGGCTTATGAGTTTGACGCCAGCCCGCAGGACGTGGCGCTACTACGCAACATCTCCAAAGTATCTGCCGCAGCGCATATGCCGTTTATCGGCTCCGTCGGTCCGAAGTTCTTCCTGAAAGAGTCGATGGAAGAGGTGGCTGCGATCAAAGATATCGGCAACTACTTCGACCGCGCCGAGTACATCAAGTGGAAATCGTTCCGCGACACCGACGACGCCCGCTATATTGGCCTGGTCATGCCGCGGGTGCTGGGGCGTCTGCCGTATGGTCCGGACACCGTACCGGTGCGCAGCTTCAACTACGTTGAGCAGGTGAAAGGCCCGGATCACGAAAAATACCTGTGGACCAGCGCGTCATTCTCCTTCGCCTCCAACATGGTGAAGAGCTTTATCAACAACGGCTGGTGCGTGCAGATCCGTGGTCCGCAGGCGGGCGGGGCGGTGAAAGATCTGCCGATCCACCTGTACGATCTCGGCACCGGCAACCAGGTGAAGATCCCGTCTGAGGTGATGATCCCGGAGACCCGCGAATTTGAGTTTGCGAATCTCGGTTTCATCCCGTTGTCGTACTACAAAAACCGCGACTACGCCTGCTTCTTCTCGGCGAACTCAGCCCAGAAACCGGCCCTGTACGATACTGCCGATGCGACGGCCAACAGCCGCATCAACGCGCGCCTGCCGTACATCTTCCTGTTGTCACGCATTGCCCACTATCTGAAGCTGATTCAGCGCGAAAACATCGGGACCACGAAAGATCGCCGTCTGCTGGAGCTTGAGCTCAACACCTGGGTGAAAGGTCTGGTCACTGAAATGACCGATCCGGGCGATGAACTGCAGGCTTCTCACCCGCTGCGCGACGCAAAAGTGGTGGTGGAAGACATTGAGGACAACCCGGGCTTCTTCCGCGTGCGACTGTACGCCGTACCACACTTCCAGGTGGAAGGTATGGACGTGAATCTGTCGCTGGTGAGCCAGATGCCGAAAGCGAAAGCATAAGGCGGGAGCAGGGATGAAAATTTATCGTCCGCTGTGGAGCGACGGGGCTTTCCTGGCCCCCCAACAGTTTCAGCAGCAGGCCCGCTGGGATGCACACGTTGCAGATACTGTTGCACGAATGGCGCTGGCGCACCCCTGGGGTGTGCTGTGCGCTGAGTTTGACGACAGCGCACTGGCGCTTTCCCGGCTCAATGCCACCCGTCTGATCGTACGCTTTGCTGACGGGACGCTGGTCGACACGGATCTCGCGGATAACCTGCCACCGGTCTGTGATATATCCGCGGTGGTGCAGGAGAGTATGGAGGTGCTGCTGTGCCTGCCATTGCTCAGCGCGAACGGCGGTAATCTGGATGACGGGCGCGACAGTGCCCGTCCGCGCCGCTGGCAGGCAGAACGGGTGACGGTACAGGAGCTTGCCGGACATGAGCGCAGCGATCTGGCTGTACTGCGTCATTCGATGACGCTGCGGCTGTCCACCCAGGAAAACAGCGCTTATCTGACCTGCCCGGTGGCGAGGCTGATCCGCAACGCCCAGGGACAGTGGGTGCGCGATCCCAGCTTTATCCCGCCGCTGCTGTCGCTGGATGCCAGTCCCGTGCTAAACGGTGATCTCAGGGATCTTCTGCACCGCCTGTCGGCCCGACGTAAGCGACTGATGGCAATGCGACGCGAAAGTAATGAGCGGATGGCGGACTTTGCCGTGGCGGATGTGTCGCTGTTCTGGCTACTTCATGCCCTGAACAGTACCGAACCCGTACTGACAGAGTTGCACCAGTCACCGTCTCGTCATCCTGAACTGTTGTACCGGGAGCTGGCGAGGCTGGCGGGCAGTCTGCTGACCTTTTCACTTGAGCATAACGCTGACGATATTCCGCTTTACCGGCATGATGCGCCAGAACAAGTCTTTCCGCCGCTGTTTACCCTGTTGGACAAACTTCTTGAGGCCAGTTTGCCGTCGCGGGTTGTTGCTATCGCGCTGGAGCAGGGCGATGACAGGGAGATCTGGCGTGGCAAGCTGCTCGATGCGCGATTGCGTGAAGGAGCGGATTTTTATCTCTCCGTGCGCTCTTCCATGCCAAACCACGAACTGCAGACCCGCTTCCCGCAGCTTTGTAAAGCTGGTAGCCACGATGATGTTTCCGAGGTGGTGAATATCGCCCTGAGCGGAATGGTGATTAAACCGCTGAGTCACGTCCCTGCGGCGATACCGCTGCGTCTTGAGAACCAGTATTTTGCGCTGGATCTGTCCACAGATGCGGCCCGCGCCATGCTGGAGGCAGGCAACTGCACCTTCTATACACCCGAATCGCTGGGTGAGATAAAACTTGAACTGTTTGCGGTGCTGCGCTCATGAATACCTCTGATACCGAATTGATAAATAGAACTTTTTATCCTGGCTGGCTGATGGTCAGTCAATTACGTAGTGGTCAGGAAATCAAGGACGGCGAAGCGCTCTACCGCCGCGCTTGCCGGTGGGTGAACGATGCCCGTGAGTCTCTGGCGCAGGCCGGGTACAGTGAAACGAGCAGTGAGCGGATGCTGTATGCCTACTGCGCTCTGCTTGATGAAAGCGTGCTCAACCGCGATAAACAGGATGATGGTTATCGTAAATGGCGGAAGGACCCGCTGCAGGCCCGTTTTTTCAGCACCCTGAATGCGGGTGAAGAACTGTGGGAACGTATTCGGACCATCCTGCGCGAGCCCGCGCCGGACGTGGCGGTGCTGACCTGCCTGTACCGCACTCTGCAACTGGGCTTTGTCGGTCAGTACCGGGCGCAGGACGATGAAAGGCGTGAGGATGTGGTGCGCGCGCTCAGCGAGCGGGTTCCGCCGTTTACTCTTACGCAGGACGCGCCTGTTATTGTCAGGGCATCCGGCCTGCGTAGCGGACGCTGGATTTACTGGCTCGGTTGGGCGGCAGGCATTGTGGTGCTGGCGGCGTTGTGGCTGACGCTCTCCTCTGTGCTGGCGCAGATGGTGTCGCAAATAGCCGGGCGGGGATAAGGGATGCGTGAATTTCCCCGTGTGTTGCTGACCATGTTTGCAACAGTTCTGGCGCTGTGGCTGGTGATGGGTTACTGGCCACTTTCCCGTGGAAGCCGGTTTGCATTTTGCCTCGGTATTTCATTGATTTGCGTTGCGATGCTGTGGAGTCAATGGCGACGGTTTCAGCACGATAATGAAGTCAGCCCACATCCTGAAGAGAACCTCCTGCCGCCGGAAGAGTTTAAGGGTGCGGTGATAGTGGTCTGTGGTGATACCGCTTCCCTGTTTCCTGCGGAAACGGTATATCGTGAAACGCGTCAGGGCTGGTATCTGCGGGCAGAGAGTATAGAACAACTGCCGTTGCTGGCGCAGCGCCTGTCTACCATGCGCCCGGCACTGGTGCCACAGGTCTCCGTACTGCTGGCGGTGACACCGGAACAGCACAATGCGGAAGAGACACTGGCGCAGTCCCTGACGGGCTGGCGACGGAGCATTGCGCAGTGCCGGGGCTGGCTGAACGGACTGCCACCCGTATGGAGTGTGGTTTGGGTATCACCGCCGGACGGTGGGTCTCCTGAAAACGGGAGCTGGTTTACCGTGACACCGGACTTACCGGGTATCCGGGTACGGCAGAACAACCATGTCCCGCTCCCGGTTGATGACTGGCAGCGGGAGGCGTCAGACAACACCTCGCGCTTCTGTCAGGCGCTCTGGCTGGACAGCGTGCTGGCCCTGACTGAGCGTCATGTGATCCGTCCGCTCGGGAGCCGACAGGGAGAGCTGCCGGCTTTGAAACTCTGTGCCGCCGGTATCTGCCTGGCGCCAGTCACCGCCGTTGCGAACAATCTCTGGCAGCAACAGATAACGGAAACCACCACGCTCTCTCCGGCTTGCGTTCCTAAGCCTGTGCCGGAGGTTCTCTCCCTCCCGGATGTTCTTCTACCGTATTTGCCGCACCGTCAGGGCATCAGCCGCCGAATGCAGGATATAGGTCTGGCAGCTGGTATCTGTTTTGTGTTCATCGTACTGGCGATGCTGGCGTCTTTTATTAACAACCAGCGCCTTGTGCGTAGCGTCGGGGACCATCTTGCCGTTTATCACCGCCTCAGCGGCACGCCAGTCGCGCCAAAACAGCAGGCGCAACACCGTCTTCGCGCCGACAGCCACCAGCTGGATGACTGGCAGCGTCGCGGTGAACCGCCGCGCTACGGGTTGGGACTGTACCAGGGCATGCATCTGATACCACTTGTGGAAGCGGCCATTAATGACTGGGCGCCGCCGCCACCGCCACGTCCGGTGATAAAGAAAATAGTGCAGGGGCCGCAGACCATCCGCCTCGACAGTATGTCTCTCTTTGACACCGGCAAATGGGCGCTGAAACCCGGATCTACCAGGCTACTGGTGAACTCCCTGGTCGGGATTAAGGCGAAGCCCGGCTGGCTTATCGTGGTGGCGGGCCATACCGACAGCGTGGGTGATGAAAAATCCAACCAGTCGCTTTCCTTGAAACGCGCCGAATCTGTTCGCGACTGGATGCGCGACACCGGCGACGTGCCGGAGAGCTGTTTTGCGGTGCAGGGCTACGGCGAAAGCCGACCCGTCGCCACCAACGACACGACAGAAGGCCGCGCGCTTAATCGCCGTGTCGAAATCAGTCTGGTACCGCAGGCAAATGCCTGTCAGTTACCGGGCAACACCCCTGCGTCATCTCAGGATGATGACGTATCAAAAAATGAAATGGAGTAATTAACATGGCAATTCCAGTTTATCTGTGGCTGAAGGATGACGGCGGCGCGGACATTAAAGGTTCCGTAGACGTGAAGGACCGTGAAGGCAGCATCGAGGTGGTCGCTCAGGAGCACAATCTGTACATCCCGACCGACAATAACACCGGCAAGCTGACCGGCACGCGTATCCACACCCCGTTCCTGTTCACCAAGGAAATCGACTCCTCCAGCCCGTACCTGTACAAGGCGGTGACCACCGGTCAGACCCTGAAGTCTGCGGAATTCAAGTGGTACAAAATCAACGATGCGGGTCAGGAAGTGGAGTACTTCAACACGAAACTAGAGAACGTGAAGGTGGTGAAGGTCAACCCGCTGATGCACGACATCAAGGATCCCTCCAAAGAGAAACACAACCATCTGGAACAGATTGAGCTGCGCTACGAAAAAATCACCTGGACCTATAAAGACGGCAACATCATTCATTCCGATTCCTGGAATGAACGCGCTACTGCCTGATTTCCTGAGCAGACGGTTCTCCGTCTGCTTTTTTTGCTGAGTACCTGGTCCTCCGGGTATTCAGCAAAGAAAAAAACAATCTGCCAGCCTGACCGAATGCGCTTTGGGTTCCTTAAATGAGGAAAAGCGACGGGCGGTAGCGTGTCCGGAACTGATAAAGAGAGAATCTCATGGAAAATCCAGCCATCCTGTTACGTCGTCTTAATCCTTATTGTGCCCGTGCGATGGAGGGCGCTGCCTCCCTGTGCCAGACCCGGGCCCATGCGGAAATCTTGCCTGAGCACTGGCTGCTGAAACTGCTGGAGCAGGGCGAGGGCGATCTGACGGTACTGGCGCGGCGCTATGAATGGGATATGGACGCCATCTGGCAGGATTTGCTGGTGTTCATGGATTCACTGCCGCGCTCAGTGCGCAGCCGTCCGCAGCTTTCGGACGCGGTGCAGTTGTTAATGCAGGATGCCTGGCTGCGCGCCTCGCTGGCAGGGGAGGAGCACATTCGCAGCATTCACCTGCTGATGGCGCTGGTGGAAAAACAGAGTCTGGCCCGCTGCGATGGTCTGTGGCCGCTGTTAACGCTGGCCCAGAGTCAGCTGGAGCGTTTACGTCCATTGCTGGATGCGCAGTCGGACGAGCGACCGGAGGTGCAGCAGGAGGCTGAGATGACGCAGGGCGGTGAGGTGGAATTTATCGGCCGGCCGGTTGATGCCGGAGTAAAAGAAGGGGAACTGAATCCGGCCCTGCAGAACGCGTTGGATAAGTTCACCCTCGATGTCACCGCCCGCGCTCGCGAGGGTAAAATCGACCCGGTGTTTGGCCGGGATAATGAAATCCGCCAGATGGTGGACATTCTCTCAAGACGCCGCAAGAACAACCCGATTCTGGTAGGCGAGCCGGGTGTCGGCAAGACCGCGCTGGTGGAGGGGCTGGCGCTGCGCATTGCGGAAGGCAATGTGCCGGATGCGCTTAAACCTGTTTCGGTGCGCACCCTTGACCTTGGCCTGCTGCAGGCGGGTGCAGGTGTGAAGGGTGAGTTCGAACAGCGGCTGAAAAACATCATAGACGCGGTGCAGCAATCGCCACTGCCGGTTCTCCTTTTCATTGACGAGGCCCACACCATTATCGGCGCAGGCAATCAGGCGGGCGGGGCGGATGCAGCCAACCTGCTGAAACCGGCCCTGGCCCGCGGTGAACTGCGCACCATCGCCGCCACCACCTGGAGCGAGTACAAGCAGTACTTCGAACGCGATGCTGCCCTGGAGCGCCGCTTCCAGATGGTTAAGGTTGACGAGCCGGACGACGACACCGCCTGCCTGATGCTCCGGGGGCTAAAATCCCGCTATGCGCATCACCACGGGGTGCACATTACGGATGAAGCCGTTAGAGCCGCCGTTATCCTCTCCAGGCGTTACCTCACCGGCCGTCAGCTGCCGGACAAGGCGGTGGACCTGCTGGACACCGCCTCGGCGCGTATTCGCATGAGCCTTGACACTGTGCCGGAACCGCTAACCCGGATGAAGGCGCAGCTCACGGCCCTGGCGATGGAAAAGCAGGCCCTGCTGGAGGATATGGCGGTGGGTCACGCCACCCATGGAGAGCGCCTGGCCGCCATCGAACAGGACGAAATCAACATTATCCTGCAGCTCGACGCGCTGGAAACGCAGTACGGCCAGGAGCTGAAACTCACAGAAGAACTGCTCGCCTGCCGCGCGGATATCTCGCGTCAGGCGGAGATTGCCGACCTGCAACAGCAACTGAGAGAAGTTCAGCAGGGTAACCCGTTGCTTGGGCTGGACGTGGACACGCGTACTGTCGCCACCGTCATTGCCGACTGGACCGGCGTGCCGCTCTCTTCATTAATGAAGGATGAGCAGACGGAACTGCTGAGTCTGGAAGCCAGTCTGAGCAAACGTGTGGTGGGCCAGGATGTGGCGCTGAACGCTATTGCGCAGCGCCTGCGCGCCTCAAAAACGGGCCTCGCGCCGGAGAACGGCCCGCAGGGTGTTTTCCTGCTGACCGGCCCAAGCGGCACCGGCAAAACCGAAACCGCTTTAGCGCTTGCCGATGAACTGTTTGGCGGCGAGAAATCCCTTATCACCATCAACCTTTCCGAGTACCAGGAGCCGCACACCGTCTCCCAGCTCAAGGGATCGCCTCCGGGCTACGTCGGCTACGGCCAGGGCGGCATCCTCACCGAAGCGGTACGCAAGCGTCCATACAGCGTGGTGCTGCTGGACGAAGTGGAAAAGGCGCACCGGGACGTGATGAACCTGTTCTATCAGGTCTTTGACCGCGGTTTTATGCGTGACGGCGAGGGGCGGGAAATCGACTTCCGTAACACGGTGATTTTGATGACTTCCAACCTCGGCAGCGACCCTATCATGCAGATGCTGGACGAACAGCCGGAGGTCACTGAAGGTGACCTGCATGAACTGCTGCGCCCGTTGCTGCGCGACCACTTCCAGCCCGCATTGCTGGCGCGTTTCCAGACCGTGATTTACCGTCCGCTGGCACAAGCCGCAATGCGCAGCATCGTCGGTATGAAGCTGGCACAGGTGAGCACACGTCTGCAACGACACTACGGAATGACGACTGAGATCGGCGAAAGCCTGTATGACGCGCTGACCGCCGCCTGCCTGCTGCCGGACACCGGGGCGCGCAATATCGACAGCCTGCTTAACCAGCAGATACTGCCGGTGCTGAGCCGGCAATTGCTAACGCATATGGCGGCGGGGCAAAAGCCACGGCACCTGATCCTTGGCTGGGATGAAGACGAGGGGATTGTGATTGAGCTACGACAGGAAGGTGAGCAATGACCATCCATGATAAAAAAAAGAATGCTAATCAAAAAGAAGAGAAAGAAGGAACGCTGCGGTTACTGACTTCAGGTGAGATTGCGCTGGCGAAGTCGGTATTCAGATCGACGATCCCATACCATAAGGTTTGGATCCATCATGACAGCTATCTTCCCTTTGGGCTACAGAACAAAAATACGGCTATGGCACCAAATGGAGAAATTTATTTCCGTGAGCATTACCGGGAAGATTATTCGCTCAGTGTTCCTTTCTATAAACATATGTTTATTCATGAAATGGTTCATGTCTGGCAGCGGGAAAAGGGAATGAATGTCATCGGTCGGGGACTGGTGAGCTGGGCGGTGAGTTATCGTTATGTTTTGGATGGACGACTCTTAAGTGAATATCCTATGGAACAGCAGGCACAGATTATCTCTGACCATTTTATTCTGCTTTCGGAGGGATACACAAAATGGTGTGGGCTCCGGGATCATCATGTCATTACACTTGATGGGAATATCAGTGAGCCGGTGCTTGAGAAGCAGTATGAAAATACGTTGCGGGGGTTTCCATGGTAAGCATGATCCGGCAACATTATTTTTCAGCCTTTTTTTTATTATTCTGTCTCCCTGTGCTTACTGGTTGTCCTGGAGACCGATGGCGATTCGACGAAGAAACAACAGTCAGTACAAGAGGAGGAGATATCTGTTTTGATATACCGGATGCAGAGGATTATCAACCGGTAAATATTGCTATTAATCCGCGCGGGACGCTACCACGTGAAAAGAAAATTATCTTTCTCCCACCCCTCAGGGTAGAAAAGGGTCAGTTATGCCTTCCTCCCTCTTTCTATCATTTTCCGGAAAAAGGGCAGTTCATCATTTCCTATGTACTGCAATCAAAACGCCATAAAGACACGCCACGAAGAATGGTCTCTGGAGTGGAAATTAGCCGTGGGTGCATTTTCAATATTCCTCTTACGGATATGGAGATAATACGGCCCTATAGCGAAATGAAAAATACTGATATTACGCCTGTTCAGGGCAACCATGCTGGATCCTGTGAATACCCCTATACCTCAGATCCTCTTAATTAAATTCATGGAATGAAAATAATGACTTTAAAAGACTCTCTGCAAAACGCTCTTGCGACGCCGGGAACCCTGAACCGTTATCGCCTTGATATTCCCTCCTGTACCTGGCCGCTGGATGTTGAAGAGTTCAGTGGTATGGAAGGGATGAGCCGGATATACGCCTATGACATCATATTTACCAGCACTAACAAGCAGCTTGACGCCAGCGAGTTTTTACGTAAACCGTCAACCCTGACGATTGGGGCCGGGTTACTGGAGGTGTTGCCTGAGCAAAAAAAGGTCCATGGCGTCATCACGGATTTCAGACGTATCTCCGGCTCTGCCGACCAGACGCTGTACCGCATCACCCTGAAACCTTTTATATCCTTGCTGGACAGGCAGTTCCGGTCCCACCGTTTCTTTGTCAATAAATCAGTGCCGGACGTGGTGGAGCTGATACTGCAGGAGCACGGTCTGCACGGCTGGGAATATGAATTTAATCTTAAACAAAACTACCCGAAGCGTGAGCAGATAAACCAGTACCAGGAGAGCGATCTGGCTTTCATCCAGCGTCTGCTGGCTGAGGTGGGAATTTTTTATTTCTTCACCTTGCAGGAAGACGCACAAAGCGAGGTGGTGCATTTTGCCGATGCGCAGCGGTCGCTGATGTTTGGTAAAACCCTGCCAGTCAACAGCCCGTCAGGGATGAGCGACAACGGTGCTGAATCGGTGTGGGGACTGAATGTTACCCATAATGTGGTGGAAGCCAGTGTCACAGCCCGGGATTACAACCACCGCGATGCACAGAGCATATTGCAGTCTGCGCCTGCGGATATGACCCGTGGGGACGGCGAAGGGGTGACTTATGGCGATGCCTATCACTACCGTCTACGTCATCTTGCGCGTGGCGACAAAATCGACCCGCAGGCGGAGACTGCCAACTTTTATGCCCGCCTCGATCATGAACGTTTTCTGGCAGACCAGTCGCAAATTACAGGCCACAGCACTGCGGCGTGGCTGGCTCCCGCTCAGGTTCTGACCATTACCGACAATTTGCCTCCAACCCTGCCAGCTCTATTACAGGAACCGGTGCTGCTTATCAGCACGCATTTTACCGCCAGCCGCAAGAGCGCTCTTCAGGTAGATATTTTTGGCGTGCCATACAGCGAAACGGTGTGCTGGCGTCCGCCGCTGCTGCCGCGCCCCAAGGTGACGGGCACCATGACGGCGCGCGTCACCAGCGCTAAAGCCAATGATATCTATGCCTGGCAGGATGCCTCCGGCCTGTACCGGGTGAAATTCGATGCTGACCGGGACGGTAAGGCGCAGGGGCAGGAGAGCATGCCGGTGCGTCTCGCCAAACCTTACGGTGGCGACGTGTACGGCTTCCACTTTCCACTGATCCAGGGAACGGAGGTGGCGATCGCGTTCCATGAGGGCGACCCTGACAGGCCGTATATCGCCCATGCGCTGCACGACTCGCGGCATGTTGACCACGTAACGGAGAAGAACAGCACGCGCAATGTAATCCGCACGCCGACCAATAATAAGCTGCGGATGGAGGACAAGCGCGGCGAGGAGCATATCAAGCTCAGCACCGAATATGGCGGCAAGACGCAGCTGAACCTGGGACATAATGTGGATGCGTCGAGGGGATTACGGGGAGAAGGTGCTGAGCTGCGCACCGATGACTGGGTCACAATAAGAGGGGGGAAAGGGATCTTTCTCAGTGCCGATGCTCAGCCGAAAGCACAGGGACAGATGTTGGATATGAACGCGGCGATCGCTCAATTACAGGGTGCGTTGCAACTGGTGACAGCGCTAGCGCAGAGTGCGAGTGTATCAGGTGCGCTGGAAGCCGATACAGCTTCTCAACAGCAGCTTGGCAATATGCTTGCACAGTTAAAAGATGCGGGGCTACTGGCTTCCGCTCCGGCGGGTATTGGTCTGGTTACACCGAAAACTATTCAGCTTTCCGCAGGCCATACTCTGACCGCGACAGCGGGTGGGAATGCGGATATAAGTATAATTAAGAAGTTTACTGTTGCGGCAGGTGAAACTATCAGTCTGTTTGCCCAGAAAATGGGAATGAAGATATTTGCAGCAAGGGGAATAGTTGATATTCAGGCGCAAACGGACGCCATGCGCCTTCAGTCGGATAAAAAAATGAACATTAACAGCGTTAGTGGCGAAATTGTACTGAATGCTGCTCAGGGTATTACGCTGACCAGTAAAGGTGGGGCGTATATCAAAATCAAAGATGGCTCGGTGGAAATTGGTGCACCAGGGAAAATAGATCTAAAAAGTGCAAATATTTTATGGGGAGGCAGTGCTTCATTAGAACAGGCACTTTCTCCAGTATCGGTTAGCGATCCTGAATTTCATAATCCGATGAATGGGGGGTTCAGGATTCTGGATACATCCACTAAACAGCCTAAGCCTTATGTGCCTTACCGTATCGAAACTGCGGACGGAAAACTTATCCGGGGAGTGACGGATGAAAATGGCATAACACAATCTCATTATGGCCTCGATCCAGACTCAATTAATTTGTTTTTTGAGTAAAGGGACTGACAAAAATGAACGGAAAAAGTGAACCTGTAGCACAAAATACACTAAGCAAGAAAAATGGTAATGCTGTGGATGTGTACCACGCTTCTGCCACTGTTTATTTCAGACCGGATACTGAAGAACTGATAATCCTTGCTGAAGAGGCCTGTGATGATTTTGATCGCCATTGGGGTGAGTTACTGACAGCAGTGAATGATGTGCATGAGGCTGGTAAGGCCTACTCTTCAGCTATTGAAAATTATGGCAATGCATTCAGTACCCCTTCCGAAAACGCTGCGGAATTTGAGCTTGAGGACAGTGCTACAACGCAGCAAAAAATTCTGGATGAGAAAAAAGCTGCGTTGCGGGATAAACTGGGAGACTTCACTCCGGCAGGCTATGAGACCGTTGTCGAACTGATACCGGTTATTACAAAGAAGAAGCACGGGCGGCGCTCCGGCCCCGGTAGTAAATATGTGTACGTAAAAAAGGGATACTACGACCAGTTGGGAGCCGGAAAGAAACATACCGTTTCACTCAAGGCAAAAGACAAAGCCTCTGCTGCTGAAAGCATTTTTATTTATGACAAAAACGGTAACCGGAAAGGTATTGATACCCAAAAGCTAAAAGCACAGCTCACGAAAACAGAATTTCCGAAACCTGATACCAGTATTGAGTTATTCAGCCTGGATAAAGAAGATATCGGAGAAATCGATAAAACGCTGACAGACTGGGCGGATTGCTGGAATAACAGCCTGATTGTTGACGGGAAAGAAATTGGTAATCATGTTGATGTTTCTGCCGGTGCACAATTCATGCGCTTTACTGCCAATGCTGGTGCCAGTGGAGAATGGGATGCCAAAGATGGAAAGTTATCTATAAAAGGAGAAGCTTCCGCTGTTCTTGCTATTGCACAAGGCTCTGCCAGTGCAACCTATTACCTTCCTGACCGCGTGGGCTGGCCACTGGCGTACACACCTGAAAATGCTGATATTCTGAATATGGGCATGCTTCGCCTGTATTTAGAAACTGAACTGATTGGGTTTGTTGGTGCCTCTGCCCAGATAGAAAGCCAGTTACAGGTCACCACAATTGGTGCGAAACAGATTCTGATGGGAAAACGCGATCCCGAGAATACCCTTCCTCGTTTTAATGAGCGTCGTATTTCCGGCAAGACATTCCACAAGAAGATGAAGGAAGGCGATGAAGGTGTAACCAGCAGCGCCGAACTGTTTGGCGGGGCGAAAGTAGAAGCTGGTCTGAAGGGCGGTGTTCAGTGGTTAAAGCCTGTTGCCGCGACAGCATACCAGGGAAAAATGGGAGAGGGGGCAAAGGCTGCCGCTGAATACGTTGATTTTTGTAACATAGGCTCCAGCATTACCGGTATGGCTGGCCTGGGGGGAGGGGCAACCTTTTATTGTACATTCTTGAACGGTAAGTTTTGCTTTAAAATCGCAGCCAGCTTGTGTTGTGGTCTTGGAGCCAAAGGGGCTTTTTTATGCGAGGTGGGTTACGAAAAGCTGGCAGATTTCGGTGCCTGGCTGGCCTATCAGCTATATGGGCTGGATTATCATTTCTTTGAATTGATTGTCGAGGATGCATTTAAAGCGTATAGCAAAATATGTGTCATGCTGATTTCTGATATGAAGGATAAGGTTGTACAGTTGCTTGATAAAATAGACACGATGGTTGACACTATTCGTACTACTTTTAAAGAGTTCCAGGAAGATATGACTGATGGAGTCAATGCATCTTCAAAGCGAAACCAACTTGCAAAAGAATTAAACACCATTCCTGAAAGGTTATTGAGTTTTACTCCCGAAGCAAAGGGGAACTTATTGTATTTGCTTACACGACATGGGTTCTGGGATCATGTTGATATTAACAATCGAGGTGATGGCTTTATTCCGGATATTTATCATGACCGCAAGAAAGCTATTATCAATATTCTGTCTACTATCCAGACCAGACGTGAATGGACAAAAGTGATGACCCACTGTTCGAAGGATGGAACGGATCTGGCGTTGTCGCATCCGATGAGTGAGGACGCACTGGTATCCTGGCAGGAATCCGAGCTTCGGACCTTTTTACAGGAAGGCCTGAACCGTGATGATGAGCTGGACATCATTAAGTCCCGCATTCGTGATCAGGTCGCGTGGGGCTATGCTCTGGCAATGAACAATACCTACGATTATAAACTGGCGCAGGGCACTAACCCGTTATATCCCCGGATGGGGGAATTTGGCCCACTCTCTGATAATCAGGCACTGGCCTGAGGAGTGATATCTGTGAATAAATTACTTAGCATAATAATATCTGTGTTGTTGTTAACTGCTTGTGATAAACCGGAATCCTCGAAAAATGATAAAAAGGTGAACCAGGCAGAACTAAATAACTTTATTAAAAATATAAAAACAAACCTGGTTTTTGTCGAAGGCGGTGGTTTTGAAATGGGGGACTTTGGCGAGAAGCTATATGGCGGTCAGATTGACCCTTATCCGGACAGCAAACCCCTGCACAGGGTGGAACTGACCAGCTACTCAATGAGCAAATTCAAAATCAGTAACCGGGATTATCATCTGTTTCTGGATTATCATCACCACTCAGTAAGAGAAGTGCGCGCTGCATTGAAGGATGATTGGACAGAGTATAACAGTACGCCCGAAACACCCGTCAGAATTGACTGGTATGAGGCGGCAGATTACTGCGCCTGGTTGGGGAAAATGACGGGCCTGCCTTTCTCCCTGCCAACTGAAGCGCAGTGGGAGTACGCCGCCCGAAGCCGCGGACAATTTATAGTTTTACCCACCAATACGGGCAAAGCAGACATTGAATTTCACAGCGGAGGAAAAGATCGTGGAATAAACATAAGTACCAGTTACGATCGAAAATTATTCGCAAGAAAGAATAATACGCATCTTGAAGAATTATCAAATGTACCGGGTGATGCTTATCCGCCCAACCCCCTTGGTATCTACGATATGACCGGAAACGGCTTCGAATGGGTCAGCGACTGGTATGATCCTGATTATTATAAAAACTCACCCACCAAGGATCCTCAGGGACCTGAAAAGCCTGAATTCGAATATGACGGAAAGGGATATCAGAAAGTCATGAGATCTTCAAACAGCTATAACGGAATAACAGGTTCTACAGTGGGACGAACCTTTCGTTCTCCGCGTGTTCCTGAAGACAGTATTCCACCCAGTCAAACAGCACGTTGTGTGGTCAACTCTCCCGTTTCCGTCAATAACTAGTTTTTTACAGAAAGGCCTGAACCGTGATGATGAGCTGGACATCATTAAGTCCCGCATTCGTGATCAGGTCGCGTGGGGCTATGCTCTGGCAATGAACAATACCTACGATTATAAACTGGCGCAGGGCACTAACCCGTTATATCCCCGGATGGGGGAATTTGGCCCACTCTCTGATAATCAGGCACTGGCCTGAGGAGTGATATCTGTGAATAAATTACTTAGCATAATAATATCTGTGTTGTTGTTAACTGGTTGTGATAAACCGGAATCGCCGGAAAATGATAAAAAGGTGAGCCAGGCAGAACTAAATAACTTTATTAAAAGTATAAAAACAAACCTCGTTTTTGTCGAAGGCGGTGATTTTGAAATGGGTGACTTTGGCGGGCTGATTTTTGGTCAGCAAATAGATCCTGACTCTGATAGCAAGCCTTCGCACAAAATTGAATTGAATGGATTTTCAATAAGTAAGCTTAAAATCACAAATAAAGAGTATGATTTTTATCTAGCCAGTAAGGGGTTAAAGCGAAGGGAGGTCAAAAAAAGCTTGCAAAAATGGTATGATGACTTAAATGTAACACCAAATACGCCTGCGCATATAGATTGGTATGAAGCGGAAAGTTATTGTAATTGGTTAGGTGAAATTACCAAAAAGCCATTTTCCTTACCTACCGAAGCTCAATGGGAATATGCTGCAAGAAGCCGTGGAAAATTTCTTAGTGTAGCGACAAATACAGGAAAGGCGGAAGTTGAACATCGTATTGGAGGAAAGGACAAAGGTATAAATATAGCTACTAGCTTTGACAGGGAATCGTACTCAAAGAAAGTAAAAACTATTCTTGGTTCCGCTTCAAGTTTGCCAGGTGATAATTATCCTCCGAACCCGCTAGGAGTATATGATATGTCCGCGAATGGTTATGAATGGGTTAAAGACTGGTACGATCCAGATTATTACAAAAATTCCCCAACAAAGGATCCTCAAGGGCCGACTCATCCGACCTATAAATATAAAAACGATGGCTATCAGAAAGTTGTTCGCTCCTCTGAACGCTATAACGGAATTGTTGGTTCTGTTGTAGACAGATCCTTCAGACATCCAAGAGTTACAGAAAATGATTATTTTCTGGGGGATATGACTGCAAGATGTGTTGTTAACACTCCTATTATCGTCAATGACTAAGGTTTTTACAGAAAGGCCTGAACCGTGATGATGAGCTGGACATCATTAAGTCCCGCATTCGTGATCAGGTTGCGTGGGGCTACGCTCTGGCAATGAACAATACCTACGATTATAAACTGGCGCAGGGCACTAACCCGTTATATCCCCGGATGGGGGAATTTGGCCCACTCTCTGATAATCAGGCACTGGTCTGAGGAGAGATATCTGTGAATAAATTACTTGTCATAATAACGTCAGTGTTGTTGTTAACTGCTTGTGATAAACCGGAATCATCGAAAAATGATAAAAAGGTGAAACAGGCAGAACTAAATAACTTTATTAAAAATATAAAAACAAACCTGGTTTTTGTCGAAGGCGGTGGTTTTGAAATGGGGGACTTTGGCGAGAAGCTATATGGCGGTCAGATTGACCCTTATCCGGACAGCAAACCCCTGCACAGGGTGGAACTGACCAGCTACTCAATGAGCAAATTCAAAATCAGCAACCGGGATTATCACCTGTTTCTGGATTACCATCACCGGCCTGTAAGAGACGTTCGTGATGCATTAAAAGATAAATGGGCAGAATATAACAGTACGCCCGAAACACCCGCCAGAATTGACTGGTATGAGGCGGCAGATTACTGCGCCTGGCTGGGGAAAATGACGGGCCTGCCTTTCTCCCTGCCAACCGAAGCGCAGTGGGAGTACGCCGCCCGAAGCCGCGGACAATTTGTGGTTTTACCCACCAATACGGGCAAAGCAGACATTGAATTTCACAGCGGCGGAAAAAACAGGGGCATCAATCTTGGTACTGAATTTGACAGGCAACAATATGCCTTAAAAAGTGGAACCCATCTGAGGTCTTACTCCAGCTTACCGGGTGATGCTTTTCCACCCAACCCCCTTGGTATCTACGACATGGCCGGAAACGGCTTCGAATGGGTCAGTGACTGGTATGATCCTGATTATTATAAAAACTCACCCACAAAGGATCCTCAGGGACCTGAAAAACCTGAGTTCAAATACAAAGGAAAGGGATATCAGAAAGTGGCGAGGTCTTCAGATACCTACAATGGAATAGTTGGTTCAACAGTGGGACGAACCTTTCGTTCACCGCGTGTTCCTGAAGACAGTATAGTTTTACCTAACCAAACAGCACGTTGTGTGGTCAACCTTTCTGAACCAGTCGAGCATTAATTTTGCAGGTAGATTTTTATGCATTCGTATTAATGAAAAAACTCCCCTGGCGGAACCGTTCTTGAGCGAGTTCGGGTGTCAGGGACAGATCATTAAAAATTGTTTTATTGAACAGTGGTTTTTCTGGTTTATTAATCAGTTGCGCGAGCTGTGATCTGAGTCAATACCCGACAATCAAAGCGGGGATAAGTACAGGCCGAGTTGGTTTCAAGAAACAAGCGCAATGGGGAAGGCGCAAGGAGTTTAGTTTCGGAAAATCATGGGGAATAAAAACGGATGGTACGATTGGAGAACAACACTCTGATGAATTTAGTAACGCAGATAGAAAAACCCTGTTTTTGAGGTGATTAATAAATCCGGTTGGTGGATCGAAAAAAGCTTTGTTGGTAAGTATTGTTTCAATTTGGCTTGGTCGATTCTTATATTGATAGTCTTATTCGGGACGATGTATTTTCTGGCATAAGGAGGGATTATGCATGGTGTTATTCGTATTTATGATAAAACTACCCATGGTGGCACCGTACTTGAAGGTAGTTCCGGTGTGAAATTTATGGGGCTGGAAGTAGCCTGCCTAATGGATAAAGTATTCTGTCCCGTACATGGCGAGACTTATATTATAGAGGGTGATGAAGGCTCAAAGATTAATGGAAAGCCAGTTGCTCTGCATGGTCATCGTTGTGGCTGTGGTTGTACGTTGATTTCTTCATTACCCAATGCCGGAAAGCGCTAATTTATGCCAGTTGATCTTAAACAAAACCCGAAGATGAAGCAGCTACCTCTTCCTCCGGATAAGTCGCGCTGGTTAATTGTAATTGCATTATGTGTGGTTGCGGGGGCAACACTGGCGCTTTATCTCTGGCCCAGGGGGCTATCCACGCATTCTGCCTGGTTCTGGTACTGTACGCTGGTGACCCCTTTCGCTTTTGGGCTGGCAGGTTACATTATCCGGTTGCGGCACTATGAGAACAAACGCGATCGCATACTTTGGTGGAATCATTTACATCAGAAACAGTATGACGAGCAAATTATTCTGGGTCAACGAGCAGTTGGCGTACTGGGAATGAGCTATGTTACACCGATTGCCAGTAACAAACTTGTTGTAGCGCTTTTACGAGGTGGGACAGCCCTTCAGACACAGTATTCTCTGACCCACCAGTCTGTGCTGACTACGGCCTCACTTTCTCCTCCATTAACAATATTCCTTGAAACAGGATATCAGTCACGGCTTGAGCCATTACTTAAACATGTTGTCAGCCAACTGAATGCTGAGTTGCTTCAGTTTACCGGTAATCTGTCTGTCCGCCTTCTTCATGATGGCACGCTGGACAATGAACATATTCTCGATATCTGGCAAAAGATATTTCCGGCATCAGTTGCTGTACATAGAGTCAATATTGTTAAGCATAACGATGGAGTGATGTGGATAGATGAATGGCTTGACAGGAAAGATGCATCGCTTGTTCTTTCCATTGAGATCAATTTGTTTCTCCAGCCCCGCAATCAACAAGCGGAATCAGTATCTGCCCTATTGCTGGCATCTCCCTCATGGCTGGAGCGGCAGCACACAAAGCCGCAAATTTGGATACATCGTCCGGTTGTTGTTGATAGAAATGACGAATCTGTTACTGATGTGGCTTGCTGGGGAAAGATGACCCCCGATTCACCCTGGTATTTATGGCGCTCGCAGGTAAATGGCGATGTGCTGGTTAACCTTCTTCAATCAATGGATAAGCAGGGCTATTTGAAAGGAAAGAAAGGAGAAATGATTTTGGATGATGTTTTTGGCAAACCGGGGACGGCTGTAGGCAACATCATGTTAATTTGCGCTTGTGAGCACGCTACTGTTTCAGGGTTGGCTCAATGGCTGATAGCTGACGCTAAAACCATACAAATGGTGATTGTCCGTCCCGCTTAATCTTACGCAAAGGAAAGCGATGTGAAAAAGAAAAAGCGCCTCAGTTCATGGTTAATTATCCTGCTGATTGTGGTCGTCGGTGGCTTTCTTATCTGGATTGAAAACCCTCTCGTTCATCTTATTACTACAGAGGAAAAACTGGCTTTATCGCTCGCTGTAGCTGGTGCTTGTTTATTTATTCTGTTCTTTGACGATGTATTTGCCCGGCTGGGGCAGTGGTTCATCTCACAGAGCTTTATCCAGCAACTCCGGGAATTGTCAGGCAAAAGACCTCATCGGGACGATTTATTATCTGCTCAAGTGGGCAAATACAATGAGGAGCTCAAGAGTATTCGTCTGTATCTTCGCCATATTTACGGTCGCACATGGTCACGCAAAACCCGTATTTTGCTCGTTACCGGAAGCGTGGCTGATATTGAGCGGCTCACCCCAAAACTCACGCAGGAACTCTGGCAGGAAGATCAGGGAACACTGTTGCTGTGGGGGGGTGATCCGGCGACCCATCTGGATTCCGACTGGCTGATTGCTCTACGTAAACTGCGCCGTCGCCCCGCGGACGGTATGGTTTGGGTGACGTCAGGTCTGGACAGACTGCCAGATATAGAGGGCAGCGCGAGTCCCGCACTCTCACTGGACACCATGGATTTACTATCCCATGCCCTGAGCCGCCGCTATGTAGTCTTGGGCTGGAAACTTCCCCTGTATGTCTGGTCGCTGCATTCCTGTTCCGGTGACCAGCCGGGACGCATCACTCAGCCAGTGGGCTGCCTGTTGCCCGCAAAATGCTCTCCGCAGACGCTTGCCGCACAACTGGCCGGATTGATACCGCACCTGACCGGGCAGGGGATACAGCAGGCATGCACTGACCCACAATATCATTTCCTGCTCAGCCTGGCCGACCAGCTTACCCGTAAACCGGAAACGGTAGCGGAGCCGTTATCAGTGCTGGTTAATCCGTACCGTCCGCTACCGCTGGCCGGCGTGGTCTTCAGCCCGGCGACTGTCGGCGGTGAACGCAGCGTGAAACATCACTGGGGACGTGATAACCGCTGGGATATCATTCAGGATTCTGTTCTCTATTTACCCGCCGGACTACAGGCGCAGAAAACGGGGTTTTCCTGGACGAAGGCATATGCCCTCACCGCTGCTGCTCTGCTCCTCCTTTGGGGCGCGTCGATGGCTGTCTCATTTATTGCCAACCGCAGTCTGGTGGCAACTGCACAGGAGCAACTGCAGAAGGCGTCGGCAGAAAAGCAGCCGCCGGTAGCACATTTGCAGGCCCTGACTGAACTACAGAAGACCCTTGCCCGGCTGGAATACCGATCACAGCACGGCGTACCCTGGTACACCCGTGGCGGCCTGAGCCAGAACAATGCTCTGCTGTCGGCACTCTATCCGCGCTACGGGGAACTGGCACAGCCGCTATTGCGCGATGCGGCTGCAAAGCATCTTCACCAGGAGCTGTATGCATTCGTGCAACTCCCTCCAGAAAGCCCGCTGCGTGAAAGGCTGGCAAAATCCGCTTACGATCAGTTAAAGCTGTACCTGATGCTCGCACGTCCGGAAAAAATGGACGCCGCGTGGTTCTCCGCCACGCTGATGCGTAACTGGCCGCAGCCTTCAGGCTCAACCAGCAGTATCTGGCAGGGCAGTGGGCCATCGTTGCTGGCATTTTACGGTGCCAGCCTTGCGTCACATCCTCAGTGGCGTTTGCATGCCGACGATATGCTGGTGAGCCAGGCTCGCACTCTGTTAATAGGCCAGATGGGGAGGCGCAACAGCGAGTCCACGCTCTACCAGAAGATGCTCGCTCAGGTGGCGAACCAGTATGCCGATATGCGTCTGGCGGACATGGCCGGTGACACAGACGCCGAGCGCCTGTTCACCACCGATGAGGTGGTACCGGGCATGTTCACCCGACAGGCCTGGGACGAAACGGTACAAGCTGCCATCGATAAGGTGGTGAAGGAGCGTCGAGAAGAAATGGACTGGGTGCTGAGTGACAGCCAGCAACGCATGACGCATCAGGTCTCGCCGGAGGCGCTGAAACAACGCCTGACGGCACGCTATTTCGCGGATTACAGCGGCGCCTGGCTGGATTTTCTCAACAGCCTGCGGCTTCGAAAAACTGCCACCCTGTCAGATGCCATTGACCAACTCACCCTGATGGCGGATGTCCGTCAGTCTCCACTGGTGGCGCTGATGAATACTCTTAACGTTCAGGGACGCGCCGGAGAGACCGGTGAAGCGATAGCGGATTCACTGGTGAAATCCGCTAAACACCTTCTGGGCAGTGATAAACAGCCAGTCATTGACCAGAGCGGGGGTACGCACGGTCCACTGGATGCGACTTTCGGCCCCGTACTGGCATTGATGGTTAGCCGGGATGGTGGAACGCAAACCAGTAACCTGAATCTACAGACTTTTCTCACACGCGTTACCCAGGTTCGCCTGCGCCTTCAGCAGGTGACCAATGCTGCTGACCCGCAGGCGATGACCCAGGCACTGGCGCAGACCGTGTTTCAGGGTAAGGCGGTGGATTTAACCGAAACCCGCGATTACGGCAGTCTGGTGGCGGCGGGGCTCGGCCAGGAGTGGAGTGGTTTCGGGCAGACGGTATTTGTGCGTCCGATGGAGCAGGCCTGGCAACAGGTACTGACGCCTGCAGCAGAAAGCCTTAACTCGCAGTGGCAAAGTGCAGTGGTAAATGACTGGAATACGGCTTTTGGTGGACGATATCCGTTTAAAGATGCGAGCGGCGAGGTGTCGCTTCCTTTGTTGGCGAAATACCTTAATGCCGATTCCGGGCGTATCACCCGCTTTTTGCAGACCCGACTTAATGGCGTGCTCCATAAAGAGGGGAGTCACTGGGTACCGGACAGCATCAACGCTCAGGGCCTGACCTTTAATCCGGAATTCTTACAGGCAGTGGATACCCTGAGCCACATTTCTGATGTGGTGTTTACTCGAGGGGAGGCCGGGCTGTCGTTTGAGCTTCGCCCCGGTACGGCCGATGGCATTATGCAAACCACGCTGGTGATCGACAGCCAGAAGCTCACCTATATGAATCAGATGCCCACCTGGAAAAGGATTAACTGGCCTGCTGATACAGAGGGGCCAGGTGCGGCCCTCAGCTGGGTAAGCACCCAGGCCGGAACACGGCAGTATGCTGACATGTCCGGCGTCTGGGGTTGGATTCGCCTGCTTGATCAGGCCACCGTAAGTCGTTATGCCGGATCGGGTAGCAGCTGGAGTCTGAGCTGGCGAGCGCACGACGGCAGGCCGTTGAACTATACCCTGCGAACCGAGGCTGGCGAAGGGCCGTTGGCGCTGCTGAAGTTACGTAACTTCACTCTTCCGAAAGCCATATTCAGCGTCAGGGCATCAGTAACTGGTTTACAGACAGAATGGTAAACTGCCGCGGCAGGATATTTCCAGCCAGGTCACCGGCCCGATTCTGGAGCATCTTCACCATAATTTTGCCACGGCGTGGCGTAAAGAAACCGGTCAGGATCTGCTGACTATCCGTAATGCTGCCGTTGTGGCTAAAAATCTTAAACCAAGACCTGATTACGGCACTCCATTACTGGCACAGTTATTACGAACTCAGGTGCAGGCAGGGAAACAGGATATTGAGACGCTCTATCTGAAGGCGGTGAATAATGCGACACAATTTATCTATATCGAAAATCAGTATTTCCGCTGGCCGCCGCTGGCGGAACTGATTAATCAGATTGCGGAAAGACAGAGTAAAGCGGGACGCGAATTATATCTTTTTGTTGTGACTAACGTAACAGATGAAGGTATTGGCGCCGGAACCGTTAATACCCAGCGCATGCTGGAGACGCTCGGCCAGGCTAATACTATTCCTGAAGTGACCAGACTGCGTAAGGTCGGCCAACTTAGTAAAGAAAGGTTCAGTAGTGCGCCTGGGTATATCGACCCGGGCGAAATACATAAATATAACCGCGAGGTAAGTGAGAGAATTGCTGATTTTAAAAAGAGGGCGGATGAAATTCAAAACAGTGAGATACTGCCTGAAGAACGCCCCGGCTTGAAGGTTCATATCTGTTCATTAGTCGCACCAGACTCGCCGGCGGATGAATGGATGCCTGTTTATATTCATTCCAAATTAATGATTGTGAATGATGTGTTTACCACACATGGCTCAGCCAATATCAATACGCGCAGTATGCAGGTGGACAGTGAAATGAATATTGCTCATGAGTGGGCTAGCGTGACGCGGGATTTACGGCGGCGGTTATGGAATCTGCATACTAATGGGAAAGGGGGGCAGGATGATCCGGCGAAGGCATTTAAGGAATGGGGGGATCTTCTGGATAAAAATGAAAAATATCAGGGCTCAGGAAAAAAACGTCCCGAAGCTTCACTGATTAAATTCTTCTATAACAAACCGACGCTGAGTGACCTGGACTGATGAAACGACTCTTAATTTTATTCTGCCTGCTTCTGGTCGCCTGTGACCAGAACAATACCCACAAGGATGCGCCCATGGACCCGCTGACCGATATTAACGCCCGGCTGGCGTTTACCTGTAAACATCAGATTATTCCTGAGGCGTCGGCTGATACAGATGTGCTGTTTAACTATGCCCGCTGGTTGCAGAAAAACAATCTGATTAACCGGGATTAAACGGTGGATGTAGAAATTGCGCGCCTGTACCGTATTGCGGCAGAAAACGGGCATTACAAAGCCAGTATCAACCTGCAGAACGGGGCACTGCGCGGGCGTTTTTCGCTGAGCAGTCCTGAGCGTCTGCGCCTGAGTCAGCAACTGATCGATGCAAAAATAGCGACCGGTTACTACTTTATTGTCATCTATCTGGAGCACGGTGCGGCAGGACTGGCGCAGGATCCGGAGATGGCGCTGCGCTATTACCGCAAGGCGGCAGATGAGGGGAATCCCCTGGCCCAAGCTTATGTAGGTGAAAAACTGTCTCCGGCAAAAATGGCTCCGCAGGTAGCCATGCAGATGCTCAACTGTGCTGCTAAGCAGGGTGCAGGGAAAGCTGCTAAATCATTAGGAATAATGCTTGCAATTGATGATAAATATCCGGAAGCCGTTGAGGCATTCCAGCTAGGAGTTGCAGCAGGAGATTCAGGTTCAGCCAGTTTCATGGAGCACGGTTTTGCTGGCCCCGAACCAACAAATACTCTGTACTATCTGGGCCTGCCAAAAGACGACGAGCGTGCCCGGCGTTACGAGCAGATAGGCAAAGTGCTGGCAAAATACTCCTGGGCCCACCCTACGGTTCCGGAAATCAATGATATCGTACCTCTCCCCCCTGCGCCGCTCCCTGAGTGGGACGGAAAACTTAAATGGCTGGAAGCGTGGAAGGCCAATGTGCCACCGCCAAAACCCAGCGCGGCGCTGATAGCGGCGCTGGCGAAAGCGAAGCAGCTCAACCCGGAGACGGGCAGGCCGCTGCCCGAATCCCCGGATTTCGAGAAGGACAGCGTGGCGCAGCTGATGTGCCGCAGCGGTGAGCCGTGCCCCAAAAGCGGCTACTGGCAGCCGGCATGGATACCCCATGATGGCTCCGCTGATAACACTATCCGTTACTTCCGCGAGGGTACTGTGATGCCGACACAGGCGGTGGAGATGTTTCGTTCACGCCCCTGGCCGCTGCAGGATAAGTGGCTCCGGGAGGAAAGACCGGTGGACTGGCGTCTGGTGGGCGAGGCGTAAGACTCTTCCGGCAGCGAGTTATCGCTGGCGTTAATGCACTGACATTAGGGAAAGAGAGTGAGAGGGATGAAAAGGACAGTCATACAGACAGTGCTGGGCTGCCTGTTACTGGTCGCCTGTGACCAGAGCATTACCTACAGGAATGCGCCCATGAACCCGCTGACCGATATTAACCCCCGGCTGGCGTTTACCTGTAAACACCAGATTATTCCTGAAGCAGATGCTGATGCAGATGTGCTGTTTAACTATGCCCGCTGGTTGCAGAAAAACAACCTGATCAACCGGGATAAAGATTTGGATACGGAAATTGCGCGCCTGTATCGTATCGCGGCAGAAAACGGGCATTACAAAGCCAGTATCAACCTGCAGAACGGGGCACTGCGCGGGCGTTTTTCGCTGAGCAGTCCTGAGCGTCTGCGCCTGAGCCAGCAACTGATCGATGCAAAAATAGCGACCGGATACTACTTTATTGCCATCTATCTGGAGCACGGTGCGGCAGGACTGGCGCAGGATCCGGAGATGGCGCTGCGCTATTACCGCAAGGCGGCGGATGAGGGTAACCCTCAGGCACAGGCTTATATCGGTGAAAAACTTTCTCCGGCAAAAATGGCACCACAGATAGCCATGCAGATGCTCTACTGTGCTGCTAAGCAGGAAGAGGGGAAAGCGGCTAATTCATTAGGCAATATGCTTGCGATTGAGAAAAAATATCCGGAGGCAGTTGAGGCATTCCAGTTGGGGGTGAGAGCGGGAGACTCAGGTTCTGCGGGTTTCCTGGGGCACGGTTTTGCCGGCCCCGAACCAACGGACAGACTGTTCTATCTGGCGTTAGAAAAAGATTCGGAGCGTGCCCGGCGTTACGAGCAGATAGGCAAAGTGCTGGCAAAATACTCCTGGGCCCACCCTACGGTTCCGGAAATCAATGATATCGTACCTCTCCCCCCTGCGCCGCTCCCTGAGTGGGACGGAAAACTTAAATGGCTGGAAGCGTGGAAGGCCAATGTGCCACCGCCAAAACCCAGCGCGGCGCTGATAGCGGCGCTGGCGAAAGCGAAGCAGCTCAACCCGGAGACGGGCAGGCCGCTGCCCGAATCCCCTGATTTCGACTAAACCAGCCTAGCCCGGCTGCTGTGTCGCAGCGGCAAGTTGAGCTCCATAAGCGGCTATGCGTTTCTGCAGCTAATCGATTTTTATCCAAAACAAATGCATCACTTACTGCTCTTTATTATGAGCAGTAAGCGATCGCAGCGTTGTTAACGCAACTAAGGGGAGTAAACCCATGAAAGGAATCATTCGTATAGGCGATACGCATACCGGTGGCGGTAAAGTGCTAAGTGGCTCCCTTAATATGAAATTTGGGGGCATCGGCGTGGCGCGGTTGGGGGATCCTGTATTTTGCCCAATCATAGGTCATGGACAAAATGTTATTGCTGAAGGGCATCCCACTTTTATGGATCACGGTGTACCCGTTGCATTCCATGGCCACCGGTGCGCTTGTGGCTGCCAGTTAATTTCCAGCTTGCCACAAGCGGCGGTACGTTAAATATGCCTGTAAATCTGAAACAAATTCCTGCACCCGCTCCCCAGCCCGAATTGCCCAAATGGTGGCTATGGCTGTTATTACTGCTGGGCGGATGCCTGGTCGGTACGGCCTGGGCAATTCTGAACAACCAAGGGAAATCTGTAATTGATGCAGCAGAGTTTTGGGAAACGGCGCTTGTATTTCCAGCCCTGATTTGGATGAGCCTGCTGTTGGTACGCATCGTCTGGTATAGAGGAGTACAAGCAACGGCTGATGGGAGTAATGAAGTACGTGAACAAATTCTTCAACACCAAATCCAAAGGGGGCGACGTTGCCTGGCTGTTTTAGATGTCAGTCTGCGCACTGCTCTGCGTGAGCATGGCGATAGAGATGGCCAAATGCAAAGGAAGGCTCTGCAGGGTAAGAATCAGGCTTTAAGAACTCAAGCCTCCTGGCAAAGTGATGAAGGTAAACGTCATAGCCGGCTGGCTCTTATTGATGACGAGACGCCAGAACAGCTTTTGAGTAGAGAATTAAGTGATACCCTCGAGGAAATGAGTCACGCGCTCGCATCTGTTCCAGCCGATATACCCCTCACAGTGCTTGTGGAGAGCAACAGTCGATTGTCTCAACGTCAGATACAGTTAATCTGGCACCGGTGCTGGGCTGCAAGCCAGATCCGGCAACCAGTAACGTATATTGAAGGCAGAGGGCTTGAGGTGGTGGATGAATGGCTGGACGGTAATATGGATAGCCGGGCGATGTTATTGATCGTCGCAGTGCAGGTGGCTCCCGAAGAGATTGAAGGGACAGCAGAGGTTGTGGTTGGTTTATTGTTGAGAAGCCATCCACAGGAAGCTGATAGCCTGAAGCCGCTAGCTCTCTTACATCGCCCGGAGCGTATGCATGGGATGAGTAACGAAGATTTTCATTATGCTCTTGAACGCGCGTTAGATTGGGTTCCGATCCAGGCTAAAGACGTTTCAGTGGGCTGGCTGGTAGGGGTTAATGCGAAGTGGAGTCAGGCTATCGCTACAGGACTGATGGCCATGTCGAGCCCTGTAAACATAGGACAGGATTTGTACAATCTGGACACTAGCCTGGGCTATCCTGGTCCTGCTGCACCCTGGTCAGTGATTGCGTGTGCAGTTGAACACATTTCCGAGGGTAAACCGCAGCTTACTATAAGTGGCGAAGGCGTCGTTGACCGACCATTGTGGGTGACGATGGTGACATCTGCTTCTGAAATAAAGAGCTAAAAAATGGATGTCAGCAATTAATAACTATATCGACAGGCTGGCCTGAAACCACCAGCCTGTCACGGCTCTCTTTAGCCGCTTACTGCTGCAATACCTCAGCAAATTTTGCCAGCCACTGCGGATGGGCAGGCCAGGCGGGCGCGGTAACCAGATTGCCGTCGACGTGCGCCTGGTCGATGCCAATATCGGCATACTCGCCACCGCTGAGGCGGACCTCTGGCGCGCAGGCCGGGTAGGCGCTACAGGTTCGTCCTTTAAGAACGCCAGCGGCAGCCAGCAGCTGTGGGCCGTGGCAAACGGCGGCAATCGGCTTACCTGCCTTGTCAAAGGCCCGCACCAGTTCGAGTACCTTCTTATTCAGGCGTAAATATTCCGGCGCGCGTCCGCCGGGAATTAACAGGGCATCGTAATCTGCCTCTTTCGCCGTAGTAAAATCGGCATTGAGAACAAAGCGGTGGCCGGGCTTTTCGCTGTAGGTCTGGGCACCGTCAAAATCATGGATCGCCGTCATGATAAAATCGCCTTTAGCTTTATCAGGGCAGACCGCATCAACCTGATGGCCAATCATCTGCAAAGCCTGAAAGGGGACCATGGTTTCATAATCTTCCGCGTAATCGCCGACCAGCATCAGGATCTTCTTGCTCATCATCACCACTCCTCAAAAATAAAGTGAAAAACAGAGGACGCCAGCAGGCGCAGTTACGCCGCCAGCACTTTGTTACGACCATCATTTTTCGCGCGATAGAGCGCATCGTCCACGCGCTTAAACAGATCGTCGATACTCTCGTCCGGGTTATGCCGCGCAACGCCAATACTTACAGTAAAGCGGGGTAGACCGGGAATGGCAATGCGGGCGATTGCCGTGCGCAGGGTCTCTGCGATCTGCATGGCCGCATCCAGTGACGTGCGGGGCAGCAGCAGGACAAACTCCTCGCCGCCCCAGCGGAACACGTAATCATCTTTACGGCTACCGCTTTCCAGCATCCGCGCGAGGGCAATCAACACCTCATCGCCTTTCTGATGCCCAAACAGATCGTTGATACGCTTAAAATGATCGGTATCCACCAGCAACAGACTGAACTCCTGCTGTGCCGGCAGATGGTTTGGTGAGGTTTGATCGGTGAGGTGATAAAACTGGCGGCGGTTGAGCAGCCCGGTAAGCGAGTCGCGCAGCGCGGCGTGTTCCAGCTCCTGCTCAAGCCGTTTTTGCTCGGTGATATCATGAATGATGCAGAGCATTAGCTTATCGCCGTATATCTCAATGGGGCCGGCATAGGTTTGTACGTGCCGGGTCGTTCCGTCGGCAAGGCGATGGATAAAGTTGAGCGGTTTATGGCCGCCGGGCAGGCGCGCGATCTCCATCATCACCGGCATAATATTGCGTCCCAGCGTGTTGATCTCCCAGGTGTGCTTGCTGCACATCTCTTCGTGGCAGTAGCCATAAAAATTGAGGGCTGCGAGATTCGCATCCACAATCAGGCCGTCGCGGGCAGGGTCGATTAACAGCATCGGGGCGCTGTTGGTCTGGAAAAAGCGGGCGTAGAAGCCCTGTTTCTTGCGCTGATAGGTGCCTGAGCGAGTGGCTTTAAGTCCCGTTACCGGCTGTCGGGCGACGCCTTCGAAGACAATCACCTCACCGATCGTGTCAAAAACGGCCAACGAGAGGTGACAGGTAAGGCTGGTTGGCTGGTCATCGACCCGCACGCTCCAGACTTCGACGATCTCCTGACGTGCCTTTAAATCGGGAACATACATCGCAAGCGTCGCCTGCGCATGGGCCGAGCAAACGCCTTTACGCATGACATCCAGCGTCGCATTCTGCATGAGCATTTTGGCTGCCGTATTGGCGAACAGCACATCCTCCGTTACCGGGGATACCAACCATACGGGCGTTCTAAGCATGTCCAGTGCATCAAACCCTGAAGGCGACATAGGTCAGTCTCATTTATTGGCACTTCAAATACCTGAGGACCACGACGGAGCGGTACGCGTGGGCTTCTCTGAAACATACTCTAGTTCATCCGATCGGACAGGTTTTTTTTGTGATATCCGTATGAATTTCGTATTAAATTTACCAACTGGTAAATTTTCATTCGCCGCTGTCACGTGAAACCAACTGTTTAATTCACTATCAGATCGCTGCTGTTAAAAGCATTAATACAATTTTTGTTATTCACGCTACGTTATTTAAGCATAGCTAAATATTCTCTGTCGAAACTGATTTGTGGCTTAAGTATAAAGGTTTAAATAGCGATACCAACCATTTGTAGCGCTAATGGTCATAAGAGCAGGCTGATTTTGAAAGCGTATTTGTTTACAGGAGTGTTTGTGAAATTAAGTTTCTCCCTAACGCAAATTATAAAATGTTAAATATTAAAACTTTGCCTCTGCGAAATCAGAGTGAAAAAATAAAAACTGAATGCTATATAGTGATTACCTTCTGAAAATACCGCTGTAGGATCTATTATGCTTAGAAATATAAGTGTGAGGACTTTTATTCTGAGTTATCTGCTAGTTGTGTTTATCGTTATTGATGGCCTGGTTATATTTTTAGCACCGCAAACATCTTTGTTAATTTTGCTAAACTCTTTATTTCTCGTCGCGTGGGTTTTTCTGTGGGTTTACATGACGCAATATCTGGTTGTGCCAATCAACACCGTGAAAAGGAGCATCGAAGAGGTTATCTCGGGCAACCTGGGGGTGAGCATCCCTGAATTTGGTAATAACTGTGCAGGCCGGTTGATCCCGGGAATCAATACGTTGTCCAGCAATCTCGCTACGCTGGTGCGTGAGATCCGCTCTTCTTCCCATACCGCAATGACCCTG
This sequence comes from Leclercia sp. UBA5076, assembly GCF_002416465.1. NCBI lineage: Bacteria > Pseudomonadati > Pseudomonadota > Gammaproteobacteria > Enterobacterales > Enterobacteriaceae > Leclercia > Leclercia sp. UBA5076. Next base: position 349,060 of record NZ_DIAO01000018.1, read on the forward strand.
TCGGAACAGCTCGCCGCCCGCAGCACGGCGCTGGCCGCTAAAACCGAGCTACAGTCGGCGTCCCTGATTCAGACCTCCGCCAGCATGGAACAGATGGCCGCCACCACTAAAAATACGGCAGATAACACCCGACTGGCCAATGAAAAGGCCAGTGCCGCCACGCTTCAGGCAAAAAAAGGTGGCGCGCTGATGGGGCAGGTTGCCAACAACATGCACTCCATTACTGAGTGTGCCCAGCAGATGACGGAGATCATCACGCTGATTGATGGCATCGCCTTCCAGACCAACATTCTGGCGCTGAATGCCGCGGTTGAAGCCGCCCGCGCGGGGGATCATGGTAAAGGCTTCTCCGTCGTGGCGGGTGAGGTTCGTAGCCTGGCGCATCGCAGCGCCGAAGCGGCTAAAAATATCAAGTCACTCATTGACGTCACCAGCAGCAACGTCAGTCAGGGGGCGATGGTGGTAGCGGAGGCTGAGAAAAACATGCACGACATCGTCAGCGGCTCCGGGCAGGTCAGCAAACTGATGGATGAGATCTCCACCTCTACCGACGAGCAGGAAAAGGGCATCGTCCAGATCACCCAGGCGTTGAGCGACCTGGAGCAGGTGACCCAGAGTAACGTGGTGATGGTTGAAGAGCTGTCGGGTTCATCAGCCGTGCTGAAAAATCAGGTTGATGAACTGCAAACCCGTACCCGTAACTTCCGTCTGGAAGCGGCATCCACGGCGCCCCTGTACGAGGGTGGAGCCTTACCCGCACGAGCCTGATAATAAGCCTGGTTCGCCAGGCTTTCTCATCGTGTCCAGGGAACCGGATTAATCTCTTTTATGAATAAATTCAGCGCGATGCCGGGAGAAAATATTGCTTAAGCTGGCAGGGTGGCTAGACTGACAGCAAAGAAAGGCTACTGGCGGAGGCGCTGTGGAAGGCATAAAAGGATCGGAAGTTAACGTTCCTGACGCAGTATTTGCGTGGTTACTGGATGGAAAAGGCGGGGCGCGGCCGCTCACCGACGACGATACTATCGATCAGCAGCATCCCTGCTGGCTACATCTGAACTATACCCACCCGGAGAGCGCCAACTGGCTGGCCTCTACGCCGTTGTTACCCAATAACGTGCGCGACGCGCTGGCCGGGGAGAGCCTGCGGCCTCGCGTCACCCGCATGGGCGAGGGGACACTGATTACGCTGCGCTGCATTAACGGCAGCACCGATGAGCGCCCGGACCAGCTGGTGGCGATGCGCCTCTATATGGACGAGCGGCTTATTGTCTCGACCCGGCAGCGCAAAGTGCTGGCGCTGGATGATGTCGTCGGCGATTTAAAAGAGGGCACCGGTCCGCAAGATTGTGGAGGCTGGCTGGTGGACGTCTGCGACGCGCTGACCGATCATGCCAGCGAGTTTATCGAAGAGCTGCACGATAAGATTATCGATCTGGAAGATAATCTCATCGACCAGCAAATCCCCCCCCGCGGTTTTCTGGCGTTATTAAGAAAGCAGCTGATTGTTATGCGCCGCTATATGGCGCCTCAGCGGGATGTCTATGCCCGGCTGGCGAGCGAACGGTTTCCCTGGATGAGTGACGATCACCGTCGCAGAATGCAGGATATCGCCGAGCGACTGGGGCGCGGGCTGGATGAAATTGACGCCTGTATCGCACGAACGGCAGTCATGACCGATGAAATTTCGCAGGTGATGCAGGAGTCGCTCTCGCGCAGAACCTACACCATGTCGTTGATGGCGATGGTCTTTCTTCCCAGCACCTTCCTGACAGGCCTGTTTGGCGTCAACCTGGGGGGGATCCCCGGCGGCGATTTCCGCTTCGGCTTCTCACTGTTTTGCATCATGTTAGTCGTTTTGATTGGTGGTGTTGCATGGTGGTTGCATCGCAGTAAATGGTTGTAAATTTACATTTTTTCGACGCCATGAATTTCTTAAAACGCTATTTTAATTGAGCGAAGTCAAAAAACGATTTACCCATAAGGTGCAATATCTCTTCCGCAGGTGAATGCAACGTCAAGCGATGGGCGTTGCGCTCCATATTGTCTTACTTCCTTTTTTGAATTACTGCATAGCAAAATTGATTCGTACGACGCCGACTTAAATAAGTCGGCTTTTTTTTGCCTGCAACTCAGCAGCGACTAACCTAAAAGAGACAAACGCGTTCTTCTGGAGGGTTATATGGCCATGCTTTTATCACTGCTGCTGCAACCCCTGCGGCAATCGGACCCGGTGCCTACTGATCCGGTGCCGGTTCCCGATCCGATTCCACGCCCACAACCGATGCCGGATCCACCACCGGACGAAGTGCCGATTAAAATGTCGCATCAGAGGCGGAGATCTGCGAGGATACGCGCCTGCTGACTGTGAGTCTTTTACCGCGAGAATAACTGTGACTGCTTTTTCAACGCTGAACGTACTGCCTGCCGCCCAACTCGATAACCTGAACGAGTTGGGTTATCTGACCATGACCCCTGTACAGGCTGCCGCGCTGCCAGCGATCCTGGAAGGACGCGACGTCCGTGTACAGGCCAAAACCGGCAGCGGTAAAACGGCTGCCTTCGGTCTTGGGCTGTTACAGCAGATTGACGCCACGCTGTTCCAGACGCAGTCGCTGGTACTTTGCCCGACGCGCGAGCTGGCGGATCAGGTCGCAGGAGAGTTACGTCGTCTGGCGCGTTTTCTGCCAAACACCAAAATTTTGACCCTCTGCGGCGGACAGCCGTTCGGGGCACAGCGTGACTCTTTGCAGCATGCCCCGCACATTATTGTTGCTACGCCGGGGCGTTTGCTCGACCACCTGCAGAAAGGCACCGTCTCGCTTGATGCGCTGCAAACTCTGGTGCTGGATGAAGCCGACCGGATGCTCGACATGGGCTTTAGCGACGCCATTGATGAAGTGACCCGCTTTGCGCCGCCAACGCGCCAGACGTTGCTCTTCTCCGCTACCTGGCCGGAGGCGATCGCCGCCATTAGCGGACGCGTGCAGCAAAATCCGCTCGCCATTGAAATTGATTCTGTGGACGCGCTGCCCGCCATTGAGCAGCAGTTTTTTGATACCACCCAGCGGGGCAAAATCCCGCTGCTGCAAAAACTGCTCAGCATTCACCAGCCTGCCTCCTGCGTGGTGTTCTGTAACACCAAAAAGGATTGCCAGGCGGTCTGCGATGCGCTGGCCGAGGCGGGACAGAGCGCCCTGGCGCTGCATGGCGATCTTGAGCAGCGCGACCGTGACCAGACCCTGGTACGTTTCGCCAACGGCAGTGCCCGCGTGCTGGTCGCCACCGACGTCGCCGCCCGCGGCCTGGACATTAAATCCCTGGAGCTGGTGGTGAACTTCGAGCTGGCCTGGGACCCGGAAGTACATGTTCATCGTATTGGCCGTACCGCGCGAGCCGGTAACAGCGGCCTGGCGATCAGTTTCTGCGCGCCGGAAGAGGCACAGCGTGCCAACATCCTGGCGGAAATGCTGCAAATCAAACTGAACTGGGTTGATGCCCCGGCTAACGTCACCATTACGCCGCTGGCGGCAGAGATGGCAACGCTCTGTATCGACGGCGGTAAAAAAGCCAAAATGCGTCCCGGCGATGTACTGGGGGCGCTGACCGGTGATATCGGGCTGGACGGGGCAGACATTGGTAAAATCGCGGTGCATCCGGCGCACGTGTATGTGGCGGTGCGTCAGTCTGTGGCGCAGAAAGCGTGGAAACAGCTGCAAAACGGCAAGATTAAAGGCAAAAGCTGCCGGGTTCGTCTGCTGAAATAAGCGGGCGGGAAGCGTCTCAGCGTGGATGCTGAGACGCTTAAAAATCATTTCACTTCGATAACGTTCAGGCGCATCTCATCAAGCTGGGTGTCATCCTCTTCAGGCTGCCAGCCCGCCGGTTTCATCGGGATCTCTTCGCGGTCAAACGCCAGATCGCCGCCGTTTACCACTTCAGAACCGTGCTGAATTCCTTTGAAATCAAACAGGTTGATATCGCAGAGGTGCGAAGGCACCACATTCTGCATTGCGCTGAACATGGTTTCGATTCGGCCAGGATAGCGTTTATCCCAGTCACGCAGCATGTCGGCAATCACCTGACGCTGCAGGTTTGGCTGTGAGCCGCACAGGTTGCACGGAATGATCGGGAAGGCTTTGGCCTCGGCAAAACGTTCGATATCCTTTTCGCGGCAGTAGGCGAGCGGGCGGATCACAATGTGCTTCCCGTCGTCGCTCATCAGCTTCGGTGGCATACCCTTCATTTTGCCGCCGTAGAACATGTTCAGGAACAGCGTCTGTAAAATGTCATCGCGGTGGTGACCCAGAGCGATCTTGGTTGCACCCAGCTCTGTCGCGGTACGGTAAAGAATGCCGCGGCGCAGGCGAGAGCAGAGCGAGCAGGTGGTTTTCCCTTCCGGGATCTTCTCTTTAACGATGCCGTAGGTGTTCTCTTCAACAATCTTATATTCGACGCCCAGCTTCTCCAGATATTCCGGCAGGATATGCTCCGGGAAGCCCGGCTGCTTCTGATCCAGATTGACGGCCACTAACGAAAAATTGACCGGCGCGCTTTGCTGAAGATTGCGCAAAATTTCGAGCAAGGTGTAGCTGTCTTTGCCGCCAGACAGGCAGACCATGATGCGGTCGCCTTCTTCAATCATGTTGTAATCGGCAATGGCTTCACCCACATTGCGGCGAAGACGCTTCTGAAGCTTGTTAAGGTTATACTGTTCTTTCTTGGTAATATCTTGATTTTGCGACATTTAATAGTGGCTCAATTCGTTTGTGGCTAAAGCAGCTCAGGCGGCTCCCCCATTAAAAGGGGGGCAGCAGGTCAACATGAAAAAGTATGGCGTGTATGGTACGGATTACGGCGATGAATGTCAGCACGTTTTACAGCGCGTAATCATCCTGTTCCACGCGTTGGGTTTTTTTACCGTTTGCCGCCTGGCTGTATATTGGCAACCAACGCTATAGTAGTAGTCCATCCACAACAACGGGAGGTACTCATGCAGTATGTTGAAAAAGATGACCCGCGCGAGGCGCCGGAATCGGGTGATAAAAAACCCCAACCCGTCAAAAAATAGCTGACCGTGAGTAATACCCGCGCCACCAGTATTTACTGGTGGCTTTTTTATCGCCTTTCCCCGTCACATACCTTCGCGACATGTCTCACTGCCGCTCAGTAACTCGTACTGTATCTGTGCCGTGCACTCACCAGAAAGAGGCATAGGCCATTAATAATTGACCCTGTACGATTGAGGAGTGCCAGGTAACAGAGACGATGGTGAGCAAAAACAGACTAATACGATGAGGTGATAACGATGGGCAAACAGTGGCAACTGATCGTGAGTATATTCATTTTAATCGCAATGTCTTCAGTCGCCCGGGCGAACACCACCGCAATGGGGCTGACGTTAGGTAAAACCACGCTACAACAATTTATTAAAGCCTATCCCTCGTCCCTGCATGAAGGGCGCAGTAAGTGGAGCGACGGCGATATATTCTCCATTCCGAACCGGGAGCTGGGTTTAGAGGGGGTGAAAAATAACGCGGTGATCTTCAATAAGAGCGGAAAAATTACCGCCATTATGCTGGAGCTGGATAAGAGCCGTTTTGATGAAGTCGAAAGTATGCTGGCGCATAAATATGTGGTGGTGAAAAAACAGATCTCTTTCGCCGGTGATAAATACGCCAAATACCAGAATGACGAAGATTTAATCGAACTCGACGCCCCCTATTTATCGTCCGTCATGAAGCTCACCTATTCAGAACAGATTTTTCAGGAGGCGTATCTGAAAAAGAGCGCGGAGGAATATATCCGGCGCTGACGGGAAGCCTGGCGTACACTTAGCCAGGACGCGGCGTGCCGTCACGCCGCCTGTGAGGGCATGGTTAACGCAAGGAGCCTGTAATGTCGAATAGAGTTTCTGCTCAGTGTCACTGCGGTGCGGTCCGGTTCACCGTTGAGCTCTCTGACGGGTTCAATACTATCCGCCGCTGTAATTGTTCATTCTGCCGGATGCGTGGGGCGATTGCGGTCTCGGCGCCGTTATCCGGTATCACGATTATTCAGGGCGAGTCGCTGCTGACCGAGTATCGTTTCAACACCCAGACGGCTGTGCACTATTTTTGTTCTGTCTGCGGGATTTACACTTTCCACCAGCGTCGCTCAAATCCGGATCAGTATGGTGTTAACGTTGCCTACATTGAAGGCGTCTCGCCGTTTGATTTCCCGGAGGTTCTGGTAATGGAAGGGCGCGTTCATCCCAATGATGGCGGCGGAGGGGTGGCCGGAGTGCTGCGCTATAGCGCAACGGGGAAAGCGGAGAAGTGATCGCTATACAGCAGAGAGGCCATTTATCTTGTCTCAGGTAGCCCGCGCCGTAACGCGGGCTCATTTCATCAGAACTGGTAAACCAGACCTAATGCGACGATGTCATCGGTGCTGATGCCATTGTCTTTGTAGAACTGGTCATCTTCGTCCAGCAGGTTGATTTTATAATCCACATAGGTGGACATATTTTTGTTGAAGTAGTAAGTCGCACCCACTTCAGCATATTTAACCAGATCCTGATCGCCCTGGCCGTTATCAAGATCTTTACCTTTCGACTGCAGGTAAGAGACTACCGGACGCAGGCCAGAATCGAACTGGTATTGTGCGGTAACTTCAAAGTTCTGGGTTTTGTTGGCTACCGTGTTGGCTTTTTTACCGTCACCATAAGGGGTCATGTTACGGGTTTCAGAATAGATGGCCGCCAGATAGATATTGTTGGCGTCATATTTCAGGCCAGTGGTCCAGGCATCCGCTTTGTCGCCGCCCGCAGTCGTATTGCTCACCTGGTCGTTGGTACGGTCAGAAGAGGTGTAGGCCGCCGCTGCGCTGAGGCCCATGCCGAAGTCGTAGGAGGTAGAGATACCGAAGCCGTCACCGTTCTCATAACGCACGTCACGGCCGTTGTTGGTGCCTTCGTTACCGTTATTATCGCCTTCGTTGTTACCCTGGTACTGCAGGGCAAAGTTCAGACCTTCAACCATGCCAAAGAAATCGCTGTTACGGTAGGTTGCAACGCCGTTCGCACGGCCGGTCATGAAGTTATCGGCTTTGGTGTAGGAGTCGCCGCCGAACTCTGGCAGCATATCGGTCCAGCCTTCCACGTCGTACAGCACGCCGTAGTTACGGCCATAATCAAATGAACCGTAATCGCCGACTTTCAGACCGGCAAACGCCAGACGGGTCCAGGACTGATTGCCAGAGTCTTCCGTGTTGTTTGCCTGGACGTTGTATTCCCACTGACCGTAGCCGGTCAGGGTATCGTTAATCTGGGTTTCGCCCTTAATGCCCATACGGATATAGGTCTGGTCGCCGTCAGCACCGCTGTTGTCGGAGAAATAATGCAGACCGTCTACTTTACCGTACAGATCTAATTTATTGCCGTCTTTATTATAAACCTCTGCTGCATTTGCTGCGCCAGCCATTAAAAGAGCTGGAATCATGAGAGCCAGTACTTTTCTTTTCATTGTGACTAATCCTTACGCTATTTTTATTTAAATATTTTTTAACTTTCCACGGAACTTCCTGCGCTGGAAAGATGTCCCATGCTAAATCACTCTCTCTTTTAGCGATAAAACATAATTGTTACCAGGTAAGTAAAATCTAAAGAAATTACTGCTGTAGAAATGGTCATAATTTTGGTGAATGTGTTTAATTAATCCATATAAAACTAAAATTATCCATTCTCCCCTGAAACCAGTAAAATCAGCGGTGTTATATGCCTGTAGTTATTTTTCCGTTTATCGCATAAATAACTTTTTAATATAGGTACTGTTATTTATCGCTAAACAGGAGCCGCCCGCCAGACACTTTCTGGCGGGCTTTTTTTATCGGTAAAGAAAAGCCCGGACAGGCCGGGCTTCGGGTTATTCGCTGGCCGACTTTTCGGCTTTCCCGGCAAGCTGGGCCAGGAAGTCATAGCGTTTTTGCAGATCGGCGGCGGCGTCTTTCCACAGCTGCTCAGCCACCTCGGGCTGCTGAGCATTGAGACGGCGGAACCGCTGTTCCTGCAACAGCGTCTCTGCCAGCGCGTCAGACGGCGGGCGGGAATCCAGCGCCAGCGGCAGTTTGCCCTCGTCGGCACGACGCGGATCAAAGCGGTAGAGCGGCCAGAAGCCCGTCGCGGTCAACTGGCGCATCTGATCGTGGCTCAGCGCCAGATCGTATCCGTGCTCTTCGCAAGGGCTGTAGGCGATAATCAGCGACGGGCCAGGATAGGCCTCCGCCTCCTGAATCGCTTTCACCGTCTGGTTCAGCTGTGCCCCCAGCGAGATCTGCGCCACATAAACATGACCGTACATCATCATGCTGACGCCCAGGTCTTTACGCGCCTTGCGTTTGCCATGCTCGCCAAACTTGGTCACCGCCCCCAGAGGTGTCGCCTTCGAGGCCTGGCCGCCGGTATTGGAGTAACACTGGGTATCCAGCACCAGAATGTTCACGTTCTCGGTCAGGCTGAGAACATGGTCCAGACCGCCAAAGCCAATGTCATAGGCCCAGCCGTCGCCGCCAATCAGCCAGATCGATTTCTCGACCAGCGCATCGGCATCGGTTAACAGCTCTTCTGCACCTTCCACGCCCGCCAGCGCCTGACGCAGCTCGGCCACCTGCTGACGACGTACATCAGGCGTTGCCTCGCTGTGCAGGGCGCTGTTCAGCTCCGCCGGGATCGTATCGGCAAACTGTTCCAGCAGACGCATCACCCGTACGCGGTGTTGATCCACCGTCAGGCGGAAGCCGAGGCCAAATTCGGCGTTATCTTCGAACAGCGAGTTCGCCCACGCCGGGCCGCGCCCGTTGGCATCAGTGGTGTACGGCGTTGACGGCAGGTTGCCGCCATAGATCGACGAACAGCCGGTCGCATTGGCGATCAGCATCCGGTCGCCATAGAGCTGGGTCAGCAGCTTGATGTACGGCGTCTCCCCGCAGCCGGAACAGGCGCCGGAGTACTCGAAGAGCGGAGTAATCAGCTGCGAGGTGCGAATGTCGATGCGCTCGAGGCTGTTGCGATCGATCTCCGGCAGGTCGAGGAAGTAGTCGTAATTCACTTTCTCCTCTTCCACATGCTCAAGGCGCGACATCATGTTAATGGCCTTGATTTCCGGATTCTGTCTGTCTTTCGCCGGGCAGACCTCCACGCAGAGGTTACAGCCGGTGCAGTCTTCCGGGGCGACCTGCAGAACATATTTCTGGCCGCGCATGTCGCGGGATTTCACATCCAGCGAGTGCAGGCTGGCGGGGGCAGCTTCCATGGCCTCAGGGGAGACCACTTTGGCGCGGATAGCGGAGTGCGGGCAGGCCGCCACGCAGTGGTTACACTGGGTGCACAGCTCCTCTTTCCAGATTGGGATCGCTTCAGCGATATTGCGTTTTTCCCAGCGGGTGGTTCCCATCGGCCAGGTGCCGTCCGGCGGCAGGGCGGAGACGGGCAGAGCATCGCCCAGCCCGGCCAGCATCGCGGCGGTGACGGTTTTCACAAAGTCTGGTGCGGCGTCCGACACCACCGGCGGGCGGTTCGGGCTGTGGGCGTTGACCGGCTGCAGTGGCACTTCCGCCAGCGACTCCCGCGCCAGCGCCAGCGCCTGCCAGTTACGCTCCACCAGCTCCTGGCCCTTGCTTCTGTAGCTTTTGGCGATGGCCCCCTGCAGCTCCATCAGGGCGCTGTCGCCGGGCAGGATGTGGGTCAGATGGAAAAAGGCCATCTGCATAACGGTGTTAATCCGCGCCGCCAGGCCGCATTCACGGGCGATTTTCGCCGCATTAACGATCCAGAATTTCGCTTTTTTCTGGTTCAGCACCGCCTGCACTTCCTGCGGCAGGCGCGCCCAGACCTCATCGGCGCTGTAGGGGGTATTGAGCAGGAAAATCCCGCCCGGTTTGAGGCGCTCGGCCATCTGGTATTTGTCGATAAACTGCAGCTGATGACAGCCGACGAAATCGGCCTGCGACACCAGATATGCCGAACGGATCGGCTGTTCGCTGACGCGCAGATGGGATACCGTCAGCCCCCCGGCTTTTTTCGAGTCATAGACGAAATAGCCCTGGGCATACCACGGCGTGGAGTTACCGATGATCTTGATGTTGTTCTTGGTCGCCGACACGCTGCCGTCGCTACCCAGCCCGTAAAAGAGGGCTTCCAGCTTCGCGGTTGACGGCAGGGTATTTTCCGGTAGCGACAGCGACAGATTGGTCACATCGTCATAGATACCAACGGTAAAGCGCCGCTTCGGCTTCGCGGCGCTCAGCTCGTTAAAGATGGCCAGCACGCAATCCGGGCCAAATTCTTTCGACGACAGCCCGTAGCGCCCGCCAATCACCCGCGGCAACGTCTCGCGCTCGCCGCCGTTAAAGGCTTCCGCCAGGGCGGTCATCACGTCCAGATAGAGCGGTTCGGCCTGCGCGCCGGGCTCTTTGGTACGGTCCAGCACCGCCACAGAACGCGCGCTTTCCGGCAGCACCGCCAGCAGATGTTTGGCCGAGAACGGACGGTAGAGACGCACCTTCAGTACGCCCACCTTCTCGCCCCGGCGCAGCAGTTCATCCACCACCTCTTCACAGGTGCCGATGGCGGACCCCATGATGACGATGACGCGTTCTGCCTGCGGGTGGCCGTAATACTCAAACGGCTTGTACTCACGCCCGGTGGCGGCGGCAAAGTCGGCCATCGCCTGGTCCACATGGTCATACACCGCGTCATACCACGGGTTGGTCGCCTCGCGGGACTGGAAGTAAGTATCCGGGTTAGCGGAGGTGCCGCGGATCACCGGATGCTCCGGGTTCAGCGCCCGGGCGCGGTGGGCATCGATCTCCGCCTGGGGAAGAAGGTTGCGGATCGTCTCATCTGAGAGCGAGACAATTTTATTAATCTCGTGGGAGGTGCGGAAGCCGTCGAAGAAGTGGATAAACGGCACGCGGCTTTTCAGCGTCGCCATATGTGAAATTAGCGCCAGATCCTGCGCCTCCTGCACGCTGCCAGAGCAGAGCAGGGCGCAACCGGTCTGGCGGACGGCCATCACGTCAGAGTGATCGCCAAAAATCGACAGGGCATGGGTGGCGATAGTGCGCGCCGCGACGTGCAGCACGAATGGCGTGAGTTGTCCCGCCAGCTTGTAGAGCGTCGGGATCATCAGCAGCAGACCCTGCGACGACGTAAACGAGGTGGAGAGCGCGCCGGTCTGCAGCGCGCCGTGGACGGTGGCAATCGCCCCGGCCTCCGACTGCATCTCAACCACGCGAGGGGTATCACCCCAGACGTTTTTCAGCCCGTTACCGGCCCAGGCATCGGCCTGTTCCGCCATGGTCGAGCTGGGTGTAATGGGGTAGATGGCGATCACTTCACTGGTGCGAAACGCGACGGACGCGACTGCGCCATTGCCGTCAATAGTTTGCATATGACACCCTTACATTGCGCAAAGAAAGAGGGACCCGTAACGCATCGGCGGGTCCTGTAATTATCTTGTGAGTTTAGCAAAGGGGCGCTGAAACGATTTTCGCTTTTGTGTCCTGCTTATTGACGCGACCAATGGCTCGATCAAACTTTTGCGTAAAAATAGCGAACAAAACGTTTTACAACGTGGAAAATCGTGGTTTCGCTCTCGACGGACGCGGACGGGGTGCCTATTATGCATAGGTTTTGCAATTCAACGAGGGGAGAGATTATGCGCGCAGCATTTTGGGTTGGGTGTGCCGCTTTGTTACTGTCGGCCTGCAGCAATGAACCTGTTCAGCAGGCAACCGCCGCGCACGTCGCGCCGGGGATGAAGGCGGCGATGTCCAGTTCCGGCCAGGCGAATTGCGCCATGATTGGCGGTTCGCTGTCCGTTGCGCGTCAGCTGGATGGCTCCGCCATCGGCATGTGCGCGCTGCCCAACGGCAAACGCTGCAGTGAACAGTCGCTTGCCGTGGGATCGTGCGGCAGTTACTGATTATTCTGCGCGTTTGAAGACCAGCGTCGTCTCAGCCGTCGCCAGGGTTAATACATCTTCCGTCAGATCTACCTCTGTGCCGCTGCGCAGCATCGTTCCGATGGCGTGATCCAGTTCATTGAGCTGGGGTTCGGTGCAGAGCTTACGCGTCATGGCGAGATCGTTGACCTTCAGCTCGCCATCGGAGAGCTTGCCCTGGCCGCTGAAGCGGTTGCACATCACCCCTGAGACCGCCATTTTTTCGCCGAAGGTGATTTCCGGCGGCGTGGTGACCGGGGCGACGGCGGCGCCGTTGATGCTTTGCAGCACAAAGCGGTGCTGCTGGAGCTGTTCTTCCTGGACAGAGGCTTTCCCTGGGTTAACACAGCCTGTCAGCGCCATGCTGAGGAGCGTTACTGCGACGAACGTTTTCATGTTTCTTCTCAATATATTCACTTCGTAAATAGCTATTGGATAGTGTATTGCGGGGGATGAGATTGTCTTGCGGGTTAATCTGAAATGTGGGGGGATGGGTTTGGGGTTTGGGTTTTGTAGGCCCGTGCAAGCGAAGCGCCGCCGGGCGTGGCTCGGTGCCACCTGTGGCAGGTAACATGAGGCGGTGGAGGTGTTTCCGTTCACCTTGCGTTCGCTGCTTCTCTGTAAACCACGTCACCGGTGAACGTGTTAAGGGGGCTATCGCCGCCCCCTTAACAATCCCGGCTCCCGGCAAGAAAATCGCCGCTTCGCGGATTGTTCGCCCCATCCCTGGGGCTCACCCCTCCGGGGCCAGCGCAAGCGCTGTCCAAAATTGCTCCCGGCAATTTTGTCCTCAGCTTATTCCTCCAGGCTTTCGGGTCGGGCACCAGCCTGCATCCATGCAGGCTATGCCCTCTCGGCGCGTCCATGCGCCTCGCCCCGGCCTTCCGGAAACGCTTCGGCGATTTTCAGCCGGACCAGGGAGCCGCTGTAGGCTAATTATTCCCTTAAGGATATGAGCTGCTTTAAGTTAAAGGCTCTTTCCTCAGAACAACGCGTTCGGGCAGGCTTCGCCTTTCTCCAGCTGACTCAGGTTACCCAGCGTCGTCTCCGAAATGCTGATCAGCGCCTCGGCGGTCAGGAACGCCTGATGCCCGGTGAATAGCACGTTGTGGCAGGCGGAGAGGCGGCGGAAGACGTCATCCTGAATCACATCGTTGGATTTGTCTTCAAAGAAGAGATCGCGTTCGTTCTCGTAGACGTCCATCCCCAGCGCGCCGATTTTTTGCGTTTTCAGGGCTTCGATGGCGGCCTGAGAGTCAATCAGCCCACCGCGACTGGTGTTGATAATCATCACGCCATCTTTCATCTGGTCGAAGGCGCTCTGGTTCAGCAGATGGTAGTTGTCAGCGGTTAACGGGCAGTGCAGGGAGATCACGTCTGACTCTGCGTACAAGGTTGCCAGGTCAACATACTCTACCCCCAGATCCAGCGCGGCGGCGCTTGGGTACGGGTCAAACGCCAGCAGGCGCATACCAAACCCTTTCAGGATCCGCAGGGCCGCTACGCCAATTTTACCGGTGCCGATCACCCCGGCGGTTTTGCCGTACATGGTAAAACCGGTCAGCCCTTCCAGGGAGAAGTTGGCATCACGGGTGCGCTGATAAGCACGGTGAATACGGCGGTTTAAGGACATCATCATGCCGATGGCGTGTTCAGCCACCGCTTCCGGGGAGTAGGCGGGCACGCGCACCACCTGCAGACCCAGCTCTTTTGCCGCATCCAGATCCACATTATTAAAGCCCGCGCAGCGCAGGGCGATGTACTTCACACCCTGTTTTTTCAGCTCTTCCAGCACCGGACGACTGCCGTCGTCGTTAACGAAAATACAGACCGCGTCACACCCGTGGGCGGTTTTGGCTGTTTTTTCATTAAGCAGAAAGTCGAAAAATTCAAGTTCGAAGCCATACTCCTCGTTAACGTGCTGCAGATACTTTTTGTCGTATTGCTTTGTACTGTATACCGCGAGTTTCATAAGACTTTCTCCAGTGTGTTTTCAATTACGGTAGCATGATTAAAATAATCTTACAATTTATAAAATTTTATTGAATTCAATAAGTTCTATGGATAATTATGTAGCAACTATCCTTAAAAGTGGCGTTCGCTTCAACTGATCGGCTAAACATGCCACAATATTCGATACTGTCGGCTATTTTTTTCGCTAAATCAGGATATTAACTGCCCATGAGGGGTACATACAAAGCCGCGATCGCGCTACTGCTTCTGATCGTCCTTTTGCCGCTGACGCTACTACTGACGCTTGCGCAGTGGGTGCCTACGCTTGCCGGGATCTGGCTCCCCGCCGGGACCCGCATCGCCTTTGAAGAGAGCCCGCGCCTGACCCGCAGCGCGCTGGTCATCCCCGATCTGCGCTATCTGGTGGAGGAGTGCGAAATCGCCCGCGTCAAAGACGCTACCCTCAGCCACCCAAGCCGCTGGAAGCTTGACATCGGCGCGCTAGATCTCAACAGCGCCTGCCTGAGCAAAATCCCCGCCAGCGAGCCCACGCCCACCGCGCCGCGCTCCCTGGCCGAATGGCAAGCCCTGCTACCCAACACCTGGCTTAACATCGACCGCCTGACACTCTCCCCCTGGCAGGTGTGGGAGGGGAAATTAACCGCTTCGTTGACACCGTCCCTGCAAGAAATTGTCTACCACGGAGATAAGTTTAGCCTGCGGGGAAAACTACGCGGCCGCTCGCTGACGGTAAGCGATGTCACGCTTAACCTCCCCGATAATCCCCAGCCGGTAAAACTGGTGGGGGAATTTACTCTGCCGCTGGTGCCGGATGGCCTGCCGGTGCAGGGGCACACGGTGGCGACCTTTACCGTGCCGCAGATCTCAACCCTTGTGGATGCCGAGCTTGAGTGGCAGGACAACCAGGGCCAGCTGGTGATGATTGCCCAGGAGAGCGGCGAGCCGCTGCTGGATCTCCCCTGGCAGATCACCCCGGAACAGTTCACCATCAGCGACGGGCGCTGGCGTTGGGTTCAGGCCGGTGTTCCCCTGAGCGGACGGCTGGGGCTTAAGATCGATAACTGGCAACAGGGCACGGAGAAGGCTATCGTCAGCGGGCGAATGAACGTGCTGACTCAGGGCGATGCCGGGAAGGGCAACGCGGTGCTCACCTTCGGCCCCGGCAAGCTAAGCATGGACAACACCGCCATGCCGATGCAGCTCACCGGCATTGCCAAACAGAACGACCTGACGCTCTACGCGAAGCTACCCGCCACGCTGACCGGCAGCCTTGCCGAGCCCCGGCTGGCATTTGCCCCGGGGGCGCTGCTGCGCTCCCGGGGGCGGGTTATCGACTCCCTGAATATCGACGAGGTGCGCTGGCCGCTGGCTGGCGTGGCGCTCACCCTTAACGGCATCGACGGTCGCCTGCAGGCCATCTTACGCGCCCATGAACAGGAGATGGGGGATTTCACCCTGCACCTGGATGGCCGGGCCAGCAATTTTCTGCCGGATAACGGATTGTGGCAATGGCGCTACTGGGGGGAGGGCAACTTTACCCCGATGCAGGCCCGCTGGGACGTGGCGGGCAGGGGGGAGTGGCGCGACAGCGTGATTGAGCTGAGCGCGCTTTCCACCGGCTTCGATCAGCTGAAATATGGCACCCTGCATGCCAGCGCACCGCGCATGGTGCTTGAGCGCCCAATCCGCTGGCAGCGCGACCCTGCCGATCCGCACTTCAGCGGCGCGCTCTCCTTCGATGCCGGAGAGACCACCTTTACCGGCGGCAGTGTATTACCCCCCTCAACGATCAAATTCAGCGTGGAGGGTAGCGATCCAACATTTTTCCAGTACAAAGGCACCCTTAACGCCAGAGCCATCGGCCCGGTGCAGCTGAACGGGCGCTGGGACGGGGAGCGTCTGCGCGGCCAGGCCTGGTGGCCGAAGCAATCCCTGACCGTTTTTCAGCCGCTGATCCCACCGGACTGGAAGACGACCCTCAGGGAGGGGGAGCTTTATGCCCAGGTGGCTTATTCCGCAGCGGCGGATCAGGGCTTTGAGGCCGGAGGCCACGGCGTGCTGAAGAGCGGTAGCGTCTGGATGCCGGACAACAAAATCAACGGGGTCGACTTTGTCCTGCCGTTCCGCTTCAGCCAGGGCACCTGGTCGCTGGGAACCCGCGGTCCGGTGACGCTGCGCATTGGCGAGGTGAAAAACCAGGTCACGGCCCGCAACATCACCGCCGATCTGCAGGGCGATTACCCCTGGAGCGATGCCAGTCCGCTGCTGCTGAGCGACGTCAGCGTCGATCTGTTGGGCGGTAAAGTGACCCTGCAGCAGCTGCGCATGCCCCAGCACGATGCGGCCCTGCTGCGGGTGCAGAATCTCTCCGCCAGCGAGCTTATCAGTGCGATAAATCCCAAACAGTTTGCCCTGTCCGGGCCGTTCAGCGGGGCGCTGCCCTTGTGGCTGGACAACGACAAGTGGATCATCAAAGATGGCTGGCTGACCAACGCGGGTCCGATGACGTTGCGTCTCGATAAAGAGACTGCCGATGCGCTGGTGAAAGAGAACGGGGCGGCGGGCGGCGCGATTAACTGGCTTCGCTATATGGAAATTTCGCAGTCGTGGACGAAACTCAATTTAGATAATCTGGGTGAATTAACCCTGGCGTCGACCTTGCGTGGCGCCAGCCGCGTGGAGGGCCAGACACAGGCCGTCAACCTCAACTATACCCATCAGGAGAACGTGTTTACCCTCTGGCGCAGCCTGCGTTTTGGCGACAAGCTGCAGACGTGGCTGGAGGAGCACGCGGCACTACCGGATAACCGCTGTCCGACAGGCAAGGAATGTAAGGAACAACCATGAAAAAGCTGGCCGGTGGCTTCACCGCGATTGTGATACTGACGCTGACAGGCTGCACGCCGAGGATAGAAGTGGCGGCGTCGAAGGAGCCCATCACCATCAACATGAACGTCAAAATTGAACATGAAATCCACATCAAAGTGGATAAAGATGTGGAATCGCTGCTGAAATCGCGCAGCGATCTCTTCTGAGGCCGCCATGAGAAAATACTTCACGCTCATTCTGCTGACGCTGGGGCTTTGTGCGCCCGCGTTCGCCCTGACCCTCAACGAAGCCCGCACCGAGGGGCGCGTGGGGGAAACGCTGAGCGGCTATATCGCCCCGCGCAGCCAGGATCGTGAAACCCTGGCGCTGGTGGAGCAGATCAACAAGGCTCGTACCGAGAGTTATCAGCGGCTTGCTGACAGCAATAACCTTCCGGTCGATGAGGTGGCCAAAATGGCAGGGAGCAAACTGGTTGCCCGCGCCCGCCCCGGCGAGTATGTCCAGGGCGTTAACGGCAGATGGTTACAGAAGTGATTAGCGGTGGCGTTTGCGGTATTCGCCAGGGGAGATCCCAAAGCGCTGCTTAAATGCCGTGGAGAAGTGGCTATGGTCGGTAAAGCCCCAGCTGTAGCCAATGCCCGCCAGTTTCTCATCGTCACGAGCGCTACGTAGCATCTGCGCGCAGAGATCCAGCCGACGGTTCTTGATGTACTGCGCCACCACCAGCCCTTTCTCGGCAAACATCCGGTACAGGCTACGCACCGACATCCCGCACTCCGCCGCAATCCACTCCGGTCGCAAATGTTCCGCCTGAATATGATCGTCGATGAGCGTCAGAACGTGGCTGAACTGGCGCGCCTTGCGCGGCTGCACGCTTTCACGCTGCTGCAATACCGGGCGCAGCAGACAGACCATCGCCTCCAGCGCGGCTTCGCTCTCGGTTTCACTCAATCGCGGATTGTTCATGCTCTCCTGCAGCAGACGATAGCTGAGCTGGACGGTAGGCAGGCTGTGGGAGAGTTTTTGCGCGCAGCTCACTTCCTGAAAACGAAAGTGCTGCTCAAGGATCTGGCGCGGGAGCAGCAATGAGATCTGCCGGGATTTTTCCGGCCAGTAGATCGAGCAGGGGCGGGAGGCGTCGATCAGGGTGATATCTCCCGCGTTGAGCATAATTTGCCGGTCGTCCTGCTCCAGTCCCGCTTCACCTTCCAGCTGAAAGACAGTGTAGAACCAGGCATCGTTGCTGGTCTTAATCTCCTGGCGGGTACGAAACAGATTCACGCCGCCAGCGGTGACGGTGCTGAGCTTCAGGGTGCCGGTCCAGGTGGATTCCAGCTCGCCGTAAAACTCGCCGCTCATGGGCCGGGCCGCAAAACTTCCGCAAGCCTGATTAATCTGCGCCAGCCACTGCTGATAATTGTCCGTTTCCTTTGCACTCGCCATCGTCTGACCTGCTACGTCGTGAATGTTTAAACATTGTTGCATTTATGTTTCTAATTACCCGTGACATGGGGCGAAATATAGGCAAGAACACCACGGTGTAACAGAGCGAAACGGCACTATTGTCGCGTTTTGCGGCACCTGTCACAGGGGGCAAAGCGAATGTCACAGAGATAAAAGCGCACTGCGCAAACCCATCTTAGACTGCGATGACACCCTGCGAATAATAAGGAATCGCTATGTCTGATACACAGGTCGCAGTACTGCACAGCGTGCAGCAATTTCTGGATCGCCAACATGGCCTCTGGATCGAGGGACAACCGTCCGCCTCCGACAGCGAAAAGCGTCTGGATATCTTTAACCCGGCAACCGGTCAGGTGATTGCCTCTACCGCCGATGCCAGCGCGAAAGATGTGGATCGCGCGGTGATGTCCGGCTGGCGCGCCTTTGTGGCCCGCAGCTGGTCCGGCAAACTGCCGGCGGAGCGCGAACGTATTCTGCTGCGCTTCGCCGATCTGGTGGAGCAGCACACCGAGGAGCTGGCCCAGCTCGAAACCCTGGAGCAGGGTAAATCCATTAACATCTCCCGCGCCTTTGAAGTGGGCTGCACTCTGAACTGGATGCGCTACACCGCGGGGCTGACCACCAAAATCGCCGGTAAGACGCTGGATCTCTCTATTCCGATGCCGCAGGGAGCGCGCTACCAGGCGTGGACGCGCAAAGAGCCGATTGGCGTGGTGGCCGGGATCGTGCCGTGGAACTTCCCGCTGCTGATTGGCATGTGGAAAGTGATGCCCGCCCTGGCGGCCGGCTGCTCTATCGTGATCAAACCGTCCGAAACCACGCCCCTGACCCTGCTGCGCGTGGCGGAGCTGGCAACCGAGGCCGGGGTCCCGGACGGCGTCTTTAACGTAGTGACCGGCAGCGGGGCGGTGTGTGGCGCTGCGCTCACCAACCATCCGCATATCGCCAGGGTGAGCTTTACCGGTTCTACCGCCACCGGGAAACAGATTGCGCGCGCCGCCGCCGATCGCCTGATGGGGGTGACGCTGGAGCTGGGCGGTAAAAACCCGGCGATTGTCCTGAAAGATGCCGATCCGGCATGGGTGATCGAAGGCCTGATGACCGGCAGCTTCCTGAACCAGGGCCAGGTGTGCGCCGCCAGCTCGCGTATTTACGTCGAAGCGCCGCTGTTTGATACCGTGGTGAGCGGTTTTGAGCAGGCGGTGAAATCCCTCAGCGTCGGGCCGGGGATGTCCCAGGAGGCGCACATCAACCCGCTGGTTTCCCGCGCCCACTGCGACAAAGTGCAGACCTTCCTTGATGAAGCGCAGTCGCGCCAGGCGGAGCTGATTACCGGCAACCGTGGTCCGAACGATCAGGGTTACTACGTGTCGCCGACGCTGGTGGTGAACCCGGACGCCAGCCTGCGCCTGACCCGCGAAGAGGTGTTTGGTCCGGTGGTCAACCTGGTGCGCGTCGCTGACGGCGAAGAGGCGCTGCGCCTGGCGAACGATACCGAATATGGCCTGACCGCCAGCGTCTGGACGCAAAACATCAGCAAAGCGCTGGAGTACACCGACCGCCTGCAGGCGGGAACCGTGTGGGTGAACAGCCATACCCTGATCGACGCCAACCTGCCGTTTGGCGGGATGAAGCAGTCCGGCACAGGCCGTGATTTCGGCCCGGACTGGCTGGATGGCTGGTGTGAAACCAAATCGGTGTGCGTGCGCTACTGACGCCCGGCGGCGCTGCGCTTGCACGGGCCTACGGTCTGGTCGGTTTGCCGCACCGCACCGTAGGTCCGGTTAAGCAGAGCCGCCACCCGACATCAGACCGCACCGTGCCAACAAAACCGCACCCTTAGCAGGACCAGCGATTTCGTCCTGCATTTTTTGCCCGGTAGAGCGCGGCATCGGCCTGGGCGATCACCTCGCTGGCCGTCTGACCAGCGGTCAGCGAGGCGATCCCCATGCTGACCGTAACGCTGTCGCTGACCGTTGAGGCAGCATGCGGAATAGCCGCAGCGCGCAGGCTCTCCTGAATGCGCGCCGCCACCTGTTCCGCCACTTTTTCCGTCGCATCAAACAGGATCAGCAGAAACTCCTCGCCACCGTAGCGTGAGACCACATCGTCCGGGCTGCGCACCACCTGTTTCAGCGCCTGCGCCACCGCCGCCAGACACTCATCCCCGGCCTGATGCCCGTAACGATCGTTGTAGCGTTTGAACTCATCGACATCGAGCATAATCAGCGCAAAATTGTTCCCCTGTTTGACCGCGTTTTCCAGCACGTTCTCCATCGCCCGGCGGTTAGCGGTACCGGTGAGCGGATCCTGGTGCGCAAGGGCATCCAGCCGGGCAATCAGCGCCTGGTTCTGCTGCTGACGCAGCCAGGCTTCATCAAACCAGCGCACTAAAATAAACCGCCCGTAAACCAGCACTACCGTAAAGATAAGCCACACCACGACGAAACGCAGGCTGATGCCCTCGTTCAGCACCAGGCTGGCAGCCGGCATCGCCGCCCACAGCGGCAGCGCATAGCTCATCAGCCCAACCGGAAAAAAATAGAGCCCTGCCAGCGCCGTCAGGAGCAGGGTGGTGCAGAGCGGCCAGGCGAAGGGCAGTTTCAGATGGGCGATAAACCAGACGGCGCAGCAGGCCCAGATCAGGCCTGCCAGCAGCAACAGCAGGCTCAGCCCGCGTTTTTTTTGCCA
Organism: Leclercia sp. UBA5076; assembly: GCF_002416465.1. Taxonomy (NCBI): domain Bacteria; kingdom Pseudomonadati; phylum Pseudomonadota; class Gammaproteobacteria; order Enterobacterales; family Enterobacteriaceae; genus Leclercia; species Leclercia sp. UBA5076. Next base: position 369,999 of record NZ_DIAO01000018.1, read on the forward strand.
GACCAGCAGCAGGGAGAGGCTAAACAGAACGATGACCGCCAGCATCAGCCAATCGATCATCCTGGCGCTGAAGGCGTTCACCTGATAAAGCGCGTCAATGCCGTCGAACAGCCCATTACGCAATAAGACCATCAGCGCAAAGCCGATGTTGACGAGCGCCAGCCACGGCATGCTGAGAGTCAGTCCGCGGGTGACCATATCCCTGCGGGCGAAAGGCTCCGCCCGCAGGCTGGTGGGTTTACGGTGTAACAATGTTGAACCAGAACTCAAATTTATCCATATAGCCCAGCATGGTATCAAGTTTTGCCCCGTCACCGGTAACCTTCACCGCGCCGCTCTCCTCAGCCTGTTTCAGGGTGGTTTCCTTGAGGATGATTTTATTCAGCGTGTCGCGGCTCAGGGTGATGGTGGCGTCGGCGTCGGTCGCTTCGGCATTGGCGGTGTGGTTCATCACCCCGTTTTCCAGCTCGAGCTTGTACTTGCCGCCGTCGCTGCCGAGGTCGATGTTAAACACCGATTTCGCGGTTCCGGCTTTTTCACCGTTAATGTGAACCGCCAGATAGTCGAAGAACATCTCCGGGGTCATCGCCCGCACCGTATCCGGGCTGGCGGTGTTCGGGGTCGGCCCTTTCACCACGCCGTTACGCAGCTCCTGCGCGCCGGTGAGGTAGAAGTTACGCCACGGGCCCGATTCCGCCTGATAGCCTAACTGCTCAAGCGCGTCCGCCTCCAGATTACGCGCCGCCTGGTTGTTCGGATCGGCAAAGACCACCTTACTCACCACCTGCGCCACCCAGCGATAGTTACCCTGGTCGAAGTCGGTTTTGGCCTTCTGCAGAATGGCGTCTGCGCCGCCCATGTAGTCTACATATTTCTTCGCAGCCTCTTCCGGCGGCAGCTCATCCAGTGTCGCCGGGTTGCCGTCGAACCAGCCGAGATAGAGCACGTAGGTGGCTTTCACGTCGTGACTGACCGACCCGTAGTAGCCCCGGTTAGCCCAGGTGTGCGCCAGCGAATCCGGCAGTCTGAAGTTTGCCGCAATTTCATCCCGGGTCATGCCCTGGTTCGCCATGCGCAGGGTCTGGTCGTTGATGTAGCGATACAGGTCTCGCTGGCTTTTCAGCAATTTATTGACGTTTTCATTGCCCCAGGTTGGCCAGTGGTGCTGAGCCATCAGCACTTCGGCTTTATCACCCCAGCGCACAATGGCTTCGTTGATATATTTTGACCACGGCAGCGGCTCGCGGATCTTCGCCCCGCGCAGGGAGTAGGTGTTATGCAGGGTGTGGGTGACATCCTCGGCGGATTCGATCAGTTTTTTCTCTTCGATGTACCAGAGCATTTCGGACGGCGCTTCTGAGCCCGGCGCCAGCATAAAGTCATAGGTCAGGCCGTCGATGGTCTCTTTCTGTCCATCTTTTTCAATGATATTGGTCGGCGCAAGCAGGGTTACGGTCCCGGCGGAGGTCGTGGTGCCAAGCCCCGCGCCCACCTGACCTTTAGGATCCGGCTTCAGCAGGTTGCCATACATATAGCTGGCGCGGCGGCTCATGACGTTCCCGGCCATAATGTTTTCTGCCACGGCGGCTTCCATAAAGCCGACCGGGGCGTAGATTTTGACTTTCCCGGCTTTGACATCGGCCTCATCCACCACGCCGCGCACGCCGCCGTAGTGGTCAACGTGGCTGTGGGTGTAGATCACCGCTACCACCGGTTTCTGCCCGCGGTTTTTGTAATAGAGATCCATCCCGACTTTTGCCGTTTCAGCAGAGACCAGCGGGTCGACCACGGTGATACCGGTCGCCCCTTCGATAATGGTCATGTTTGACAGGTCAAGGTTACGGATCTGATAGACCCCATCCGTGACCTCAAACAGACCGCTGATATTAATCAGTTGCGCCTGACGCCACAGGCTGGGGTTGACGGTATCCGGCGCTTTGTCCCCCTCTTTAATAAAGGCGTACTGCTGGGGATCCCAGACCACATTGCCCTGTTCGCCTTTGATCACCTCGGTCGGAAGTGCAGCGATAAAGCCTTTATGGGCATCGGTGAAATCGGCATTGTCGGAGAAGGGCAGCTGGCTGAAGAGGGCATTATTGGCTTGCTGAGTGGCGGCGGCGGCCTCCTTTGGCGCTTCTGCGGCAAATGCAGGAGTGCCGGCAGAGATAAAAACGCCTGCAAGCGCAAGGCTTCTTGCTATCAAGTTGAATCTCATCCTAAAAACCTCTCAATGTTCATACAACGACGTAAGGGAGAACTTCGTGTGATGTCCATAAAAAACGTTTTAAGAAAGGCAACCCGGACGGCATGGGTATGATTAACTATAAGCAAGGAAAGCTGTTCAGAAAATAAACTACTTAAGCGAAATTAAATGGCGGTGTAGGTCGGATAAGCGCAGCGCCACCCGACAATGCCCGGCGGCGCTGCGCTTGCACGGGCCTACGGTCCCGTAGGTCGGGTAAGGCGCAGCCGCCACCCGACATCAAACCGCACCGACAAGAAAAAGCCGGGCAATATGCCCGGCTGTTTATCACTGCCCCTCTTTCTTCTTGCCGAGCGACGGCGTCTCGTCAAAGAAGTTCCACGGTTTGAGCAGGGCATGCACCCACTCGGTTGGCATGATCGGCCACTCTTCGGCGCGGGCCACGTGGGTGGTACCGGTGGTGATCCACACCACGTTATCCTGGTTATTCAGCGACTCGTTATCTTTACTGAACTGGCCCAGCCCCTGGTCATGGGAGGAGCGGTTCGGGAATTTGCCCTCCGGGTACATCTCGTTCGGATGGTAGCGGGTCACCCACAGCTGTTTATCCATAAAGCTGAGGCGATGATAGATCCACTCATCCGGGGCGAATTTCGCGCCGGTTGCCACCGGGTGCGTACCGCCCGCATAGGGGATGATCTGGTAAGAGACCGGGTTGCCCATGCGGTTCTCTTTGCTGGTGTTGCTCAGTAGACGAATGGTGCCCGGGTCAAATTTCTGTGCCGCCTGCTGCTCGCTGTCGATGTTGTACTGGTTAACCTGCATGGTGCTGGTGCGCGGGCCGCCAGCGGTGTTCGGCTTCACCTCCGGATCCATCGCCACCAGGCTGTTGCTGGTGCCATCCACATCCAGATCCAGACGGAAGTTGTAGATGTGCTGGTGGGTGGTGCCGACAATGTTGTGGTCAATCAGGGTGCCGTACTTCGTATCCTCTTTGGCGCTCGGGTCATGCATGGTTTTCGCCATCACCCCTTTTACCGCTTCGATACCAGTCGCCCCGGCATCGATGCCGATGGTGCCGTTTTCATGGAAGATCCAGTCGAAGATGTAGTCATAGTTGCCCACGGTGCTAATCCAGCGTACCACCAGCTCGCGGCGTTCGGTGCTGACGTTCGGCTGATTCATCTCCTGGTGCTTATACTCCGGCCCGGCGTAGCGTTCAAAAATCGCCATCGCCCGCGGGATTTCCATTGGCGCACCGGTGTAGTCCGGGATAGTCTGATTCAGCAGCACGGCGTTGGAGGGCACATCTTTACCGCGCACCAGCGGCGAGGTGAGGGTGCCCATGCCGTAGTCGCCGGAGTCCAGATAGGCTTTGAAGTACCAGCCCACGTCCGGGTCGCCGTAAGGAACGATCATCCCGCCCAGCGATCCCTCGTACATCACCTGGCGTTTTTTGCCGTTGTCGTTAAAGGTGACGGTGGAGATGATCGGCCCGACGCGGGAGTCGAGGCTCAGGTGGAAATCCCAGTTCTGCCAGTGGATCATATTGCCGGTAATGGTGTAGTTCTTGCCTTCCGGCTCCACAATCTCCAGCGGTTTGTGCACCACCGGTTCGCGGTCGCGGCCATCATAGGGGCGGGACTGCATCGGCACTGGCACGACAGCGCCTTCTTCAATTTTGACGATCTTCTTCTCGATCAGATCAACCACCGCCACCAGGTTCTCAATCGGGTGCGCCCAGTAGTTGCCATCGCCGGTATCCAGGTAGCTCACCACCTTCAGCAGGCGATCTTCCTGCTTCAGACCATCCTTACCGTCAAAGTAGCCGACGGTCAGCGGGGTGGTCATCACCTTTGCCGGGTCGTTGATGCCGCGTTTTTTCAGCGCCTCGGCATACTCCGGGCTGCCGGTGACGATCTTCTGCACCGCCATAAAATCATCCAGCAGCACCATGCCGTGGGCGTCCTTGATCGGCTCCCAGTGCAGGATTTTCTTCTCCTGCAGATCCACTAGCGCTTCAACGATAAATTTGCCGTCCAGCAGGGTGATATTGGCCTGACGCGGCGCATCTACCGCGGTGCCGTTCAGCACGAAATCCCACACTTTGGCTTTGTCCGGCCCGGCCAGCGCGATCTGGGTGAAGCGGGTATTCGGTTTAAAGTCCGGCGAGGCTTTCACAATCCCGACGGCCTCTTTGATCTCATCCGCGGAGAGGGCGTTCAGCGGGTGCGGGGTCTTCTCGACCTGGAAGGTCTGGTCAAGGCCGGACTGGAACACATCGTTAACAAAGGTATCGGCGATCCAGGCCTTATTATCTTTCATGACCACCGGCGCCTGCAGGGTGAGCGGTTTACCGTTGACCATAGCGGTTGTGGCACCCGGCTTCACTTTGATAAAGGCCCCATCTTTGCTGATGGTGAACATCTGGGCATAGTCGTCCCATTTCACATCAGCGCCAAATTCGGTCAGGGTTTTATCCATTTCGACCATATGTGCTGCACCACCGTGCGCCAGCACCTGGCCGGAAAAGAGACAGGCAACGGCCAACGCCAGCACCGTTTTACGTGGAGAAAAAATGGAGGAGCTTCCCATGATTAACCTCTGTTATATGTGTTGTTATCCACTCGGGACCGCTGTTCTGCGCGCGGTTTATTCATTGCCAACATAGCAATAACGCGTTAAGTACCGTTTGCCTGCATTTGCCAGATGTTTTGTCAGATGTGCCAGAAGCCGGGTAACGTGCGCGACGTTACCCGGATGGAGGGGGATCAGGCGTCAAAATCTCCGCGCTGACGGGAGACGAGGGTCAGGATCGAGTAGAGCGCCACCGGCTGCTGGTGCTGGTTGAAAATCTCAACCGCCCATTCCACCACGCCGGTCGGTTTCTCTTCCGCCGTGCGCTGTTTCTTCAGCGTCTTGCGCTTACAGGTCAGACGCACCTGGATGGTGTCGCCCGGCTTCACCGGCTCAATAAAGCGCAGGTTCTCCATACCGTAGTTGGCAATCACCGGCCCGACGCCCGCATCGACGAACAGACCCGCCGCAGCGGAGATCAGGAAGTAGCCGTGCACCACGCGTTCGCCGAAAATCGACTCCGCCGCGCCGATCTTGTCCATATGGGCGTAGAAATGATCCCCGCTCAGGCAGGCAAAGTTAACGATGTCGGTCTCGGTCAGGGTACGGCGCGGGGTCAGGAGGCTGTCGCCCGGCTGTAACTCCTCGAAGTATTTGCGGAACGGATGAACCCGATCCTCCTGCACCTGCGCGCCGCGTACCCACTGCTGGCTGATGGCGGCCAGCATGCTCGGGCTGCCCTGGATGGCGGTGCGTTGCAGGTAGTGTTTTACCGCCCGCAGGCCGCCCAGCTCCTCACCACCCCCGGCGCGGCCCGGGCCGCCGTGCACCAGCTGCGGCAGCGGGGAGCCGTGGCCGGTGGACTCTTTGGCCGACTCTTCGTTGAGGATCTGGATACGGCCGTGGGCGCGGGCGGCGCCGGCGATAAACTGACGCGCAAGGCGCAGATCGGCGGTGACCAGCGTCCCGGCGAGACTGCCTTCCCCGGCGCGGGCAAGGGCCATGGCGTGCTCGCGATCCTGATACGGCATCAGAGTGGCGACCGGGCCAAAGGCTTCGGTGGCATGGACGGCAGGGGTTTCATCCGGCTGCGGGCAGAACAGCAGCGTCGGCGGGAAGAAGGCCCCGGCAGCGTTCAGGTCGGCTTTCCCGCCCAGACGAATCTGGCAGCCCGCCGTGACTAAAGTATCCACTTTCTCCTGCACGTCAGCGCGCTGCTCGGCGTTGACCAGTGAGCCCATTTTGATCCCTTCCTGAGCCGGGTCGCCTACAGCCACTTTTTCCAGCCGGGCGATCAGCGCCTGGCTGACAGCCTCCACCTGCGCCTGCGGAACGATGATGCGGCGGATCGCGGTACATTTCTGCCCGGCTTTCGCGGTCATCTCCCGCACCACTTCGCGAATGAAAAGGGCAAACTCCGGCTGCTCCGGGGTGACGTCATCCCCCAGCACGCAGCAGTTCAGGGAGTCCGCTTCCATGGTGAAGGGAATCGATTTTGCCACGATGTTCGGATGGACGCGCAGCTTCTGGCCAGTGTCGGCGGAGCCGGTAAAGGTCACCACGTCCTGGCTGTCGAGCTGGTCGAGCAGATCCCCCGCGCCGCCGCAGATCAGGCTGATGGCGCCCTCCGGCACCAGGCCGCTGTCGACGATCGCTTTCACCATCGCCTGGGTCACCTGGGCGGTGGCGGTGGCCGGTTTAATAATGGCAGGCATCCCCGCCAGCCAGGTCGGGGCCAGCTTTTCCAGCATTCCCCAGCAGGGGAAGTTGAACGCATTGATGTGGACGGCCACGCCGGACTTCGAGGTCAGCACGTGGCGCGCGGCAAATCCGCCCTCTTTTGAAAGCGGGATCAGCTCATCTTCCGGCCACAGGGTATCGTCCGGCAGTTCGCGGCTGCCCAGGCTGGCGAAGGTAAAGAGGGTGCCGATCCCGCCCTCGATATCCACCCAGCTGTCGGCGCGGGTCGCCCCGGTCTGTGCCGACAGCGCATAAAAGGTCTCTTTCTGGCTCAGCAGATGTTTCGCCACCGCTTTCAGCATGGCGGCACGTTCGATAAAGGTCATGGCATGAAGCGCTTCGCCGCCTTTCTCAATGGCGTAGCGACGTGCGGTGGCCATATCCAGCCCTTCGCTGGTAACGGACCAGAGGGATTCACCGCTGATGGCGTGTTGAATGGTGCGCTCACGGCCCCGGCCTGACTGCCAGGTACCGGACAAGAAGCTGGCTAACTGCTGCATCTTTCTCTCCAGATGGTTCGTGATTTCACTATAAATAGTTCGTTTGTGAATCATAAAAAGCAAGTGACTTGTTAATGTTTTATTAACATTGTGATCTCGCTTAATCTTCTTAACTCCCGGAGGCCGCGTCGTATCTGGGGTGTGGAAATCTATTGCGAGCCTCATCACAAAACGAATAAACGATTCTTGGGTTATTCATTAACCTTTGTGTAACTTTTATAAAAAAAAGTGATTCATCATTGAATGATATTTAGCAGTTAAACGAATCAAAAGGGTGATGACGTGACGGAAGAACAACGCTTTGAGCAGCGCATCGCGCAAGAGACGGCCATCGAGCCGCAGGACTGGATGCCTGACGCGTACCGTAAAACGCTGATCCGCCAGATTGGTCAGCATGCGCACTCCGAAATTGTCGGCATGCTGCCGGAAGGGAACTGGATCACCCGCGCCCCGACGCTGCGCCGTAAGGCCATCCTGCTGGCGAAAGTGCAGGACGAAGCCGGGCACGGGCTCTACCTCTATAGCGCGGCGGAAACGCTGGGCTGCGCCCGGGAAGATATCTACCAGAAGATGCTCGACGGCAAGATGAAATACTCCTCCATCTTCAACTACCCGACCCTGAGCTGGGCGGATATCGGCGTGATCGGCTGGCTGGTGGATGGCGCGGCCATCGTTAACCAGGTGGCGCTGTGCCGGACCTCCTACGGCCCCTATGCCCGGGCGATGGTGAAAATCTGTAAAGAAGAGAGCTTCCACCAGCGTCAGGGCTTTGAGGCCTGCATGGCCCTGGCCCAGGGTAGCGAAGCCCAGCGCCAGATGTTGCAGGACGCCATCAACCGCTTCTGGTGGCCAGCGCTGATGATGTTTGGCCCGAACGACGACAACTCACCGAACAGCGCCCGCAGCCTGGCCTGGAAGATCAAACGTTTTGGCAATGACGAGCTGCGTCAGCGCTTTGTCGACAACACCGTGCCGCAGGTGGAAATGCTCGGCATGACCGTGCCGGATGCGGATCTGCAGTTCGATGCCGAAAGCGGTCACTACCGTTTTGGCGAGATCGACTGGCAGGAGTTTGACGAGGTGATTAACGGGCGCGGCGTCTGCAATCACGAACGTCTGGCCGCCAAGCGTAAAGCCTGGGAAGAGGGAACGTGGGTGCGCGAAGCCGCACTGGCGCACGCCGAAAAACAACACGCCCGCAAGGTCGCATAAGGGGAATCAAGATGAGCAAAACATACTGGCCGTTGTACGAAGTCTTTGTCCGCAGCAAGCAGGGATTATCCCACCGTCACGTGGGCAGCCTGCATGCCGCCGATGACCGTATGGCGCTGGAAAACGCGCGCGACGCCTACACCCGCCGTAATGAAGGCTGTTCCATCTGGGTGGTGAAGGCGAGCGAAATCGTCGCCTCCCAGCCAGAAGAGCGCGGTGAGTTTTTCGACCCGGCGGAGAGCAAGGTCTACCGCCATCCGACCTTCTACACCATCCCTGATGGCATCGAGCACATGTGAGGCCACGGATGAAAACGTTAACGCAATATGCTCTGCGCCTGGGTGATAACGGGCTGGTGCTCTCCCAGCGTCTGGGAGCGTGGTGTGGTCACGCCCCGGAGCTGGAGATTGACCTCGCGCTGGCCAATATCGGCCTCGACCTGCTGGGCCAGGCGCGCAACTTCTTAACCTACGCCGCCGAGCTGGAAGGCGAGGGCGACGAAGACACGCTGGCCTTTCAGCGCGACGAGCGCCAGTTCAGCAACCTTCTGCTGGTGGAGCAGCCCAACGGCAACTTCGCCGACACCATCGCCCGTCAGTACTTTATCGACGCCTGGCACGTGGCGCTCTTTACCCGTCTGACCCAGAGCCGCGACGGTCAGCTTGCCGCCATCGCCGCGAAATCCATCAAAGAAGCCCGCTACCACCTGCGCTTCAGCCGCGGCTGGCTGGAACGCCTGGGCAACGGCACGGAGATCTCTGCGCAAAAAATGCAGCAGGCGGTCAATGACCTGTGGCGTTTCACCGCCGAGCTGTTCGAGGCGGACGAGATTGACCTGACGTTGGCTGCCGAAGGTATCGCCGTCGATCCGCGCAGCCTGCGCGACGCGTGGGAAGCGGAAGTCTTTGCCGGGCTGAACGAGGCGACGCTGAGCGTGCCGGGCGAGTCCGCCTACCGCACCGGTGGCCGTAAAGGGCTACACACCGAACATCTGGGGCCGATGCTGGCAGAGATGCAATATCTGCAGCGCGTCTATCCCGGCCAGCAGTGGTAATCCAGGAGAGCGCCATGCAACACGCCGTCCAACTCACCCCCGCCGCCGTCCCGCAGATCTGGTCTCTGTTAAGCCAGATCCCGGACCCGGAGATCCCGGTACTGACCATCACCGACTTAGGGATGGTGCGCAGCGTGACGCCGCAGGATGAGGGCTGGGCCATCGGTTTTACGCCGACCTATTCCGGCTGTCCGGCCACCGATCATCTGATGGGGGCGATCCGCGACACCCTGACCGCCCACGGCTATGGACCGGTGCAGATCACCCTTCAGCTCGACCCGGCGTGGACCACCGACTGGATGACCCCGGACGCCCGGGAGCGTCTGCGCCAGTATGGCATCAGCCCACCGGTCGGGCACAGCTGCCATGCGCATCTTCCCGCCGAGGTGACCTGTCCGCGCTGCGCCAGCACCCGCACCACGCTGATCAGTGAATTTGGTTCCACGGCCTGCAAAGCGCTCTGGCGCTGCGACAGCTGCCGCGAACCCTTCGACTATTTCAAATGTATCTGAGGTCGCCATGACAACGTTTCATTCCTTAACGGTGGCAAAAGTGGAACCCGAAACCCGCGATGCGGTGACCATTACCTTCGCGGTTCCCCAGCCTTTGCAGGAGGCGTATCGCTTCCGTCCGGGCCAGCATCTGACCCTGAAAGCCCATTTAGCTGGCGAAGAGCTGCGCCGCTGCTACTCCATCTGCCGCAGCGTTCAGCCGGGCGAAATCAGCGTGGCGGTAAAAGCCATCGACGGCGGGCGCTTCTCGCGCTATGCCCGGGATGAGATCAAGCAGGGGATGGCGCTGGAGGTGATGGTGCCGCAGGGGCATTTTGGCTATCAGCCGCTGGCCGAACGGGAAGGCTGCTACCTGGCGATTGCCGCCGGTTCCGGCATCACCCCGATGCTGGCGATCATCTCCAGCACTCTGAAAACCGAACCGAAAAGCCAGTTCACCCTGATTTACGGCAACCGCAGCAGCCAGAGCATGATGTTCCGCCAGGCGCTGGCCGATCTGAAAGACAGCTATCCGACCCGCCTGCAGGTGGTCAACATCTTCAGCCAGGAGACGCTGGACAGCGAGCTGCTGCACGGGCGTATCGACGGCGAAAAACTGCAGGCGCTGGCGAAGCACTTAATTGACTTCAGCCAGTTTGATGAAGCCTTTATCTGCGGCCCGGCGGCGATGATGGACCAGGCGGAACAGACCCTTAAGGCGCTGGGGATGCCGGAGAAATCGCTGCATCTTGAGCGCTTCAACACGCCGGGCACAACCATTAAACGCACCCATTCGGTACAGACCGGGGGGCAAAAGGTGACGGTGCGCCAGGACGGGCGCGATCGCGAGATCACCCTCACCGCCGAAGACGAAAGCATTCTGGATGCCGCGCTGCGCCAGGGGGCGGACCTGCCTTACGCCTGCAAAGGCGGGGTCTGCGCCACCTGCAAATGCAAAGTGGTGCGCGGCAAGGTGGATATGGTGACCAACTACAGTCTGGAGCCGGATGAACTGGCGGCAGGCTACGTGCTGAGCTGCCAGGCCCTGCCGCTGACCGGCGACGTGGTGGTGGACTTTGATGCGAAGGGGATGGCATGAGCGACCTGATTGTCACCCGTCACGGTCGGGTATTGCTCCTGACCCTTAACCGCCCGGCGGCGCGTAACGCTCTGAACAATGGCCTGCTGAGCGAGCTGGCAACCGCCCTGGAAGCTGCCGCCGTAGACAGCGAGATTTCGGTGTGCGTGATTACCGGCAACGCACGCTTCTTTGCCGCCGGGGCCGATCTGAACGAGATGGCGGAAAAAGATCTGGCCGCCACCCTCAACGACATTCGCCCGCAGCTGTGGGCGCGCATCAACGCCTTCAGTAAGCCGCTTATTGCCGCCGTCAATGGCTACGCCCTGGGCGCAGGGTGTGAGCTGGCGCTGCTCTGCGATGTGGCGATTGCCGGGGAAAACGCCCGCTTCGGCCTGCCGGAAATCACCTTAGGCATTATGCCCGGCGCGGGCGGCACGCAACGGCTGATCCGCAGCGTCGGCAAATCCCTTGCCAGCAAAATGGTGCTGACCGGGGAAAGTATCACCGCCCGTCAGGCGCTGGCGGCCGGGGTGGTAAGCGATGTACATCCCGACGCCCTGACCCTCGAATATGCTCTCAAGCAGGCGGCACTGATGGCGCGTCACTCCCCGCTGGCGTTGCAGGCGGCGAAGCAGGCGTTACGCCAGTCTCAGGAGGTGGCCCTCACCGCCGGGCTGGCCCAGGAGCGTCAGCTCTTCACCCTGCTGGCGGCCACCGAGGATCGCCGGGAAGGGATCGACGCCTTCCTGCAAAAACGCACCCCTGAATTTAAAGGACGCTAACCATGGATTTTATTCTGAGTCACGTTGAGCAGGGGGTCATGACCCTAACCCTGAACCGCCCGGAGCGGCTCAACAGCTTCAATGAGGAGATGCATCAGCAGCTGGCGGCGTGCCTGACCCAGGCCGAGCGCGACGAGAGCGTGCGTTGTCTGCTGATTACCGGCGCCGGACGCGGTTTTTGTGCCGGGCAGGATCTTAACGACCGTAACGTTGACCCGAACAGCCCCGCGCCGGATCTCGGCATGTCGGTGGAGAAATTTTACAACCCGCTGGTACGCCGTCTGGCAAAACTGCCCAAGCCGGTGATCTGCGCGGTGAACGGCGTGGCCGCCGGAGCGGGGGCGACCCTGGCGCTGGGCTGCGACATCGTTATCGCCGCCCGTTCGGTGAACTTTGTGATGGCCTTCAGCAAGCTCGGTCTGGTGCCGGATTCCGGCGGTACCTGGCTGCTGCCGCGTCTGACCGGGCGCGCCCGGGCGATGGGCCTGGCCCTGCTGGGGGAGAAGATCAGCGCTGAGCAGGCACACGCCTGGGGGATGATCTGGCAGGTCGTGGATGATGCCGAACTGACCGACACCGCCCGTCAGCTGGCCGTGCATCTCGCCACCCAGCCGACCTTTGGCCTGGGGCTGATCAAGCGGGCGATCAATGCCGCCGAAACCAATACCCTGGACGCGCAGCTGGATCTGGAGCGCGACTATCAGCGCCTGGCCGGGCGCAGCGCCGACTACCGGGAAGGGGTCAGCGCCTTCCTCAACAAACGCGCGCCGCAGTTTACGGGGAAATAAGATGACGACAATTCATACCGTGGCGGTGATTGGCAGCGGCATCATGGGAGCCGGGATCGCCGAAGTGGCGGCGAGCAACGGCCACCCGGTGCTGATCTATGACATCAACGCTGAGGCCATCTCCCGCGCCATTGACGCCATTCGCAGCCGTCTCGAATCCCGCGTGGCGCGCGGCAAGCTCGCCCCGCATGACGCCGAACAGACGCTCCAGCGCCTGGTGCCCGTTACCGACATCCACGCGCTGGCGAAGGCTGATCTGGTGATTGAAGCCGCCTCTGAGCAAATGGCCGTTAAAAAGGCGCTCTTTGCCCAACTGGCGGAGATCTGCCCGGCTAACACGCTGTTGACCAGCAATACCTCGTCCATCTCCATTACCGCCATTGCCGCCGACCTGCGCCATCCTGAGCGCGTAGCGGGGCTGCACTTCTTTAACCCGGCCCCGGTGATGAAGCTGGTGGAAGTGGTAAGCGGCCTGGCGACCTCCGGGGAAGTGGTCGAACAGCTGAGCGAGCTGGCGACGCGCTGGGGCAAACAGCCGGTGCGCTGCCAGTCCACGCCGGGCTTTATCGTTAACCGCGTGGCGCGTCCGTACTATGCCGAAGCCTGGCGGGCGCTGGAAGAGCAGGTTGCCGCCCCGGAAGTCATCGACGCGGCGCTGCGCGAAGGCGCAGGCTTCCCGATGGGGCCGCTGGAGCTGACCGACATGATCGGCCAGGACGTCAACTTTGCCGTGACCTGCTCAGTATTTAACGCCTTCTGGCAGGAACGCCGTTTCCTGCCGTCACTGGTGCAGCAGGAGCTGGTGCTGGGTGGGCGTCTCGGCAAGAAGAGTGGGCAGGGCGTTTACAACTGGCGTAACGAAAAGCCAGCGGTGAGCTGGCTGGCAGAGGTGAACGATAGTTACAGTGTCACGCATCAGCAGAAAAAAAGTGACGGTGTCACTGAAATTGACGGCGTACTGCTGATCGAAACCCGGGGTGAGACCGCCCAGGCGCTGGCGAACCGCTACGCACAGCCGGTGGTGGTGTTCGACAGACAGGAGAGCGATGTGGCGGTGATTGCCGCCGCGGCCAGCAACCCGACAGCCGCGACACGGAAAGTGGTGCGCTACTTCCAACAGCAGGGCAAGCGCGTGCTGCAGGTGGCGGATTATCCGGGCCTGCTCATCTGGCGCACGGTGGCGATGATTGTCAACGAAGCCCTCGACGCCCTGCAAAAAGGGGTCGCCAGTGAAGAGGATATCGATACCGCCATGCGCCTCGGGGTGAACTACCCGCGCGGCCCGCTGGCCTGGGGAGAACAGCTTGGCTGGCAGCGTCTGCTGTGCCTGCTGGAAAACCTGCAACGCCATTACGGCGAAGAGCGTTACCGTCCTTCATCCCTGCTGCGCCAGCGCGCGCTTCTGGAGAGTAGCTATGAGTCATAACGCCTGGCGCAACGCCCGCGCCATGTATGAAAACGATGCCTGCGCCCAGGCTTATGGCATCGACATTATTGAGATGGATGAGGGCATGGCAGTACTGACCATGACCGTCACGCCGCAGATGCTCAACGGCCACAAGAGCTGTCACGGCGGACAGCTGTTTACCCTCGCCGATACCGCTTTCGCCTACGCCTGCAACAGCCAGGGGCTGGCGGCGGTGGCCTCGGGTTGCACCATCGATTTTGTCCGTCCGGCGTTTGCCCACGATAAGCTCACCGCCACGGCGCAGGTGCGCCATCAGGGGAAACAGACCGGCGTATACGACATTGAAATCGTTAATCAACAACAGAAAACGGTTGCCCTGTTCCGTGGGAAATCCCACCGCATCGGCGGCACTGTGACAGGAGAAGCATAATGCGTGACGCCTTTATCTGTGACGGGATCAGAACCCCAATCGGTCGCTATGCCGGTGCGCTGTCCGGTGTGCGCGCGGACGACCTGGGTGCTATCCCGCTGCGCGAACTGCTGGCGCGTAACCCGGGTCTGGATGCGGAGCGCATCGACGATGTGATCTTTGGCTGCGCGAACCAGGCGGGGGAAGACAACCGTAACGTGGCGCGAATGTCCCTGCTGTTAGCCGGGCTGCCGCAGACCGTCTCCGGCACTACCCTGAACCGCCTTTGCGGCTCCGGTCTGGATGCGCTGGGCTTTGCTGCCCGCGCGATTCGCGCCGGTGATGGCGACCTGATGATTGCCGGGGGTGTGGAGTCGATGTCCCGCGCGCCTTTCGTGATGGGCAAAGCGACCAGCGCCTTCCAGCGGCAGAATGAAATTTTCGATACCACTATCGGCTGGCGTTTTGTGAACCCGCTCATGGCGCAGCAATTTGGTTCTGACAGCATGCCGGAAACGGCAGAGAATGTAGCGGAATTGTTAAAGATTTCCCGTGAGGATCAGGACGCCTTCGCCCTGCGCAGCCAGCAGCGTACCGCTCAGGCCCAGGCTAACGGTATTCTGGCGCAGGAGATCGTGCCGGTCGTCATTAAAGGCAAAAAAGGGGCGGTCACCGAAGTGGTGCATGACGAGCATCTGCGCCCGGACACCACCCTCGAAATGCTGGCCGGGCTGAAAGCCCCTTTCCGGGCGGGCGGTGTGGTTACCGCCGGTAACGCTTCCGGCGTGAACGATGGCGCTGCGGCGCTGATTGTCGCCAGCGAGAAGATGGCGGCAGCCCAGGGCCTGATCCCGCGTACCCGCATCGTGGCGATGGCGACCGCTGGCGTTGAGCCGCGTCTGATGGGGCTGGGCCCGGTGCCTGCCACCCGTCGGGTGCTGGAGCGCGCCGGGCTGAGCATCAACGACATGGACGTTATCGAGCTGAACGAAGCCTTCGCCTCCCAGGCGCTGGGGGTGCTGCGTGAGCTGGGGCTGCCGGATGATGCGCCGCACGTTAACCCCAACGGCGGGGCAATTGCCTTAGGCCATCCGCTGGGTATGAGCGGGGCCCGCCTGGCGCTGGCCGCCAGCAACGAGCTGCATCGTCGTAAAGGGCGCTATGCGCTCTGTACGATGTGCATTGGTGTCGGTCAGGGCATTGCCATGATCCTTGAGCGTGTCTGAACAATTATAAAAAGCGAGTACCCTACGATGACTACGACAATGATAAATACAGCGACAACCGCAACGTCAACTGCAACCACGACGGCAAAGCATCTTGACCCCATCGAAACCGCCTCCCTTGATGAGCTGCAGGCCCTGCAAACCGAGCGTATGAAGTGGACGTTAGAACACGCTTATAACAACGTCCCCATGTACAAACGCAAGTTTGATGCGGCGGGCGTGCATCCTGACGATTTCAAAGAGTTAGCGGATATCCGCAAGTTCCCGTGCACCACCAAGCAGGATCTGCGTGACAACTATCCGTTTGATACCTTTGCGGTGCCGATGGAACAGGTGGTGCGTATTCACGCCTCTTCGGGCACCACCGGTAAACCGACCGTGGTCGGCTACACGCAGAACGACATTGATAACTGGGCCAACATCGTGGCCCGCTCGCTGCGCGCCGCGGGGGGCAGCGCGAAGGACAAAATTCATGTCGCCTACGGCTATGGCCTGTTTACCGGCGGGCTGGGCGCCCACTACGGCGCCGAGCGTTTAGGCGCCACGGTGATCCCGATGTCCGGCGGACAGACCGAGAAACAGGCCCAGCTGATCCGCGATTTTCAGCCGGACATGATTATGGTGACGCCTTCTTACTGCCTCAACCTGATCGAAGAGCTTGAGCGCCAGATGGGGGGTGATGCCAGCCAGTGCTCCCTGCGCGTGGGCGTTTTTGGCGCTGAGCCCTGGACCCTGGCGATGCGCCGGGAAATTGAAAAACGCCTCGGTATTACCGCTCTGGATATCTATGGGCTCTCCGAAGTGATGGGGCCGGGGGTGGCGATGGAGTGCATCGAAACCGCCGACGGACCGACCATCTGGGAAGATCACTTCTACCCGGAGATCGTCAACCCGAACGACGGCACGCCCCTGGCCGATGGCGAGCAGGGGGAACTGCTCTTCACCACCCTCACCAAAGAGGCGCTGCCGGTGATCCGCTACCGCACCCGCGACCTGACCCGCCTGCTGCCGGGCACCGCCCGCACCATGCGCCGTATGGACAGGATCAGCGGCCGCAGCGACGATATGCTGATCATCCGCGGCGTCAACGTCTTCCCGTCCCAGCTGGAAGAGGAGATCGTCAAGTTTGAGCACCTGTCGCCGCACTACCAGCTGGAGGTGAACCGTCGGGGCCATCTTGATTCACTTTCGGTGAAGGTGGAGCTGAAAGAGAGTAGCCTGTCGCTGACCCACGAACAGCGCTGCAACGTCTGCCACCAGCTGCGCCACCGCATTAAGTCGATGGTGGGGATCTCTACCGACGTGACGATCGTCAACTGCGGCAGCATTCCGCGTTCCGAAGGCAAAGCCTGTCGCGTCTTCGATCTGCGTAAGGCCGCAGCCAACAGCTAAGGCCGTCCGCGACCCTCTGCGTATTAGGGAGGGTCGCGCTTTTAGCGCTATGCTATGATTCATCCGCGAAAATAATCACAACAGAATGAATCACATGAGTAAACTCGACGCCTTTATCCAGCACGCTGTCAGCTCCGTTCCCGTCAGCGGCACCTCGCTGATCTCCTCCCTGTACGGTGATGCCCTGTCCCATCGCGGCGGTGAAGTCTGGCTGGGAAGCCTGGCGGCCCTGCTGGAGGGGATGGGATTCGGCGAGCGCTTCGTGCGTACCGCGCTGTTCCGTCTTAATAAAGAGGGCTGGCTGGATGTGGTTCGCATCGGCAGACGCAGCTTCTACCGCCTGAGCGACAAAGGATTGCGTTTAACCCGCCGGGCCGAAACCAAAATTTATCGCGCAGAGCTACCGGCCTGGGACGGCAAATGGCTGCTGCTGCTCTCTGAAGGAATGGACAAAACCACGCTGGCGGATGTGAAAAAGCAGCTGATCTGGCAGGGCTTCGGCACCCTGGCGCCGAGCCTGATGGCCTCGCCGTCGCAACAGCTGGCAGACGTACAAACCCTGTTGCATGAAGCGGGCGTGGCGGAAAACGTCATCTGCTTTGAGGCGCATTCGCCGCTGGCGCTCTCCCGCGCCGCGCTGCGCGCCCGGGTGGAGGAGTGCTGGCAGCTCAGCGAGCAGAACCTGATGTATGAAACCTTTATCGACTCGTTCCGGCCCCTGCTGCCCCTGCTGCGGGAGGCCACGCCGGAGGAGCTGACGCCGGCGCGCTGTTTCCATATCCAGCTCTTGCTGATCCATTTTTATCGCCGGGTGGTGCTTAAGGATCCGCTCCTGCCGGAAGAGTTACTCCCGTCGCACTGGGCAGGCCAGACGGCCCGCCAGCTGTGCATTAACATTTATCAGCGCGTCGCGCCGGGTGCGCTGGCGTTTGTCAGTGAGAAAGGGGAGACCTCGGTCGGCGAACTGCCGTCGCCGGGCTCCTCCTACTGGCAGCGCTTCGGCGGCCTGACGCCCGCGTAACGGAGGTTATGTGCCTGTATATCAAATTGATGGTCTGACACCGGTTGTTCCTGAGGAGAGTTATGTCCACCCGACAGCGGTCCTGATTGGCGACGTGATCCTCGGTAAGGGCGTCTACGTGGGCCCCAACGCCAGCCTGCGTGGGGATTTTGGCCGTATCGTGGTGAAAGACGGGGCCAATATTCAGGATAACTGCATCATGCATGGCTTCCCCGAGCAGGACACGGTGGTGGAAGAAGAGGGACATATCGGGCACGGCGCCATTCTGCACGGCTGCGTGATCCGCCGCAATGCGCTGGTGGGGATGAATGCGGTGATCATGGATGGCGCCGTGATCGGCGAGAACAGCATCGTCGGCGCGGCGGCATTTGTGAAAGCGAAAGCGGAAATGCCTGCCGACCATCTGATTATCGGCAGCCCGGCGAAAGCGATCCGCGTGTTGAGCGAGCAGGAGATGGCGTGGAAAAAGCAGGGCACCCGCGAGTACCAGACGCTGGTGGAGCGCTGCAAACAGACGATGCATCAGGTGGAGCCGTTACACGAGGTGGAACCGGATCGCAAGCGGCTGGTGTTTGACGAGAATCTGCGGCCGAAGTCGGCCCGCTGAGCGGCAAACCCCTTAATCCTGCGTGAGGCCATCTTTGTGTAGATTGAAGGATGTTAAGGATTAATTTAGTGGCACCCTAAAAGCCCCGGCACGCTGTCGCTGGGGCTTTGTTTCTGCGTTTTTATTTTACCTGTCGCTGTTGGCATCCCCAATACGACCTATTAATGCGCAGCCAGTTCGTAAAAGAATGCCGGGTTCGCCTTAATCGTGGCCAGCACTTTTGCTGCCAGGCCGGTGGGGTTACGTCTTCTGGATTCCCAGCTTTTGATGGTATCCACGCTGGTGCCCAGCGCTTTTGCCATTTCTGCCTGGGAGACGTTGAGCTGCTCTCTGATCGCTTTGACATCGGCAATCTCATAGCGGGTAACTCGGGAAGGGGCTTTGGTCCCGTTTTTGATGTCAACCGCCTCTTCCAGGGACGTTTTGAGTTCGTCAAAAAAATGCATTTCACACCTCGTTTTTCAGTAAGGTTGTCAGTTTTTTTAGTTCAACCTTTTCCGCATCAGTGAGATTCTCTTTGGCGCTTTTCGGATAAGCGAGCACCAGCCAGATAATCTCCCGTGTTGCCAGAAGGTAAATTACCCTGGCGCTGCTGCTTTTACCCTGGCCACCCGTGGCCATCCTGACTTTTCGCAGCCCGCCGGTATTCTGAATAACATCACCTTTGTCCGGAAAGGCAATGAGCTCTCTTTGTAACGTCAGGAGTTCATCATCAGTCGCGATCTGTTTGATTTGCCGCGTAAACAGTGACGTCTCGATAAATTTTATCGCATGGCACACGATTCTCTCTCCATGTAAGGTACCATGTACACCTTAAGGTGTACATAGTACAGATCCAGAATTATTTTGCTGCCAGGGAACGCGTGAACTGAAATGCGCGCTGGCACTGGTCGGCATTGTAAGGAGCATGGCGAGAGTGTGCTGAAACGCGTGCTGACGCTACGAGGCGTCTCGTAAAATTGCAGGGTATATCAGAAGGTAAACCCTCTCAGAGGAGAGGGTTATCAGGAAATTTATGCTTTACTTCCCGGCGGGCGACGCCTCGACAGACTCTTCACGCCGGTTTTTGCCCACCGTTTCTCGCGCGTTATTCTCAATGCGATACTCAATGGTCACTCGTTCAACGCTGGTCGGCGTGACGGTAATCTCCTTTACCCTGGTCCCCGAGTCGGGCGGTAGGGTCATGATCGTCTCGCCTTCAGCAAGCCGTTTTCCGCTCTGCTTCACCTGCCACGTCAGGCGGCATTCCTCGCAGGCTGACCAGGTATCGTTGATCGCCCAAAGGCGGACCGTCGCCTCGCGTCCCTGACGCCAGACATCTGTAACGGGTTCGATGGAGGGGAGGATCGGTTGGTAGGCGCGCTTCAGGGCGTAGTAACCCGCCTTCGGTTTGCGCAGGTAATCCACCACCCCCCAGTTAATCGAGGGCCAGGTTTCGACAAACATAAAGTGGAAGAGGGCCGTCACCGGCTGATAGCGCTGTCGGCGATAGCTCTCCGCCGCCGTCGCCACCAGCTGCGCCTGATACGCCTGGGTATTGGCAATCATCTCCTGGATAGTATTGCCCCGGGGAATATTGGCGAATTTAAAGGTCTGGAAGGGCTGGAAGTTATGGTACTTCCAGTGCGTCCAGCCGGGATCGTCCGCCGCCGTACTCTTCGGCCACATCAGGCTCTCAGGGATGAAGGTTTTCAGGGTGGAGAGCCTCGGCAGCGCCTGGGCGCCAAACTCGGTGATAATCCCGGTTTTGGCGGGCGCCAGCAGATCGCGTATCGTGCCGAAGTACCAGCCCGCCCAGTAGTGCTCCTCCACGGCGGAAAAACGGTGCACGATGCGGGAGCTATCTTCCGCGAGCGTGTCGCCCACCCGTTTCGTCAGGGACTGGTTTAAGCTTTTGTTCCAGTCCGGGAAGCGTTTTTCCATCCACGGTGAGTTCCAGGGCGGCTCGTTGTGCCCGCCCCAGACGATGATGGCCGGCGAGTTACCGAACTGCTCAACCATCTGACGGGTCTGGCGAACCGCATTATCGGCAAAGGCGACGCTGTCATCATAGCCCCACTGCAGTGGCACATCCTGCCAGATCATCAGCCCCATCTCATCCGCTACATCATAGAGCGCGCGGCCTGCCACATGCCCGTGGACGCGAATGGCGTTGGCGTTCATCGCCTCCACCAGTTCGAAATCCCGGCTGTATTTTGCCCGCGTCATGGTGCCGAGCCAGGGGGAGCCAATATAGTTACTGCCCTTGATGAACAGCCGACGGTCGTTGATGAGCCAGCCTTTATTGTCCGGCTGCTCCTCCAGCTTGCGTAACCCGGTTCGGGTGAGGGCGGTATCCATCAGCCCCTGGTCATCCCGCAGCGAGGCTCGCACCCGGTAGAGGTTCGGCTTGCCGACGCCCACCGGCCACCAGAGCCTGGCGGAGCGCATTGGTAGCGAGACGTTCAGGGTGCCGGCGGTACTGTTGAGCGTGACCGGGAAGTCCTGCTGAAAGTCCGGGCCGCTGAAATTGTCCGGCGCGGCGGAGAGGCGCAGGGTGGCGTGCCCATCCGCCAGCGCCCGGTAGCGAATCTCGGCGCGCAAGATGGGGTTTTGCAGCCCCTCGCGCCAGTCCGGGCGCAGGATCACCTCGTCAATCGTCACGCCGCGGCTCAGGTGCAGCTTCACCGGCGCCCAGATGCCGCCGGAGTTGGCATCCTGACCGTGCTCGGACCAGGCGCCGCCGGGGCGGGTGTCGTGCTGGTTAAGCACCCCTTTGACCAGGGTTTTGTGCAGCGGCCAGATGGTTTTCGGATCTTCGAACGGGCTCTCCACCCGAACGGCGAGCCGGTTATGGCGGCGCAGGGCGTCGCTTATATCCACCGGGAAGCGCTGGAAATAGCCTTCGTGGCGGGCAAGCGCCTTGCCGTTGAGCGTCACGTCGGCGAAATAATCCACGCCGTCAAACACCAGGGTAGCCATGGTATCCGGCGCGCGCTCCGGCAGGGTAAATTCGTGACGGTACCAGAGCGCGCCCTGATGATCGTATCCGGCGCTGTACCAGTTGGCGGGCACCTGGAGCGTGCGCCAGCTGCTGTCAGGGGCGCTGGCCCCGTTAAAAGTGTTGTCGTTGGCATCATGCACGCGCCACTGCCCGGCCAGCGACCAGGTGACCGGCACAGGCGCCGCTTGCGCCAGCGGAAGCCAGACGACCAGCGGCAGAATAAGTTTAGGGATCATGATTTATCTCCTGCGCCCGGTGGTGCAGCCAGGCGGCACCGCGTCCGGCCTCGTTGAAGAGCTCGCCGCGCAGCGCCTTAAGCCCGGCCGGGTCCAGCGTTGTCGCCTGGCTCTCTAACTGCTGGAGCCGCTCTGCCAGTCCGGTAAAGCCGAGGGTGGCGGCTTCGCCGCGAAGCCGGTGCGCCGCCCGGCCCAGAGCCTCGCGGTCGTCACTGTCGATCGCCCGGGCTATTGTTGCTACCGCCTCGTCGAGCCCCTCGCCGAACAGATCCAGCAGCTCCTGTACCAGAGCGGGATCGTCCGCGCACTGTTTTAATAGCCGGGCTTCGTCCGGCAGCCCTTTATCACTCTGCGGGTTATGACTCTCCGGGCCGACGCGCGCAATCTCTTGCTGCAATGCCTCCTGGCTCACCGGCTTGGCAATATAGCCGTCGAACCCCATCGCCAGGCAGCGTTCTTTATCTCCCTGCATGGCGTGGGCGGTCATGGCGATGGCGGGCTGGTGGGCGCCCCCCCTGGCCTGCGTCTCTTCCCGCAGCAGGCGGATAGCGGTTTCGCCGTCCATCTCCGGCATTTGCAGGTCGATCAGCAGAATGTCCCAGGCGTGTTCCCGCCAGCGCTCCAGCGCCTCGCGCCCGTTATTGACCACTTCGCACCGGTGGCCGAGCCGCTCCAGCAGGCGCCGGGCGACTTTCTGGTTCACCAGATTATCCTCGGCCAGCAGAATGCGTAGCCCGGCCTGCGGCACGGCGGGCGCCGTCGCGGGGGCCGGGGTCAGGACTGGGGCAGGTTCAAGCACGCTGGCAATCACCTGATGCAGCTCGCGCTGGGCAATGGGCTTATGCAAATAGTGGGCAATGCCGATGCGCTTGAGCATGTTGGCGTCAAAATGGCGGCTCATGGAGCTGAGCATAATGATATGGCTTTGTTCGGTCTGGGGCAGCACGGAGAGTTCGAGCGCCAGCGAAACGCCGTCCATATCCGGCATTTGCGCGTCCAGCAGGATCAGCGCCCAGCGCCTCTCTTCGGCTGCGCACCGCAGCGCCTCGGCGGCGTTATTAACGCAGGTTGGCGCCAGCCCCATCTGGTGAAGCATGGTATCAAGCAGGCGCAGGTTGGTGCTGTTGTCATCCACCACCAGCACCCGTTCGCCATTGAAGCGCCCCACAGGCGCGGCGGCCTGCTGGCTCTCCAGCGGCAGGGTGAAAGCAAATTCGCTCCCCACGCCGGGCTGGCTCTCAACCGTCAGCTCCCCACCCATCAGGCTCACCAGCCGGGCCGAGATGGTCAGCCCCAGTCCGGTGCCGCCGTAACGGCGGGTGGTGGAGCTGTCGGCCTGGCTGAAGGCCTCGAAGATCGCTTTTTGCTTATCCGCCGGAATGCCGATGCCGCTGTCGCGGATGCGAAAACGCCACCGACCTTCATCGTCAGCGGGCGCTATCGCCAGCAGCACTTCACCCTGGTGGGTAAACTTAAGGGCGTTGCCCATCAGGTTGGTAAGGATCTGGCGCAGCCGGGGACCGTCCGCTACCAGCACCTCCGGCAGCTCGGGGGCAATATCCACCAGCAGCTCAATGCCTTTTTCGCTGGCGGCGGGCATGTGGGGGCGGATCAGCGACTGAATAAAGGGGCGGATCTCCAGCGGCTCCACATCCACCGACATCTTGCCCGACTCGATGCGGGAGAAGTCGAGAATGTCATTGATAATATGCAGTAGCGACTGGGCCGAACTCATGACCAGCGAAAGATACTCCCGCTGCTCCGGGTTAAGAGGGGTGTCCAGACAGAGCTGGGTCATGCCCAGAATGCCGTTCATCGGGGTGCGAATTTCGTGGCTCATGTTGGCGAGGAAGGCGCTCTTCGCCTCGTTAGCCTCCCGGGCCACCTTCGCCGCCTCTATGGCCAGCAGTTCCGCCTCTTTACGACGGGTAATATCCTGCAGGGTGCCGATCACCCGCTCGGCCTGCTGCTGCATGTTGAGAGTCACCACCTGGCCCGAAATCAACATCCAGCGCCAGCCCCGGGCGGCGTGCTGGACGCGAATTTCGCATTCGAATACCGGCATATGCGCCTGGCGAGAGGCGATCATCGCCTGGCGCAGGGTGGCGCGATCCTCCTCGTGCACCAGGTTAAGAAAAAAGCGCAGCGGATAGAGCAACTGCGTGCGCGACTCGCCCACCATCGCCAGCAGAGTATCGTTCACCTGCAGGCTGTCGTGGGAGACCTGCCAGTCCCAGATGCCGATCTGGATCGACTCCGCGGTAAGTAAAAAATCGTCGTGCAGCTGGTTGCGCGAGCGCTGGGCCTCATCCAGCTCGGTGATGTCCGTATGCAGGCTGATAATGCCGCCGTCCGCCAGCCGCTGATGCTGGACGTAGAGCCGCCGCTGACCCGACTGCCGCACTTCGCGATGGCTCGGCTGACGGCAGTTGCGGATAATCGCTTCGCGCAGGGTCTGGCGGCGGCCAGGATCGATGTTATAGCCCGCATCGATAAATTTTTCCGCCAGGCTCTCCAGGGTGGCGCCGACGGCCAGCCAGGGGGTGATGACCGGGTAAAAGCGCGTCACCGGGTCGTTCCAGGCCAGCAGGCGCTCCGCCGGATCGTAGATCATTACACCCATGGGCAGCGCGTTAAGATCGAAACAGGATCGCTCTTGCATGGTTATTGGCCTCCCGCCTGATAGTGCAGCTCCGCCTGGCGACGCAGGTACTCCAGCCCGGGCGCGATCGCCATCGCCCAGGCGGTGAGGATCTCCTCGTCGCAGAGGGGATCGCAGGCGCGAACGGTTCTGAGCATCGCTTCCCGCCAGAGGGCGAAAAACCGCGGCGGCAGGCGCAGCCCTTCATGGCTCTGCTCTCGCGCCAGCCGCTCCAGAAAGTCCGGCACGAAGAGCGCACCATCGACGGCCAGCATGGCGAAAAAGCTCTTAAAGAGCATCTGCTGGCCCTCCGCCTCCGGATGCCGGGCGAAGTGCTGCTCCGTTTCAGGAGACATATGGATAAATGTCTCCCGGAAGGCCTCAAAAAAGCGCTTTTTGTCGTTCTCCGGCAAAACGCGGTTCAGGCTTGCCTCAAAGAGATCGCGATAAAACTTCATTGTGCACCCCTCGTGGCCCGTTCGCCGGGCAGACAGAGGCCGGGCGGGTTAAATTCATCCGTCGTGCGGCGGGAGAAATAGCTGTTCTCATCCGCAAGGCCGTTTTCAAACAGCGGCCCGGCGTTGTGTTTGTAATAGAGGGCTTCCAGCACCATGGCGTTGGTGGAGAGGGTCAGGGTCGGGTTGATATCGCCGGTCGCCTCAACACGACCCTCAAACCAGCCCTGCTGCGGGTTGTTGAGATGGCGGGTGACCGCCATCAGAGCATCGGTATAGTCGTTTTCCCACAGCGCCCAGAGCAGGAAGACCGCTTTGGTAGAGACCTGCGCCAGCCGGGGGTAGTATTTGCCGTCGTCCCCCAGGGTGTTCCAGGCATAGCCGTTTCCCCAGACGGTGTCCTCAACGTGCCAGGGCGCCTGGGAGAGATAAAAATCGGCCCGCGCGGTGAGCACTTTGTCCTGCTCCCAGCGCGATTTCTGAGAGAGCCATATCCCTTCTGCCCGGGTGCGCAGCGCTTTTTGCACATCGGACGGTACGCCGGGCGGCTGCCAGCCGAACTCCACTCCCGGCAGCATCGCGGGGAGGGTGGTCAGCAGCGAAGGTTGCCAGGTGGTGCGCGGATCCCGGGCATCTACGGCGAGGCTGCGCTGAAAGAGGATCACATTACGCGAAGGGGGAGTGAACGCCTTTCCTGCCGGGAATCCCCACAGGCGAAACGCGCTGGCGGCGTACTCACTCTCACCCAGACGCAGCTCCTCGCGCAGCACCGGCTGGCCGTTCTGAACAGAGGCGGACCACAGTTCCCCCTCGTTATCCATCACCCGGCAGAAGTTCCAGCGCAGAATGATCTTATCCAGATACTCGCGATACTGGGGGGCGCGTTCGGCAGTAAGCCGCAGGGCCAGCATCAGTCGGGCCATATCCTTTGCCGACCAGCCGCTCTTTGCCGGTTTACCGGTAAAGTCGATGGGGGTCGCCGTCCGGCTGGAGTAAAGCCTGCCCGGGGTGCGGGTTTCGGTCAGGGTCAGCCGGTTAAGCGTGCCGAGCAGGCGCGTCAGGCGGGCGTCAAACTCAGGCTCCTGCACCAGCCCCAGATCCCGGGCGGCGAGCAGGGCGATGAGGGTGTCGCCCATTTGCCAGAGGGTGACCCGCGGCTGTTTGTCGCTGCCGTTCACCAGCCCGGTCTGCGGCTGGGTGTTATTTTCGAAATAGCGCCAGGCGATGCGGGCCCACGCCTGCTCCTGCGGCGTCAGGCTGTCGATGCGCGCGGTGGTGTGCCAGCCGCCCTTCGTCAGCCAGCGCCACCCTGCGCCCTCCCGGCTGAAGAGGGCGAGGGCAATAAGCAGCAGGAGGAGGGCGACCGCCAGCCAGCGGGCTACGGTTTTAAGCATTGCGCGGTCACCGGCGGCAGTTTGACAGGCTCGTCTGCACTACAGGCGGCGCACTGGCAGGCCTGGCAGGCGGGTTTCGTGCGCTGGGTGGTCCCGGTCTGTTCACACCAGCTCTTAACCGCCGGGGTGCTGCTCAGGAAGGGGCGGTTGCGCGGGGTATTATTGGGCTCGAAAAGATCCACCAGCTTTTTGTCCCAGAGCGAAGGGGCGAAATCGCGGTTTTTCGGGTTGTCGGTATTAAACCGCAGCAGCTTGCCCTCTTTCTTGAACAGCAGCGCCTCCAGCATGATGCCGTTGTTATTGGCGGTGAACTCTTTAATCGGGCCGTCGCCGTTTTCATAAAGCCCCTCATAGTAGCCTTTGCCCTCTTCGTTGGCGTTTTCAATGGTGTCCAGCAGGCGGTCGGTGTAGGGCGAGTTCCAGAGTACCCACATCCCCAGCGCCGCCTTCAGGGATACGGCGGCGGTGTTGGGGACATACTGGCCTTTGTCGGTGATGGTGTTCCAGTTAAAGCCGTCGCTAAAGACGGTGTCATACACAAAGTAGGGCGACTTATCCAGCTGGTGCTCGGAGCGGGCGGACAGTATCCCGGTAATGGCGTAGCGGTTCTCCTGAGCCTGATAGACCCGGTCGGCAAAGTTTTTCATCCACGGATGGGAGTAGTCGCGCGGGCTGTTATTCCGGTCCAGCGGATTGTCATACCCAAACTCCATGCCGTACAGCACGTAGGATTCGGTCACCACGTAGTTATGCTGGCTGGTTTGACGCGGATCGCGCGAGTCGTAGGGCACCAGCACGCAGTAGATCTCCGCCAGCTCGTAAGGCTGCGGGCGGCTGGCCTGACAGGTGCTAAACCCCCAGAGCTGGAAACCTGCCGCGCCATACTCTTCATAGCCCAGCCGTCCTTCCTGCACATATTTCGGCTGGCCGTTCTCCAGGTAGGCGCCGTACATCATGCCGCAAGGATCGATAACGTGGCTGAAGTCCCACCCCAGCACCACGTTATCGATGCTGTTGGCATACTCCGGGTAACGCTCTTTGATCACTTTTAGCCAGATCAGCATCCTGCCGATATCCAGCGCCGAGAAGCCAATCTCCCCCGGTTTATTCTGGTAGTTCACCTTCTGGCCGGTAATGGTGTTGTAGGCCTTGTTGGGCAGCTCGTTGCGGAAAAGATCCAGCTTGTTCAGGGTGGCGAGCAATTTCAGCATCCGGCGGTCAAACTCGGCTTTATCAATGATCCCCAGTTCCCGCGCCGCCGTCATGGCGGCCATATAGGAGGCGCTGTCCCACATAGTGGTGGAGGGGTATTTATTTACCGCATTGACCAGCCCGGTGGTGGGCTGGAAGTTGGCGACAAAATATTGCCAGGCGTTTTTGGCGATAGCCATCTCCCTGGGAGTTAGCTCGCCGCTGCGCGGTTCGTACTCCGAGGCCGGCAGCCCGCTGGCGGCCTGTGCAGCGGAAAGCGTGAGCCAGCACGCCATAAGCCCGGCCAGAAGAGGAAAAAAGAGAAGAAATTTCAGCTTCATGGCGTAGCTCCTGCTGAAGAAGTAGGGGAAGTCGTCAGGCTCAGACAGGCCAGACAGAGCATCTGGCCGTGGGCAATATAGGCCAGGCTTTCGAGCACGATGGCGTTGGTATCAGCGTCAATCACGTCATTCACGCTGCTGTTCAGGTTAAGTCCGCGCTGCCACCCCTTGCCGGGCACCTGCAGCGTCTGAACCTGCTGGCGCAGCGCTTCGCTCCAGCCGTTGCGGAACAGGGCGTACCAGGCGAAGGCGGAGCGGGTGGAGGTGATCGCGGTCTGTTCCGGGGTGGCATCGCGCAGGGCGCTGGTTTGCAGCGGCTGGCGATCGGGCAGATCGTTTACGTAGTCCGGCGCGGGCTCAGCGTAGTCGGTGCTGATGGGCGGCTTGCTCACGCGCAGCCCGTGACGGCGCTGCTGGATCTGCATAATGCGCCAGGCGATCTCCGCGCTCTGGGCGTCGAAGCCCAGCTCAAGGCCGGTTAACAGGTAGGGGAGGCTGATAAGCGATGGCTGTCGGCCCCAGGGGGTACGTAGCCCCTCGTCGGGCACCATAATGCCGTCGATATCGATCATCTGCTGCCCCTCCGGCGGGTTGGTCACCGCCAGCCCCGCCGCGCTGTCGATCAGCCGAAGCGTATGGCTGGCATACAGACGATAACCGAAGCTGTTTCTGGGCTCGTCCGCCGCCAGTGCCCAGTGGTGGAGCGGCGCTGCGGCCTGGGTCGCGGGATTACTGGCGATCAGGGCTCCGACCTTCCACTGGTTAAAGAGGTCGCGCACGGCGGCGGCGTGCTGGGGATAGCGCCACAGCAGGGTTTGCAGGGCATTGAGCAGGCGGCCCATGCCGATAGCGGAGGAGTCTGGCTTGCCCAGCATTTGCAGCGTGTCCGCATGATAATAAGCGGCGGGTAGCCCTTCGGGATTCAGCGGGAGCTGCCCCAGCGTAAACAGCGCCGCGGTGATGCGTTCATCAAACTCGCCGGTGGTCAGGATATTGAGCTGTTTTGCCGCCGCCACGGCAAAAAGATAGCTGCCGATGCTCCACAGGCTGAACCAGGGCTCGCCATCGTGGGCGTTGGCCAGGCCGTTCGGCTGGGTATTGTTGACATAATATTGCCAGGCTACCCGGGCCCAGATCGCCTCATCGAAGGTGAGTTCACGCGTGGCGGGCAGGGGTGGGAAATCTTTACTCAGGGTCATGCCCGCGCTGCTCTCCACGCGCGAAGGCATCTGTTTCTCCACCCAGACGACGATGGCGAAGCCCAGCAGGAAACCGATCAGAATAGTGAGGTAGCTGCGGGCCGACAGCAGCGCATCGCGTTTTCTCATTGGCTCGCCTCCTCTTCGGCCGGGGTCCAGACGGCGGCCAGAATCAGCGGCAGCATGGCGGCAATATTCACCGCACCCCAGAAAATATTGATGACGTAGCCGGAAGGGTCGTCAACCTGGCCGCGGGCTACCTGTATTCCGCCCCAGATGAGGCCCGCCAGGGTGAGCACGACGATAGCGATCTGCGGCTTCACCAGGTAGAGAAAACGCCCCGTCTGCCGCTCTTTGGGGGTGACGTGAAATTTTATCTGCTCGCCGCGCAGCACCGTATCGAGCGCCCGCAGATTCATGGAGAAAAACGAGAGATACGATGCCCTGCCATCCCAGGCTGATATGCCCCAGGTGCCGAACATAAACGCCAGCTCGGAGACGATGAAAAAGGGCAAAAAGTGGAGATAAAAGGGCTCAGACCAGGCCGACACCGGGGGAATACCGGTAAAGAGATAGATAATCGGCGAGATCAGGAAAATGGTATTCCATACGCAGGCCATGTAGGACCAGAAGGTGGTGGCATACATCAGCGTTTGCGGCAGGGAGAGCTTAAAGCGGCGGCGGCTGAAGATATTGTCGTGAAACAGAATATCCAGCGAGCCGGCGGCATATTTAAAACGCTGGATCATCCAGGTCAGCATATCCTGCGGGGAGAGCATCTTGGATTCAATGCGCGGGTGCATGACCGAGCGCCAGCGGCGCGCGGCATCGCCGTGCAGCAGGATAGAGGTGTAAATATCCTCGGAAACGTGGAATTTATAAGGGGTCAGCTCCGTATCGAAGGCTATATGGGGACGCATGGCCTCCTGCAGGGTTTCGCGCATCGCCGGATCGCGTATGTCCCGGGTATGGCGGTCGATCTCCTCTTCGACGGTCCAGACGTAGCTGCGCAGCGCCGCCTGCATCACCGCCTCGCGTCGATGTACCGAGGCCGCGCCGCAGCAGAAGGCGGCATTAGCCCAGTTGCGGCGGCGTAAAATCACGTCGTAGAACATGCGCGGATCGTTGAAAAAGGGATCCCGGCCAAGGGTCACCGGGCCGATAAATTTCTGGGCGAGCCAGCCCAGGCCGTATCCCGCTTTACCCGCCCTGCGCCCGAGCCAGTCCGCCAGATTCTCCCCTTCCGGCAGGTCAAAGAACCACTGGGGCGTCTGCACCCAGGCGACGTCCGGATCGCGGAAATAACCCAGCGTATGGCTGAGCAGCGTGGGGAAAACGCGGGTATCGGCGTCGCAGATGATCAGGAAATCGCCGTCGGTCTGCTCAAGTCCGTTACGCAGGTTGCCCGCCTTAAAGCCGATATTGGTCTGGCGGGTAATGTAGTTAGCGCCTTCCTCTTCGCATACGGCTTTCATCTCCGGACGCCGGCCATCATCCAGCACATGTACCTTGTAATCCAGCGGTACAGGGTAGGCCATTTTCATGGCGTCGCGGATGGAGAGCCGCACCAGCTCCACATCTTCGGAGTAGGTGGCGATAAAGAGATCGACCTTTATCGGCCTGGTCTCCTCGGCATCTTCCGGCCGCAGGCAGTCGTTGATCTCAGACGGCGGGGGCGTTTGCGGCGGATCCTCTTCCTTCCACAAGTTAATGGTGAACAGCACCGTGCCGATCCAGGCCAGGGTTTCCGCCAGCACCAGCGGAATGGCGTACCAGAGCGCGTCGGTATTTAATGAGGCCGTCCAGCGCCAGTAAATATAGTTGGCACCAAGAATAAGTGCGGCCACCGCTAATACCTGCCAGGTCATCATGACCCAGCGCGGCGTTTTAAGCGGTTCAGGCGGACGACGATGTTCAAAACGGGAAAAATAAAAATCCATAGCGAAGGATATCCTGATTCCACGATGACAATAAATTAAAAGCCTGTTACCGACAGGGAGAACGCCACGGAAATAACGCTCACAAAAACATAATTTAAGGTAAGTGTAGAACGCGGATAAAAATATTCCAGCAGGTTAAATTGCAACAGTTTAGGGGCGCTTAAATAAAAGTTAATTATTAATAAGGTTTTACCCTGTGTACCGCAATAATTGCCAGATGAAGGCATTTACGCTATCTAAATTATTAGCACGATGCTTTTTCAGGATCATTAACAGGACTCCCTATGAGCCAGATTGCGCCTGCAATACCGCAAGAAGAAAACATAAAATCAAGAACATGGCGTTATTCTCTTGCCGGGAATCGCGATCTGCGTATTGATTTTATGCGCGGAATTGCGCTGGTAATGATGGTGGTGGCGCATACAGAAGTGATGTCGATATTTAATATATTTACCTGGGAGCGTTTTGGTCTGACGACCGGTGCGGAAGGATTTGTCATTCTTTCCGGATTTATGCTGGGGATGTTAAATCGTGCCAGATTACAAAAAGCTGTCTTGCTCACTATTTCCTGGGGGCTTTACCTCAGAGCGTGGAAAATATATCGGGTAAATATTATTATCATTTTATCTTTTCTGTTGCTGGGGTATTTGCCTTTTATAAACGTTTTTGAAGTGACCCATTTTACCGACCGTTTTTCGGGCACTACCTGGTCCCTTTATCCGGTGACGCCGCAGATAAAAGAGACCTGGTTTAACATTGTTCTCTATCTGCAAATTGGCCCTCACCAGACGCAAATTTTAGGGCTCTATATCTTTCTCCTGCTGTTAAGCCCCCTGTTTTTAGGTATGTTGCAAAGGGATAAGGTGTACTGGCTACTGGGCCTTTCGCTGCTGGTTTACTGCTGCTGGCAGCGCTGGCCGGTACGGATAACCCCGTCGCAGTTTGAGTTCGCCTTTCCGCTGCTGGCGTGGCAGTTTATTTTTGTGCTGGGGATGAGTTGCGGCTGGTATAAAGAGGAGTTGCTCTCTTTCGCTCGCACTCCCGCCGGCAAAGTGGTGGTCGCGGCGCTGGTGGTGGTTGCGCTGGTCCTCGGCTTTGTCGCCCAGAATCATACCAACCCCTTTATGCCGCCCGCGCTCCTGATGCATACCCTCCCCGCGGCGGACTTTAACGCTTTTTACCATACCTGGGCGGCAAAAAACGGTCTGGGCCCGGTGAGGGTGCTGAACGATATCTGCCTGATGGTGACGGTCTATCTCCTCCTGACCTGGTGCTGGCAACCTCTTTACCGGCTGGCGGGCTGGTTTCTTATCCCGCTCGGCCAGCGCTCGCTTTATACCTTTATTTTGCACGTCTACGTCGTGCTCGCGGTAAGTCAGTTTGTGACCTTCGATCTGTGGCGTCAGGAGTGGATAGTGAACACCGTTGTACATGCAGCGGCGCTTGGTGTGCTGTGGCTACTGGCGAAATATAACGTCGCCGCACGCTGGATACCTAACTAAGGAAGGGGAGATGCGGGAGAGATATTTGCTGGCCTGCGCACTCTTGTGCATTGCCACCGGCGCAGAGGCGGCGCCGAAGGAGGATGCCGGGACACTGCGCGACAACAACGGCGAGCCGGTGCAGGCGGGGGTATTTACCAGCCGCTGGGGGCGGCTTTTCTCTGGCAATGAGGATGTTTTTTCCGGCGCGCTGAGCTTTAGCTCGGGCCTGAAAGAGCAGTGGATGACTATCCCCAACAGCTCAGACAGCGCGGAGCAGAAGCGAAAATATAACCAGACGCTGAACCTGAGCCTGCAATATTCCCCCTACAGCTACTGGTTTGCCAACGTCACGTCGCGTCTACCGGTCACCGACACCAGCCGCTACACCGCTGACTTCCGCTACAGCTTTGGCTACGACGACTGGCACGCGAATACCCTTAGCCTGGTGTACAGCAACTACGGGGATAACCGCTTCTGGACCTCGGGCAGCGGTCGTCACACTTACTTCGAGCAGGGGGCGGTAACCCTGGCCTACAAATTCTCGCTGCCGAAACCGGTGGAGAATACGCTGTTGATCAACAAAGGAGACGCCATTATCTGCCAGGTGGGCTACAGCTGGGTGCCGCGCTATTACGATCTGGAGAGCAACGATATCCGCAAAAACAAAAACGTGATGCTGGGCGGATGCGGTTACACCTTCAAACAACATTTCTTTGTGCGCGCCACGGCGTTCTGGTTCCCGGACAGCAGCCAGCAGCAGCCCTGGAACGGCGATTACAGCTACAGCTTCGGCTATGCGGGCTATACGCCAGGCTCATTCTCCGTTCAGTATGCCAACTATTCCGGCACCCGTTATCCCGGCCACCAGAGCGGCAACGGAAAGTTTCGTGAAGGAACGGTTAGCCTTATCTGGTTCTTACCGCTTTAGGGGGCGAGAGAGTGACGCAGCATGTACTGATTGTGGAAGATTCACGGCTCTATCGGCGGCTGTTGAGCGGGATGCTGGCGCAGTGGGGCTATAAGGTCAGCGAGGCGGAAAACGGCCTCGCCGCGCTGCAGATCCTCGAAAGCCAGCCGGTCAGCCTGGTCATCAGCGACTGGGAAATGCCGGAGATGGACGGCCTGACGCTGTGCCGGGAGATCCGCAGCCGCCAGATTGGTCACTATATCTATGTCATTCTGCTTACCGCCCGTGAAAATCCAGACGATCTGACGCTGGGTTTTGACGCCGGCGCGGATGACTTTCTCAGCAAGCCTGTCGAGCAGAGCGAACTGCG
Organism: Leclercia sp. UBA5076; assembly: GCF_002416465.1. Taxonomy (NCBI): domain Bacteria; kingdom Pseudomonadati; phylum Pseudomonadota; class Gammaproteobacteria; order Enterobacterales; family Enterobacteriaceae; genus Leclercia; species Leclercia sp. UBA5076. The sequence continues at coordinate 403,631 of NZ_DIAO01000018.1, forward strand.
GGCGCGGCTGCATGCGGGGGCGCGTATTCTCTCCCTGGAGGCGACCCTCGCCGCCCGCAACGCCCGCCTTAGTGAGGCCCTGCGCCAGATTGAACAAGATCTCGAGGTGGCGGCGCGTATCCAGCAGTCGGTGCTGCCCGCGCACCAGCAGCGCTACCGGGACTACTTTTCCGACTGGCTCTTTCTGCCCTCGGCCTGGGTTTCCGGGGATATCTTTAACGTCTTCCCGCTGGATAACCATCTGGGCTTTTACTGCGTGGACGTCTCCGGCCACGGCGTGGGGGCGGCAATGATGTCCCTTGCGGTGGCCCGCCAGTTTTTGCACGGCAGGGCGGTAGAGCGCTTTCTCTTTACTGCCGACGACGAGGTGGCGTCCCCCGCCGAGGTGGTGCGCATCCTCAACGGCCGTTTTTGCAGCGATGAGGTAGAGATAGTCAGCTATTTCACCATGATTTACGGCGTCATCGATCTTGACACCGGCGAGGGGAAACTGTGCCAGGCCGGTCACCCGACCCCCTTTATCGTCAGCCCGGACGGTGAGGTCAGAGCCGTTGGCAGCGGCGGAGCACCGGTGGGACTGATGCCGGATCTCAGCTGGACGGATGTCGACTTCACGCTGGCGGCTGGCGAGCGGCTCTGCCTGTTCAGCGACGGCATTACCGAATGTGAAAACCTCGCCGGGGAACAGTTTGGCCCGCAGCGGCTGCAGGAGGCGCTGCGGCACGGGGCCGCCCTCGGACTGAACGATCTCCTGGCGCAGTTTGCCCGGCACCTTATTCACTGGCGCAGCGGGGAAAACCAGGAGCAGCCAACGATGGCCGATGATGTTTCACTCTTAGTGATTGAGCGTAAAGGAGAAGAGCAATGAATATTGATACAGAGCGGCAGCCCGATGTGAACATTATGACCCCGGCGGTGCGTCGGCTGGATGCCTCGGTGGCGGGGGCGTTTAAGGAGGCGATTACCCGCGAGATCGGTGAAGATCGCAAAGCCCTGATCGTCGACTTCAGCAAAATCGATTTTATCGACAGTAGCGGTCTGGGAACCCTGGTTTCCCTGCTGAAAATGATGAACGGTAAAGGCGATATGGTGCTCTGCGCGCTGAACCCCGGCATCCGCAACATGTTTAGCCTGACCCGGATGGATCGCATTTTCCGCATCTGCCCGGACCGCGCCGCAGCGCTGGCGCAGCTGAATCAATAATATGGCCGTGGCTCACGAGATTGCGCTTCCGGCCGCGTTAAGCTCGCTCTCGCCGCTGGCGGAGTGGCTGGCGCAGCAGATGGCCTCGCTGCCCGTGGACGAAACCTGGCGCTTTGCGCTGGATCTCGCCGCCTGCGAGACGGCGGCCAATATCATCCGCTATGCGCTGCACGAAGATCAACGCCAGCTTTTTAACGTGACGTTTATCGCCGCCGACGCTGGCGTGACCCTGCGCTTTACCGATGCAGGGACGCCTTTTCCCGCTGAACGCCTGGCTGCGGCGCGTGATGAGGCGTTTGATGACGACACGCTGCTCGCAGAAAGTGGCCGGGGGCTCAGACTGATCCTGCTGTCGGTAGACAGTTTTGACCTCGAACGCCGGGACGGAAAGAATATTGCGGTGCTGGAAAAAGGGTGGTGAGGGCTGAAAAGCAAAACCTCCCACCGGGCGGTGAGAGGGGCAAACTTACGCGATCGCCGGGCTGGCGATAGCGGCTTTGGTGTTTTCGTTAACTTTGTACATGTATGTGGTCGAATCCAGGGTGTTTTCAACCGACTGCGCATAAAACGGAATCGACCCCGCGGTCTGCCAGCCAAGCGAGCGGTAGAGGTCGCTGGCCACGTCACCACTGCGTGTATCCAGCACCAGTAAAACGAGTCCCTTTTCCCAGGCCAACTGTTCTGCCTGCATCATCAGCGCGCTTGCAATTCCCTGGCGACGTGCTTGAGGGTGAACCAGCAGCTTGGTAATTTCTGCCCGGTGGCGGCCATTAGGTGTGGCGCAATAGTTAACCATGACGGTACCGGCTGCCGTGCCGTTATCCAGGGCGATGAAAAGATCGCAATCGCGGCGCGCAAGGCTATCTATGTTTTCCTGCCAGAAACGATCGATGGCAGGACGGTCGGTGGGATCGATAAAACCGACACTCGCGCCATCTTTTACGCACGCCTGCAAAACATCACCTAATTCTGAGAAGCGTTGACGTGCCTCGTCAGCAGTAAGACATTTATATTCAATCATGATTTACATACCACCAGAATATAGTGGGCGCCGAGATTTTCATGTGCCCTGAATGATGAGGTTCCCGATAAATGAAAACGTAAACTGTCACCTTTTTTCAGATGCCATGTTTCCGCATTCATGGTAATAATCAACTCCCCTGCATGTAACCAGATATATTGCTCCAGCCCCTGAACCGGCGGCTGAAGATATTCAATATAAGCACCCGGACGTAATTTCCCGTCAATCATTTCGCAGCGGAAGGCGTTAGACGGCGGTATTAACAGGCGTCGCTCAAACCCGCTGAGCTCATCATGCCACAGGCTCTGCTCTCCGGCCCGGAACAGGTTATCAGCGACCTGCTCAACCTCGCTGATCAGCCGGGACATGGTCATACCGTATACGCTACAGAGCTGGTTGAGCACTTCCGCGGTGGGGCTGACTTCACCCCGTTCAATGCGTGACAGTGAGGCTCTGCTTATCCCCGACGCCGCAGAGAGGTCCTCCAGCGAACGGTTATGCTGTAGGCGTAGCGCGGCCAGACGTGCCGCCAGCTTTTCCCTGTAGTCCTGATTGTTCATACTGGCTTCCCGTATATGAGACAAAATTCTCTAATGAGAGATAATACTGCACGCTGAACGTGAGTCAAGCACCACTGAAAAAATCCTGCAAAAGAAAAATTCACAATTTCAAGATCAAAAAACCTATTAAATTTTTGTTAAATTTTTTATTGCGCCTGCGGGTAATTGAATTTATTACTAGTTAGCCAGCTATATTTCGTGGCCAACAGAACAATTAAAAATAACCAACAGGACAACCTATGACAACCAAACCCGCCGCTGAAATCTGCGCGGCACCGGGGCTTTTTCAGACGCTAAAAACATTTCCTGCAACCGTACACGCGCTGCTCTTTTTTACCTTCGTCATACGGTTTAGCTATTTTATGGCATGGCCCTTTATCGCCGTCATCATGACCCAGAATTACCATATGTCTCCCATCGCCATTGGCGTGGCGATGACCAGCAGCGCCCTGATCTCGGTGGTGCTCGGCATGTACGGCGGGCAGATTTCGGACCGCATGGGGCGGCGGGTGATCCTTCTGTTGGGGTGCGGGTTCTCCGCCGTGGGCTATATCACGCTGGCGCAGGCGAGCGGGATGGGGCTGTTTATCACCGGCCTGATGATCATCGGGGTCTGTTTTGCCTGGGTCGATCCCCCGGTGCGCGCGCTGATGAGCGATCTGCTGGGCGATCGCCGTCGCCGGGCGCTGGCCCTGCAAATGCGCTACTACCTGATCAACGTCGCGGCGGTGTCTGGCCCGCTGGTGGGGCTGGTCTTTGGCCTGACATCCCAGAAGGGGACATTCCTGATCACGGGCTTAACCTATCTGCCATTTTTCGTTTACGTACTGCTGTTTATCCCGGCAGGGAAGCTGGTGGGCGAGCCGCAGTCCGGCAGCGCGCCGGCCATCAGGCTGCATCAGATGATGGGGATTATCGCCAAAGACCGAATCTATGTTGCGGCGCTGCTGTGTAGCATCTTGTGCAGTATCGTTTTTATCCATTATGAAGCCGTCCTGCCGCAGTATCTGATGCTACTGGATGGCGACGGGGCGGTGAAGCTCATCACCCTGATCCTGGTCACCAATGCCTGCACCGTGCTGGTGTTTCAGAGCCTGATTGTGCGGTTTATGGCGCAGATTAACCTGCCGAAACGGATACTTCTGGGCGGCGTCATTTTCGCCTTATCGCAGCTCTGCTTTTTTGCCACCCGTTCAACGGAGGTGTGGATCTGGCTGACCTTTACCGCCGTCTTCAGTATGGGGGAGGCGATTCTGATGCCAAACCTGAATATTTTGCTCGATCAGCTCGCGCCGGCGGAGCACCGGGGTGCCTATCTGGGGGCTTCAACGTTATCGACGCTGGGGGTTGCGGTCGGGCCGTTAATCGGCGGGGTGATGCTCGCCATGACCGGGGCGGGGGTATTTATCTGCACGGCCTTGCTCAGCCTGCTGCTGTGCGCGATTATTTATCTCAGCCGGGCACGGATGCTGGCTCGTTTGCAGGAGACATAAAAGCGCCGGGGAGTGATGCGTGCACCACTCCCCGGCGAGATTTTCAGCGTTGGATCTTACGCCGCGACCAGGCTGTCGATAGCCGCTTTCGCGTCGTTCTGCGCTTTGGCCGCCACTTCCGGACCGTAAGCGATACCTTCAGCAAAGACGAAGTTCACGTCGGTGATGCCGATGAAGCCCAGGAACAGGGTCAGATACGGCGCTACCAGGTCAGTTGGGGTATCTTTGTGAATACCGCCACGGCTTGAAAGCACAATCGCACGTTTACCGGTGACCAGACCTTCTGGTCCTTTCTCGGTGTAGCGGAAGGTGACGCCCGCACGTGCTACCAGGTCGAAGTAGTTCTTCAGCTGGGTCGGGATGTTGAAGTTATACATCGGCGCGTTAATCACGATCACGTCGTGGGCTTTCAGCTCGGCAATCAGCTCATCGGAGAGCGCCAGCGCTTCCTGCTGACGTGGCGTCAGTGGCGCATCGCTCGGACGCAGGGCACCCACCAGCTCACCATCCAGTACCGGAACAGGCTGAGCGGCCAGATCGCGGACGGTGATTTCGTCACCGCTGTGCTGTTCACGCCACTGTTCAACGAAATAATCAGACAGCTGACCAGACTGAGAGTACCCTGCCAGAATACTGGATTTAAGAACTAATACTTTGCTCATGGGTGATTCCTTTGTTGTATTTGATGAGGGGGTTGCCCCGTTGCTTGCTGACACTCTATTCACAATCCTGTCGCAGGGATAGCGCAATATATCGAAGTCTATGTTCGAATTTTTTGAATAAGGCGTAAAAACCCGCGATGTGGTACTCTATAGCAATCATTACAAAGAGATTTTATCCGGCAGTGCACTGCCCGTTAACGCTATGACAGAACAACAGAAATTAACCTTCCCGATGCTTATGCAACAGTTGGATCCGCTGATGTTGCGTGACAAACAGCGCTTTGCCCGCCGCTTGCATGGGGTAAAGAAGGTTAAAAATCCTGATGCACAACAGGCCATTTTCCAGGAGATGGCGAAAGAGATTGAACAGGCGGCGGGTAAGGTTGTGCTGCGCGAAGCCGCGCGCCCGGCCATTACCTATCCGGAAAACCTGCCCGTCAGCCAGAAAAAACAGGCGATCCTCGAAGCCGTGCGCGATCACCAGGTGGTGATTGTGGCGGGGGAGACCGGCTCCGGCAAAACCACCCAGCTGCCAAAAATTTGTATGGAGCTGGGGCGCGGGATCAAGGGCCTGATCGGCCACACCCAGCCGCGTCGTCTGGCGGCGCGAACGGTGGCGAACCGTATTGCCGAAGAGCTGCAAACCGAGCCGGGCGGCTGCATCGGCTATAAGGTGCGCTTCAGCGATCACGTCAGCGACAACACCATGGTCAAGCTGATGACCGACGGCATTCTGCTGGCGGAGATCCAGCAGGACCGGCTGCTGATGCAGTATGACACCATCATCATCGATGAAGCGCACGAGCGCAGCCTGAACATCGACTTCCTGCTGGGCTACCTGCGGGAGCTGCTGCCGCGTCGCCCGGATCTGAAAGTGATCATCACCTCGGCCACCATCGACCCGGAACGTTTTTCGCGTCATTTCAACAATGCGCCGATTATCGAAGTCTCGGGGCGCACCTATCCGGTTGAGGTCCGCTATCGTCCGATGGTGGAAGACGCCGACGACACCGAGCGCGATCAGCTCCAGGCCATTTTCGATGCGGTGGATGAGCTGGGAAATGAAAGCCCGGGCGATATCCTGATCTTTATGAGCGGCGAGCGCGAAATCCGCGACACCGCCGACGCGCTGAGCAAACGCGACCTGCGCCATACCGAGATCCTGCCGCTGTATGCACGTCTCTCCAACAGCGAGCAGAATCGGGTCTTCCAGGCCCACAGCGGCCGCCGGATCGTGCTGGCGACCAACGTGGCGGAAACGTCCCTTACCGTGCCGGGCATTAAATATGTGATCGACCCCGGCACGGCGCGTATCAGCCGCTACAGCTACCGCACCAAGGTGCAGCGACTGCCGATCGAGCCGGTGTCTCAGGCCTCCGCCAACCAGCGTAAGGGCCGCTGCGGACGTGTCTCGGAAGGGATCTGTATCCGTCTCTATTCGGAAGACGATTTCCTGTCGCGCCCGGAGTTTACCGACCCGGAAATTCTGCGTACCAACCTGGCGTCGGTTATTCTGCAGATGACTGCCCTCGGGCTGGGCGATATCGCCGCCTTCCCGTTTGTGGAAGCGCCGGACAAGCGCAACATCCAGGACGGCGTGCGCCTGCTGGAGGAGCTGGGGGCGATCACCACCGACGAGCAGGCCACGGTCTACAAGCTGACCCCCATGGGCCGCCAGCTCAGCCAGCTGCCTGTTGACCCGCGCCTGGCGCGGATGGTGCTGGAGGCGCAAAAACATGGCTGCGTGCGCGAGGCGATGATCATCACCTCGGCGCTCTCCATCCAGGATCCGCGCGAGCGTCCGATGGACAAACAGCAGGCCTCCGACGAGAAGCACCGCCGCTTCCACGATAAAGAGTCCGACTTCCTTGCCTTTGTAAACCTGTGGAATTACATCGGCGAGCAGCAGAAAGCGCTGTCCTCAAACCAGTTCCGCCGTCAGTGCCGGGTCGATTTCCTTAACTACCTGCGGGTGCGCGAGTGGCAGGATATCTACACCCAGCTGCGCCAGGTGGTGAAAGAGCTGGGCATTCCGGTCAACAGCGAGCCGGCGGAGTACCGCGAAATTCATATCGCGCTGCTGACCGGTCTGCTGTCGCATATCGGCATGAAAGATGCCGATAAGCAGGAATTTACCGGGGCGCGTAACGCCCGCTTCGCCATCTTCCCCGGCTCCGGCCTGTTCAAAAAGCCGCCGAAGTGGACGATGGTGGCCGAGCTGGTGGAGACCAGCCGTCTGTGGGGCCGCATTGCCGCACGCATCGATCCGGAGTGGGTCGAACCGGTGGCGCAGCATCTGCTGAAGCGCTCATACAGTGAGCCGCACTGGGAGCGGGCGCAGGGGGCGGTGATGGCGACCGAGAAGGTCACCGTCTACGGTCTGCCGGTGGTGGCGGCGCGTAAGGTCAACTACAGCCAGATCGACCCGGCGCTCAGCCGCGAACTGTTTATCCGCCACGCGCTGGTGGAGGGGGACTGGCAGACGCGCCACGCCTTCTTCCGGGAAAATCTCAAGCTGCGCAGCGAAGTGGAAGAGCTGGAGCACAAAACCCGTCGCCGCGACATCCTGGTGGATGACGAGACGCTGTTTGAGTTTTACGACCAGCGCATCAGCCACGACGTGATTTCTGCCCGCCACTTTGACAGCTGGTGGAAAAAAGTCAGCCGCGAGACCCCGGACCTGCTCAACTTTGAAAAGAGCATGTTGATCAAAGAGGGGGCGGAGCAGGTCAGCAAGCTCGACTACCCGAACTTCTGGCACCAGGGCAACCTCAAGCTGCGTCTGAGCTACCAGTTTGAACCGGGCACCGATGCCGACGGCGTGACTGTCCATATCCCGCTGCCGCTGCTCAACCAGGTAGAGGAGAGCGGGTTTGAGTGGCAGATCCCCGGCCTGCGCCGCGAGCTGGTTATCGCCCTGATTAAATCGCTGCCAAAACCGGTGCGCCGCAACTTTGTGCCTGCGCCGAACTACGCCGAGGCGTTTTTAGGCCGCGCCACGCCGCTGGAGCTGCCGCTGCTGGATTCGCTGGAGCGCGAGCTGCGCCGCATGACGGGCGTCACCATCGACCGGGAAGAGTGGCACTGGGATCAGGTGCCCGATCACCTGAAAATTAGCTTCCGGGTAGTGGATGATAAAAACAGAAAGCTGCAGGAAGGCCGCTCCCTGACCGAGCTGAAAGAGGCCTTAAAAGGCAAGGTGCAGGAGACCCTCTCTGCCGTGGCCGACGACGGTATCGAACAGAGCGGACTGCATATCTGGAGCTTTGGTCAGCTACCGGAAAGCTACGAGCAGAAGCGCGGCAACTACAAGGTCAAAGCCTGGCCCGCGCTGGTGGACGAACGCGAGAGCGTGGCGATCAAGCTGTTCGATAATCCGCAGGAGCAGCAGCAGGCGATGTGGCGCGGGTTGCGCCGCCTGTTGCTGTTGAACATCCCGTCGCCGATCAAATATCTGCACGAGAAGCTGCCGAACAAGGCCAAACTGGGGCTCTACTTTAACCCGTACGGCAAGGTGCTGGATCTGATCGATGACTGCATCTCCTGCGGCGTGGACCAGTTGATCCATGCCGCGGGTGGCCCGGTCTGGACCGAAGAGGGCTTTGCACAACTGCACGAAAAAGTGCGCGCTGAACTCAACGAGACGGTGGTCAACATTGCGAAGCAGGTCGAACAGATCCTGACTGCGGTGTTCAATATCAACAAGCGCCTGAAAGGGCGGGTGGATATGACCATGGCGCTGGGGCTCTCGGACGTAAAAGCGCAGATGGCGGGGCTGGTCTATCGCGGGTTTGTGACCGGCAACGGGTACAAGCGTTTAGGCGATACGCTGCGCTATTTGCAGGCGATTGAAAAACGTCTGGAGAAGATGGCGATCGATCCGCACCGCGACCGGGCGCAGATGTTGAAGGTGGAAGCGGTGCAGCAGCGCTGGCAGCAGTGGCTGAACAAGCTGCCACCGGCCCGCCGCGATGATGAAGATGTACAGGAGATCCGCTGGATGATTGAAGAGCTGCGCGTCAGCTTCTTTGCCCAGCAGCTGGGAACGCCATACCCCATCTCCGATAAGCGGATTTTGCAGGCGATGGAGCAGATCTCGGCTTAACATCGCCGGGCGGCGCATGCGCTTGCCCGGCCTACAATCCTGCCATGAAGTTGTTGTAGGCCCGGTAGGCGTAGCGCCACCGGGCATTTCTTTAACCGTTCACCATCGCCAGCGTAAACCCATCCCATCCTTTCACACCCACCGTCTGTAACGCGGTGGCGGTCAGGCGCGGATTATCGCCGATCATCTCAATAAACCGCCGCACCCCGTGTACCCGGACGTCGTCGCTCTGGCCGTTAACCACTTCTCCGTCCCGCACCACGTTATCGCCGATGATCACCGTCCCCGGTCGGGAGTAATGCAGCGCCCACTCCAGATAGCCCGGGTTATTCGGTTTATCGGCATCGATAAAGATCAGATCAAAAGGCGGGATCGCATCGAAGCGCTCAAGAGAGAGCAGGGCCGGACCTTCGATCAGCTCAATACGCTGCTCCAGTCCCGCCAGATGAATGTTCTGCCGGGCGACCTGAGCGTGAACCGGGTCGGCCTCCAGCGTGATCAGCTTGCCATCCGCGGGCAGGGCGCGCGCCATCCAGATACTGCTGTAAGCCCCGAGGGTGCCAATCTCCAGAATGCGCCTCGCCTGGGTCATGCGGACAAACAGCGCCAGTAACTGCCCCTGATTGGCGGCGACGTCGTGGGCTGGTAACCCGGCTCGCTGGTTATTATCAAGGACCTTTTGCAGCACCTCATCCTGAGGAATAAGCTCGGAAATCATGTAATTATCTACGGCAGACCACTGTTGTTGCATAGATTGACCCCTTAGTACGTATATTGCCCGGCGGCGCTACGCTTGCACGGGCCTATGAAACCTGTAGGCCGGGCAAGCGTAGCGCCGCCCGGCGTTTACGATGCCGACCAGCCGCCGCCCAGCGCCTTATACAGATCGATCTGCGCCAGCAGCAGGTTATTTTTCGCCTGCACCACGCTGGTCTGCACCGAGAACAGCGTGCGCTGGGCGTCGAGCACGTCCAGATAGGATGAATAGCCGTTGCGGTAGCGATTCTGGGCGATGCGCAGCGTCTCCTGGGCGACCGCCTGCTGCGCCACCAGCTCGGTCAACTGCTCGCCATAGCGGGCGATGGCATCCAGGCTATCGTTCACCTCTTTAAAGGCATTGCGCACGGTTTTTTCATAGCTGTAGAGCGCCTGGTTGCGCTGCGACTGGCCGATATCCACCTGGGCGTTCAGCGCCTGACGGTTCAGCAGCGGGGCCAGAATACTGCCGCCGATGCTCCACAGCTCCAGCGGGTTGTCCAGCAGGCCGGGCAGGGTGCGATCCTGGATCGATCCGCTCGCGGTCAGGTTGATCGATGGCAGCAGACTGGCGCGCGAAGCCGCAAGCGAGGCATCGGCGGCAATGAGCTGGCGTTCCGCCTGCACAATATCCGGGCGGCGATTAAGCAGCGTTGAGGGCAGTTGCGACGGGATACGCAGCGGCGTCAGAGCATCGAAATCGTCACTGCGGGCGATACTCCCCGGATTACCCCCCAGCAGCAGGCTGAGCGCATTCTCCTGACGGGCAATCTGGTTCTGCACCTGCGGGATCTGCGCCCGCGTCGAGCGCAACTCGGAGTCGGACTGCATCAGCTCCAGGCGCGAACTGTAGCCGGTCTGATACTGCCGCTGTGCCAGGTTAAAGGCCTCTTCCCGCGCTTTGAGGGTCGACTGCGTGACCTTAAGCTGCTCGTCCAGCGCCAGCAGGGTGACGTACCCCGAGGCCACCGAGGAGGCCACCGTCAGATCGGCCGCGGCGGCGGCCGCCTTTTGCGCCTCGAGGCTCGCCCGGGCGGCATCGGTGGTGCGGCGGTTCGCCCCCCAGATGTCTACGTCGTAGCTGGCAGTCAGGCTGCCTTTGTAGAGCGCCCCATAGGTTGGCAGACCGGTTGCCGCCGACTGAGAACGGGCGCGACCCGCATTGAGATCGGCATCCAGGGTCGGAAACAGGTTACCCTCGCTGGCGTAGACCCGCGCCTGGTACTCGTTGATTCGCTCCCGGGCAATCAGCACGTCACTGTTGTTACGCAGGGCCTGGTCAACGTAAGCGTTGAGATGATTGTCGTGAAAATTGCGCCACCACATCTGCTCAGCCGGGCTGGCAGGGCCGGTGCTGGCGCGCCACTGGGCGGGGATCTGTAGCGTCGGCTTCGCTGGCTCAACATCCACCGACTGGCAGGCGCTCAGGGCGGCGGCAATCAGCAGGGCGGTTAGCGGGCGGCGGATCATTCTGCCTCCCGGGTATCAATGGTCACCTGCACCGACATGCCAGGACGCAGCAGGGCCGACTCCTCCGGCTTGCCTAATACTTCAATACGCACCGGAATACGCTGGGCAATCTTGACGAAGTTCCCGGTGGCGTTATCGGGCGTAATGGCGCTGAACTCCACCCCGGTGGCGGGGGAGATGCTCTGCACCCGGCCTTCATAGGCTTTGTCGTTCAGGGCATCGACGGTGAATTTCACCGGCTGGCCAACGCGCAGGTTTGCCAGCTGGGTCTCTTTGATATTGGCGATCACCCAGTGCTGCGGCGGCACCAGGGTAGTGAGGTGGGTTCCGGCGGTCACATAGGCGCCTAAACGCACCGCAATTTGCCCGAGCTGGCCGTCGCGTGGCGCCACGATACGGGTATTTTGCAGGTCGATCTGCGCCAGCTCGAGGGCCGCCTTCGCGTTTTCGACGTCAGCCTCCAGCGCGGCGCGGTTAACGATGGCGGTTTGCAGATCCTGGCGCGACATCTCCAGCGTGGCCTTCGCCTGGTCGATGTCGGCGCTGCCCTGGGCGGCACTCGCCAGCGCCGCATCCCGCTCACGAATGGAGAGCGAGCCGTCGGCGGTTAAGTCCTTCACCCGCTTTAAGTCGGCCTGAGTCTTCTGGCTCTGGGCCCGGGCGTTTTTCAGCGCCGCTTCGTTACGCTGGATCACCGCCTCGGCGCTTTTGCGCTGTTGCAGGTTGTTGTTCAGCGCGGCAATTTTCATCGCCAGCTGGGCCTCAGCCTGGTGCACCCGCTGGCGGTAGATGCGATCGTCAATCTGCAGCAGCAGGTCGCCCTTCCTGACGCGCTCAAAATCCTGCACCCTGACCTCGGTGATATAGCCGTTCACCTGCGGGCTGATAAAGGTGGTCTGGCCGCGCACGTAGGCGTTATCGGTAAACTGGGTATGGCGGGTAAACGGCGGTAACTGCCAGGCGTAGAGGATCACCAGCACGCCAACAATGCCGATGGCGGCAGCGGCGAACACTGACACCACGCGCAGATTATTACGGGTACTGGCCTGCTCTTTAGCGGCATCCTGCTGACTCATAACCACTCCTGGAAACGCACAATCATCATTATTGTATAAACCATTATTTACTGCCGGTGGCCTTTCTCAGCGCCAGACGGGCCGTGATACGAAGCCGCAGCAAACGCCACAGGATCCACACCAGCGTGGCGCTGGCGATACCTGCCGTCAGCAGGTAAGTATCGTTGTAAGCCAGAATATTTGCCTGTAGCGTGCTGGCGTTCTGGAGCTGGAGCGCGGACTGCACGCTCAGCTGGGCGCTGTCGCCAATCAGGCTCCGGTACATCTGGCTGTAGATCTGCAGGCGCTCGTTCACCAGCGGATTGAGGCTGGTGAGCTGTTCGGCCAGCAGGCTGGAGTGGTACTTCTCACGCCAGGTCTGGAAGGTGCCGAGAATGGCGGAACCCAACAGCCCGCCGATGTTCTGGCTCATGCCGAACAGCACCGAAAAACTGACCAGGTTGCGCGGATCGGCAATCACCCCGCCAATCCCGGCCAGCATCGCCGGGGCCAGGAAGAATGCACTGCCGAAGCCAAGCAGGAACTGGCTCAGCATTAGCTGATCCGGGCGGGTGAGGCTGCTGGACTGGCTGTCGAGCAGCGAGGCGATAATCATCAGCACCAGCGAGGTGACAATCGGCCAGGCGAGCTTTGTCGGTTTGATGGTCAGGCAGCTTGCGGCGATGCCGCAGAGGATGCCGGCAAAAATCGCCCAGGCCAGGTGGGTCATCTGCTCGTTCTGCAGGCCAACATATTGTAACCAGCCGATTACCCCGGTGTTCTGCTCCGCCAGCACGATGCGGATCAGCAGCATAATCAGCCCCAGGCGCAGAATGCTGCCGCTGGAGAGCCAGCGGGTGTTCAGCAGCGGGTTGCTGCGGTTATGCTCAAAGACGATAGCCGAGACAATCAGCACCAACGAACCCGCCAGCGCCCAGCCGATCCACGGCGTTTCAAACCACCACTCCAGCCGCCCAAGGGAGAGCACCGCGCAGAGCAGCGCCATCCCCGGAGCCAGCAGGATAAAGGTGATGAAATCTTTCTTCTCGAACACCTTGCGCCGGTCGCCGGGAGGCAGCTTGAGGGCGATGACGCAGCCCAGCGAGATCAGCGCCAGACCCAGCTCAAAGAGGTAGAGCCCGCGCCACTCGTCCAGCTGCAGCAGCTCGGTGGAAAAGAGCCGCGCAATGGGGATCGCCAGCGAGGAACCGGTGATACCAATGGTCAGGGCCTTCAGGCGGTGTTTCGCCGGCCAGGCCTGGATCTGATAGTAGATCCCAAGCGAGCTGAGCGCCGCGGCCACCATGCCGTGGGCGGCGCGCACCATCAGGGCCGAGCTGAGATCGTTGACGAAGAGGTGAAAGAAGGTCACCAGCACATAGAGCACCAGGAACCCTTCGGTAAAGGCGCGCAGGCCGAACTGCTGGCGAAACTTCACCAGCAGCAGGTTTATCGACACGTTAGTCATCACGTACACCGCGGGCAGCCAGGCGATCTCGGTGGACCAGGCGGCAAAGGTGCCCTGCAGATTTTGCAGGTTGGCCGAAACCATGGCATTGCCCAGCGCGCCGGTAAGGCATACCAGCAGTCCCACCACACCGTAGGCCACCCGTTTGGGCGTGCTGTGGATCGGAGTGGAGGGGGAGCCTAACAGCATCGGCTTTTCGTGAGGCTGCCACTCGCGAGGAGCATAGGGGTCGCGTTGGGGCAGGCGCATAGCGTTTATTACCTGTCGCATTGATGATAGTTAGTGGGCTAATGATTCTACGTCTGACGCAAAGTCTGTTTCAAGTGAATATGATAATAGCGGGTTAATCAAATGTGAGCGGTAAGTATGACAGCGGCCAGCAAGTGCTGGCCGCCTGGGGATCAGAGTTCGTGGGTTTGTGCGTTGATGACCGGGGCGCGTTTAACCCGGCTGGCACAGAAGATCGCAATCAGGGAGATGGTCACTGTGACCGCCAGATACCAGGCCACCGGCACCCAGTCGCCGTTATATTTCGCCAGCAGGCCGGTGGCAATCAGCGGCGCGGTGCCGCCCGCCAGGGCTGCGCCCAGCTGATAGCCGAGGGTGATGCCGGTGTAGCGCACGTTGGCGGTGAAAATTTCTGAACAGAGGGTGCCGAGTACCGCGGTGACCGGTGCCCACAGCACGCCGAAAGCGATGACGGTAGCCAGCACAATGCCCCAGGTGGTGCCGGTGTTGAGCAGCATAAACCACGGCACGATAAACAGGCCGAGGACAAAGACGCTGACGGCATACATTCGCTGGCGACCGACCTTATCCGACAGCAGCCCCATCAGCGGGATCATGATGGTGGCGACCAGCGCCCCGAGGGTCACGGCCTCCAGCGCCTGCGATTTTTGATAGCTGAGCGTGGTGGTGGCGTAGCTGACCACAAAGGTGGAGAAGATGTAGAAGGGCGCGGTCTCAACCACTTTTAGCCCGGCGGCGATCAGCACTTCGCGCCAGTGGTATTTCAGCGTATCGCGCAGCGGGGCTTTGGCCACCTTGCCGGAGGATTTCACCTTTTTAAACTCCGGCGTTTCGTCGATATCCTTACGGATCCACAGGCCGAGCAGCACCAGCACCGAACTCAGCAGGAACGGAATACGCCAGCCCCAGGAGAGGAAATCCTCTTCGCTGAAGAGCGTCATCAGCGAGACGATAAAGGTCGCCATCAGCATGCCGATGGTGACCCCCGCCTGAGGAATGCTGCCAAAGAAGCCTTTGCGCTTCTCAGGCGCATATTCATAAGCCAGCAGCAGGGCGCCGCCCCATTCGCCGCCGATCCCCATCCCCTGAATAATACGCATCAGGATCAGCAGCGCC
The DNA here is from genome assembly GCF_002416465.1 of Leclercia sp. UBA5076. Lineage (NCBI taxonomy): Bacteria > Pseudomonadati > Pseudomonadota > Gammaproteobacteria > Enterobacterales > Enterobacteriaceae > Leclercia > Leclercia sp. UBA5076. The sequence continues at coordinate 418,789 of NZ_DIAO01000018.1, forward strand.
GGCGCCCAGAGGCCAATCTGCTCGTAGGTGGGTAACAGCCCAATCATCACGGTTGCACCCCCCATCAGCGACAGGGTTAAGACCAGCGTTTTCTTGCGCCCAATGCGATCCCCGATATGGGCAAAAAGAACGCCACCAATGGGGCGAATAAAAAAGGTTAATGAGAACGAAAGATAGGAGAGAATCAGGCCGATAACCGGGTCGACCATCGGGAAGAAGATTTTATTGAACACCAGCGCGGCGGCCGTGCCGTAGAGAAAATAGTCAAACCATTCAATGGCGCTGCCGGTGAGGCTGGCAACCAGCACCTTTTTATTTTTTCGTAAAACTGCGGCACTGCTTTCATGTTGTTGTGTCATAACCGTGATCCCGCCCAGTGGATGATGAAGCGGGTGACACCCGGCGCGCTTCGGGTGCAACCCAGAAAGGAAGAAGGTTGTCGAATTGTTAAGCAAATTAGGGAGAGCTGTTACTTTTGGCAAGCAGGGCGAGGTAAAAACTGGTCAGATCACGCTGAAATAAGCAGCAATCACTGCTTTTAATGGCGATATTTCTGGCGCTTAATTTTTTTTATGGTCTAAGTTACAGCATATAATGCAGGTGCAACCGCCTGATTTTTGGACGTTTCTGGTTATTTCAGTTTAATGACTATTCTTATAAGGTAACTGCCGATTTCGCTTTCAGAGGGATCCTCTGTTAACCGACGGCCCGCGCGTTACCCTGAACTTACTTGCTGGAAGGAGGTAACGATGAGTCTCACAATCTTCCCGTCTCTGCCGGATAAAACGCTGGCCGCGGTCAATACCGTCGGGGCCTGGCTCGCTGAAGATAATTTGCCTTACAATCCGCCCGCGCTACAGCCGGATCTGGTGGTGCTGGCCGGTAATGCGGTGATCCCCTCCATCGACGCAGCCTGCCGTCTGGCATCGGAGCTTGCCGTGCCGCTGCTGATCAGCGGCGGGATAGGCCATTCCACCACCTTCTTATATGCCGCCATCGCGCAGCATCCGCGTTATAACAAGGTGCGCACTACCGGCAAAGCCGAGGCCACCATTCTGGCGGAGATTGCCCGGGAGTTCTGGCATATTCCGCCGGAGCGGTTGCTGGTTGAAGATCAATCCACCAACTGCGGTGAAAATGCCCGCTTCAGCGCCGCGACGTTCCTCCATCATCAGCTAAGGGTGACGCGCGGGATTGTGGTGCAGGACCCGACCATGCAGCGGCGGACCATGGCGACCTTTGCCCGCGTCTGGCGCGATAAGCCAGATGCCCCGTCGTGGACCAGCCATCCCGGCATTGTGCCGCAACTGCAAAACAGTGATGAGGGCCTGGTGTTCCGCGGCGGCGGCGAGGGGCTGTGGCCCGTCGAGCGCTATCTGTCGCTGGTGCTGGGCGAGCTCCCGCGCCTGCGGGATGACATCAATGGCTACGGTCCGCTTGGCCGCGATTTTATCGTGCATGTGGATATTCCTGCCGAGGTAGAGGCCGCCTGGCAGATCCTGCGTCATGATGCGGTGCTCACCGAAGCGCTGGCCAGCCGCGCGCTGCTGTAACGCGTTGCCCGTTTGCGATGAGTTTGACGCAAACGGGCAACTCTCTGTTGCCGGAATGTAATGTTTTCCTCCTGCTGACCCGTTTCTTTTATGAGATATCTCACAAAAACAGCGCGATAGGCTGGGATTGAGGATCGGGAACTGTAGTTTTTAACAATAATTTTACTTGTTAAAAACAGTGTAATTACAGGAGCGAGTCATGACAGTACCCGTACAACATCCTATGTATATCGATGGACAGTTTGTAGCCTGGCAGGGTGATGCCTGGATTGATGTCATCAATCCGGCCACCGAAGAGGTCATTTCCCGTATTCCCGACGGCAGTGCCGAAGATGCCCGCAAGGCGATTGACGCAGCCGAACGCGCCCAGGAGGCCTGGGAGGCACTGCCTGCCATCCAGCGCGCAGGCTGGCTGCGTAAAATCGCGGCAGGCATTCGTGAGCGCGCCAGCGAGATCAGCGCCCTGATCGTTGCCGAAGGCGGCAAGATCCAGCAGCTCGCGGAGGTTGAGGTCTCCTTCACCGCCGACTATCTCGACTACATGGCGGAGTGGGCCCGCCGCTACGAGGGCGAAATTATCCAGAGCGATCGTCCGGGCGAAAACATTCTGCTGTTCAAACGCGCCCTGGGCGTCACCACCGGTATTCTGCCGTGGAACTTCCCGTTCTTCCTGATCGCCCGCAAGCTGGCACCTGCGCTGGTGACCGGCAACACCATCGTCATTAAGCCGAGCGAATTTACTCCGAACAACGCCATCGCCTTCGCCAAAATCGTCGACGAGATCGGCCTGCCGAAAGGGGTTTTTAACCTGGTGCTGGGACGCGGGGAAACCGTGGGCCAGGAGCTGGCGGGCAACCCGAAAGTGGCGATGGTCAGCATGACCGGCAGCGTGGCCGCAGGTGAGAAAATCATGGCCGCCGCCGCGAAGAACATCACCAAAGTATGCCTGGAGCTGGGCGGTAAAGCCCCGGCTATCGTGATGGACGACGCAGATCTTGAGCTGGCGGTGAAGGCGATTGTCGACTCGCGGGTGATCAACACCGGACAGGTCTGTAACTGCGCCGAGCGCGTCTATGTGCAGAAGGGCATCTACGACCGCTTTGCAAACCGTCTGGGCGAGGCGATGAAAGCGGTGCAGTTTGGCAACCCGGCCGAGCGTAACGACATCGCCATGGGCCCGCTGATCAACGCCGCGGCGCTGGCGCGTGTTGAGCAGAAGGTGGCGCTGGCGGTAGAGCAGGGGGCGAAAGTGGTGCTGGGCGGCAAAGCGGTGGAAGGGAAGGGCTACTTCTATCCGCCAACGCTGCTGCTGGACGTGCGTCAGGAGATGAGCATCATGCACGAAGAGACCTTCGGACCGGTGCTGCCGGTGGTGGTATTTGACACCCTGGAGGAGGCGCTGAAGATGGCCAACGACAGCGATTATGGTCTGACATCCTCGATTTATACCCGGGATCTGAACGTGGCGATGAAGGCCATTAAAGGGCTGAAGTTCGGTGAAACCTACATCAACCGCGAGAACTTTGAAGCGATGCAGGGCTTCCACGCGGGATGGCGTAAATCGGGGATCGGTGGAGCGGATGGCAAACACGGTCTGCACGAGTATTTGCAGACCCAGGTGGTCTATTTGCAGTCGTGATAGAGACGCCGGGTGGCGCGAGGCTTGCCGGGTGGCGGCTTCGCCTTACCCGGCCTACGTGTCCGATGCCGTTTGCCGGTTTTGTAGGCCGGGTAAGCGCAGCGCCACCCGGCATCCAGACTGCACCCTTCCGCTTACACCTTCGTCGCAATCCAGTTCATCATCAGCTCCGGCCAGAGGGCCACCGGCAGCCCCTGGGCATCGCGGATGCCGAATCCATGTTTCCCGCGCTCGAACAGATGCATCTCAACCGGCACCCCAACGCGGCGCAGGGCGGTAAACATCGCCAGGCTGTTCTCGACCTTCACCGCCGGGTCGTCGGCGGCATGCAGCAGGAAGGTCGGCGGGGCATCGCGGGTGACGCGCGCTTCCAGCGAATAGCGGCGGATCAGCTCTTCGCCAGGGTTGTCACCCATCAGCTCAAGGCGCGAGCCCGGGTGGTAGTGTTCGCCCTGCATGGTGATCACCGGATAGACCAGCGCCATAAAAGCCGGACGGGCGGATAGCGCGTCGGCGGCGTCGAGCGGGGCGTATACCGTTTCGTCATGGCGGGTACCGAGGCTCGCCGCCACGTGACCGCCCGCCGAGAAGCCCAGCACTCCAATCCGCGCCGGATCCAGCTGCCACTCCCCGGCACTGGCGCGGATCACCCGCATGGCGCGCTGGATGTCGGCCAGCGGCGCGTCGGCCCCCTCTTCATGACCATCCCCCGGCATGCGGTAGGTCATCACAAACAGGGTGTAGCCGCGGGCGTTAAAGAAGGAGGCCAGCGCGCTGCCCTCTTTATCCAGCACCACGCGGCGGTATGACCCGCCCGGTGTCACCAGGATACCCACCCCGTTAGGTTTGCTCGGGGTATAGACGGTTATCTCCGGGGCGCGGATGCCGGTGACGGCGCGATCAAAGTGGGAGGTACCGGTGTGGTGGGGTTCCGGGGTAAAGACGGCGTCGCTGGTCTGCGCGCCCGGGGCTTCATTATCGGGCCAGATGGTAAAGGTGGCCGAACGGCTAACAGCGTGGGCCATATTCTGTTCGAGTGTTTCGCGGCTGAGTGCTTCCATGTTAACGCTCCCTCTCTGGAAAGCGTTTGTTATAGCAGGGTTAACGGAATGAAAACCTGAACAGTTTCACAGGTTGCGGGCAGCCTGGCTGTCCGCAGGGTGATTACAGCGCCGCGAACTTATCCAGGGTCCGCACCAGCTGGGTGACAAAACCATATTCGTTGTCGTACCAGGCGACGGTTTTCACCAGCTGGACATCGCCCGCCTCGGTGACCTCGGTCTGGGTGGCATCGAATATCGACCCAAAGTGGCTGCCGATCACATCGGACGAGACAATCTCTTCGTCGGTATAACCGAAGGATTCGTTGCCCTCAGTGGCCTTTTTCAGCGCCTGATGGATCTCATCCACGCTCACTTTTTTATCCAGAATAGAGACCAGCTCGGTGACGGAGCCGGTTTTAACCGGCACGCGCTGGGCGTGGCCTTTCAGCTTGCCGCTCAGGGCGGGGATCACCAGCCCAATGGCCTTCGCCGCGCCGGTGGTGTGCGGAATGATGTTTTCCGCCGCGGCGCGGGAGGCGCGAAGATCCTTGCCGCGCGGCCCATCCACCAGCGCCTGGGTGCCGGTATAGGCGTGGATGGTGGTCATGGTGCCCGCCTTGATGCCAAAGGCGTCGTGCAGCACTTTCGCCAGCGGGGCCAGGCAGTTGGTGGTGCAGGAGGCGACAGAGATAATGGTGTCACTGGCCTCGATGGTGTCGTCGTTAACGTTAAAGACGATGGTTTTCATCTCGCCGGCCGGGGCGGAGATCAGCACTTTTTTGGCGCCCGCGTCCAGATGGGCCTGGGATTTCTCCTGCGAGGTGTAGAACCCGGTGCACTCCACTACCAGATCCACGCCCGCAGATCGCCACGGGATGTTTTTCGCCTCTTTCTCGGCGTAAACCGAAATGGATTTCCCGTCGACGATCAGCGCGTCTTCAGTGAAGTCGACGCTCCAGGGGAAGGGGCCATAGTTAGAGTCATGTTTTAACAGGTAGGCCAGCACTTTTGGCGACGTCAAATCGTTAATCGCCACCACGCTATTACTGTCCTGCGTTTCCAGCAACCGACGGAGAACCAGTCGGCCAATACGACCAAAACCGTTAATGCCAATCTTACTCATGATCTTCTCCTGTGTGATGTACGGGACGTTGAACTCATCCAGGATTAGACCATGAAGCCCAGCGAGGCAATTGAAGATGGCTCATCTGCACGGAAGTTTTTGAAAAGTCGGGGAGAATAAATAATGAATTTTTAACTGAAGCTGGGTTATTTTACGTTTTTTAGCCTTCTGTTCAGGAAAGACTATGCGCAATAAATACACCGGCCTGCAAATCACGATCCACTGGCTGGTTTTTCTGCTGGTGATCGTGGCCTACTGTGCCATGGAGTTTCGCGGCTGGTTCCCCCGCAGCGACCGCCCACTGATCAATATGGTCCACGTTTCATGCGGCATCTCTGTACTGGTGCTGATGGTCGCGCGTCTGCTGGTGCGTCTTAAGTATCCCGCGCCGCCGATTGTGCCTAAGCCAAAACCGATGTATATCGGCTTATCGCATCTGGGGCACCTCGCCATCTATCTGCTGTTTATTGCGCTGCCGCTGATTGGGCTGGTGATGATGTATAACCGGGGCAATACCTGGTTTGCGTTCGGGCTGGGGATGCCGCACGCCGCCGAGTCCAATTTTGATCTCGTGGACACGCTGAAAGCGTGGCACGTCACCCTGGCGAAGCTGGGCTATTTCGTTATCGGGATCCACGCCTTTGCCGCGCTGCTTCACCACTACTACTGGAAAGACAATACCCTCCTGCGCATGATGCCGAAAAAACGCTAAGGGGATCCTGTGTCCCGTAAGCTGCGCAAAGTGCTGTTTGCCACCGGTGTCGGCCATTTTGTTGAATGGTTCGATTTTGGGCTTTACGGCACGCTGGCCGCGTTTATTGGCCTGCACTTTTTCCAGGCTGACGATCCGGCGTTGGCGCTGCTGTCGTCGTTCGCGGTCTTTGGCGCCGGGTTTGTGATGCGTCCGCTGGGCGGGCTGTGGTTTGGCTCCCTCGGGGACCGCATCGGACGCCGGAGGGTGCTGGCGTCGGTGATCATGCTGACCTCGGGCGCCACCTTTCTGATCGGACTGCTGCCCACTTATTCGCAGGTGGGGCTTCTCGCCACGGTGCTGCTGGTGCTGGTGCGTCTGGTTCAGGGATTTGCCGCCGGGGGCGAAAGCGCAGGAGCCACCACCTTTCTGGCGGAATATGCTCCCGCCCGCCGCCGGGGCTACTTTACCAGCTGGATCGATAACTTCGGCTTTCTGGCTTTTGTTGCCGCCTCTGGCCTGGTGCTGCTGCTCACCACGGTGCTGGGAGAGGCGGCAATGAAAGAGTGGGGCTGGCGCATTCCCTTCCTGCTCGCCGGGCCGCTGGGCTGGATTGGCCTCTACCTGCGCACCCATCTTGAAGACTCTCCCGAATTCCTGGCGCTGAAGCAAAGCCATAAAACCGAGGCCGCCCCGCTGCAGGTGGCGGTCACCACCGAGCGGCGCGCGCTGGGCTTCTGCATCGGTTTTGTGGTCATCAAGGCGGTGGGGCACTGGATGCTACAGGCCTTTATTCCCGGCTACCTGACGACGGCGCTGCGCTTTCCGACGCAGCAGGCATACCTTATTACCACGCTCGGGCTGTTAGCTGTGGCGGTGATGGTGCCCTTTATGGGGTATCTGTCGGACAGGTTTGGCCGCAGGCCGCTGATGCTGGCGGGCTGCATGGGGTTTATCCTCCTGAGCTGGCCTGCCATGGGATTGATGGCGCAGGGCGATGTCGTCTCCGCGCTACTGGCGATGCTGTTGCTGGGGATCTGCATTGCCGCCTTTGACGGGGCCTGCTGCGCGGCTATCGCGGAGCTGTTTCCTACCCGGATTCGCTTTGGCGGTATCGCTATCGCCTATAACGTGGCGGTGGCGTTCTTTGGCGGTATCACGCCGTGGTTCTCGGCCTGGCTGGTTCTGAAGAGTGGCAATCCGCTCGCCCCCGCGCTGTTTGTCATGATGGCCGCCCTGATCACCTTCCTGACGGTGTTACGGGCGAAAGAGAGCGCCGGATTGCCGTTGCGTCGCTAGGGGCGGCATAAAAAAGCCCGGCGGGGAAGGCCGGGCAAAAAAATAAACACAACAAATTTGCATCACTTAACAGCTGATTACTTCAGATCGCGGTGCGCCATGGCGTTGACCAGGTACGACTGACGCTGACTGAGCCTCACTTCACGGTCAGCGTCATCACGCTTGATGATATTGAGCGCCGGGCCGCCGCTATCCGGCGAACGCGTACACTCTGCATCCTCCGGAATTATCCAGCCAACATCATCACGGGTGCGATGATTATTGCGTGCGTTACGAACTCTTCGTCTCAAATGCATACTCTAACCTCCGTATAATATATCGGGCTGCGTTTGCATGGTGTGGCAAAATTGCCGCTCGGTACGTCCATGAATATATTGTCTGACATATCGCCGTTAGCGGAAGATATATCGCAGCGGATTACGCTGCGGGTTTGCGTCCGCCACCGCGACTATTTTGTCCGCCTTTTTTTCCCGCTTCGGATGCCCGCTGCGGGTCGTTCTTAAAGTTACCGCCGCTACTCTGTCCGCCTTTACGGCCCGCCTGGGATGCACGCTCCCGGTCTTCTGCGAAATTGCCGGAACCGCCTCGATGATTAGCCATAACTTGTCTCCAGTTTTTCGTTGAGAATACTTTTAAGGAAAATTAACTTCCTCAAATGCGTGCACAAATAAATCTAGACAGAACGGAACAAACGTCAATAAGCCTCCCGATGCGTTTTTTCCTTGCTCATGGCTAACAAATTTTATTTTTTCACCGGCTCCAGGGAATATATCCTCGCTAATAAATAAGTTAGCATTTCTTATATATCTGACGAATAATTTCCGGGTGGTAAAGGGTGTTTGCAGATTCATAAAATAATTCCCTTTCTGAGGGAATTTAAGATAAGTCTTAGCGGCTCTGCTCAGGCTCAATGCCCGCGATGGCCCGTAAATCGGGTGGCTGGCAGGTGATCAGCCGGGCGCTGATTATCGCACTACCTTTCATGGTGGTTGCCGCTCTGCTGACAATGCCTGCATCATTGCATGGGACAGGCTTTTCGGGCTGGGGCTCCCGCCACGCTGCTGCATGAGAGGGTGAGCCCGTTAATGGTATTTATCATCTTTGACGTGATTCTTTATGTCGTGGAATCACGAAAATTTGGCCGCTAATTTTATAAGGGATTCAGGATGTTTACAGGTCTGAGCGCATTTCCTCTCACGCCGTTGGTAAAGGGGGAGATTGATGAAAACGCCTTTGTTGCGCTGATTGAGGCGCTGGCGGCAGCGGGGGTAAATTCCATCGGCGCGCTGGGCTCCACGGGGAGTTACGCCTACTTAACCCGGGAGCAGCGTTTCGCCGCCACAAGGCTGGCGGTGAGTGCCGCCGCGGGCGTGCCGGTGATGACCAGTATCGGCAGCGTCAACGCAGAAGAGATCGTGAGACTGGCAGAGGATGCGCAAAAGGCCGGGGTGAGCGGTCTGCTGCTGGCCCCGCTCTGTTACCAGAAACTGACGGCGGAGGAAGTGTTCCGTCTGTACGAGCGCCTCTGCGGTGAAATTTCCGTTCCGCTCTGTATCTACGACAACCCGGCGACCAGCGGCTTTGAATTTAATGATGAACTGCTGGAGGCGCTGTCGTTTTTACCCAACATGGGTTCCATCAAGCTCGGCGATCTGCCTGCCGATCCGGCTGACGCCTTAGCCCGTGTGGCGAAGCTGAAAAGCCAGGTGGCGGCGGGGGTGACGATTGGCATCAGCGGTGATGCGCAGTCGGCTGCCGGTCTGCTGGCAGGGTGCGACGTCTGGTACTCGGTGCTGGCCGGACTTTTCCCGGATTATTGCCTGCGGTTGACGCAGGCGGCGCTGCGGGGGGATGTGGAGGAGACCCGGCGGCTTAACGGCGCGCTGGAGCCGTTATGGAGATTCTTCCGTCGATACGGGAGTTTGCGGGTGATCGCGACGGTGGCGGAGCTGCGGGGAAGGGCTGCGGCGCCGTGTTTGCCTTTTCCGTTGCAGACGCTGGCGGGGGCGGAGCGGGATGCGTTGCAGGAGGTGGCAGAGCGGGTTTTGTAGGCCCGTGCAAGCGAAGCGCCGCCGGGCAATGCGCGGGCGGCCAGGCGATATCACCGAACTGATGGCAGAGGAGCGGGAGCGTGCCCGCACCCTCTGTATCCTTCATCAGCCTGTTTGAAGACCTCCAGGCCAGAAAACATTTACAAAACAAATATTTCTAATTGCAATAATCACTTGTAAGCGAAGCGGTTAAGAAATAAACCGCCGTTGTCGGCCTGCGACTTGATTGCGCTTCGCGCCACGACTACTGTATATAAAAACAGTATTCGAGGAACGAATCATGGAGTTTTACCAACTTTCAGCGCTGCGCGAGGTGATTGCGCTCCCCCTTTTCAGCGATGTGGTGCAGTGCGGTTTTCCCAGTCCGGCCCAGGACTATGTTGAACAGCGTATCGATTTAAACAAATTACTTATTCAGCATCCCAACTCGACCTACTTTGTGAAGGCGGCCGGGGATTCGATGATTGACGCCGGGATCGGCGACGGCGATCTGCTGATTGTCGACAGCGCCAGAACGGCGCAGCACGGGGATATTGTTATCGCCGCGGTGGAGGGGGAATTTACGGTAAAACGCCTGCAGCTCCGGCCCCGGGTACAGCTTAACCCGATGAACAGCGCTTATTCGCCCATCCTCGTGAGCAGCGAAGAGTCGCTCGATATCTTTGGCGTGGTGACCTATATCGTGAAGTCGGCGGATTAGGCTGCATACACCGGATCTTACCGATCGCATATCGCCAGAATTTGCTCCCTCATCCACACATGTCCGGGTGAGTTACCCAGCGTAGGGCTGTAATAGGCCTTCAGGATGTACTGCGGTGTCGGGAAAGGGGGAGCAAAAACCATCAGGTTTTTCATATCAAAGATCGACGCTATTCCTCTTTTGGGCAGCGTGATCGCCAGATCGGACTGGGAAACAATCAGAGGGGCGATCATCAGACTGGGAAGTTCCACGACGATCCGGCGACGTACCTGCTGGCTTTCCAGATAACGATCGATCATCCCGCGGCTTTCCAGCCACGGGCGCACCACCACATGCCCGGCACTCAGGTAACCTTCCTGCGTCAGCAAATCCTGGATATGCGGATGACCACGGCGCACGGCAACGACATAGTCATCGGTAAAACAGGTCATGGATTCGATGCCGCGTCGGGAGGGCTTTTGCTCCTCTTCGAACCCCAGGGCAAAATCGACCTTACCCGACAGCAGATCGTCATCGGCATTAAAATCCCGCGAATAGACAAGCTTAAGGGTGATGCCTGGCGCCAGCTGATTGACCCGTGCCACCAGCGCGGGCAGGATCACCGCGGCGGTGTAGTCCGTTACGGCAAAGGTGAATGTCTCCCGGCTTTTTTCCGCTTCGAAATCCCCAGACTCGAGCAGGCAGGAAGAGAGGCTGCCTAACGCCCCGGAAACCTTCGCCGCGATGCTTTCCGCTTTGGCCGTGGGCACCATCCGACCGCCGGTACGCACGAAAAGCGGATCTGCAAGCGCGACCCGCAGGCGGTTCAGGGCATGGCTCAGCGCCGAAGGGCTAAGCGCTTGCTCATTGGCGGCAGCCGTGACGCTGCCGTGCCGGTAGAGAGAATCGAAAACCAGCAGTAGATTCATATCGAGCTTACGTAAGGGTGAATACATATTTTCCCGGAATCCGGTTAAGTGCATATTATACAGTTTACTATTGCATAACATGCAGCACAAACATGCCGGGAACAAGGTATTCTGTCGCCCACAACATGACGAAGAGGCAAAAATATGACTACCCCGGTATTCCGCCAGGCAACCGCAGCTGACATTGATCGTTGCCATGAGATTGAAAGGATGTCCTATGAAGGGGATGAAGCGGCAACGCGCGAAAAAATTGCAACCCGCATTAATCGCTACCCGGAAGGCTTTCTGTGCATAACGCTGGAGGGCGAAGTCATTGGATTCATTAATGCGGGCTGTGCATGGGACGTGGTGATGTCCGACGAAGCGTTTAAAGAACTGGTGGGCCACGATCCGGATGCCCCAAACGCAGTAATCATGTCCGTGGTGGTACATCCGGATTTTCAGGGACAAGGCTATTCGTCATTGCTGATGCGTGAATTCGTGTCACGCATGAAGGCGATGCATAAAAAGACCATTCACCTGATGTGTAAAGATCGCCATGTCGATCTGTACGCCCATTTTGGCTACCGCTATATCAGGCCGTCGGAGTCCGATCACGGCGGGATGGCATGGCATGAAATGATGATGATGCTTTGATTTATCCTGCGTATTACCGCCGGCAAACATTATTCCGAGCGCTTCGTCAAGCGCCTCGCTGACCCCTCCCTCTGAAAGATTATGCGCCAAAGGCGCCGTCGATGGTGTGCATGGCGCCTGTCACGAATGACGCCTCCGGGCTCGCCAGCCAGGCGACCATGCCCGCCACTTCCTCAGGACGCCCGTGTCGTTTAATTGCCATAAAGCTGTGCATCAGCTCCTTCATGGGGCCATTCTCTGGATTCGCATCGGTATCGATGGGGCCGGGCTGTACGACGTTAACCGTGATCCCGCGTGGGCCAAAGTCACGCGCCAGGCCGCGCGCCAGTCCTTGCAGTGCCGATTTACTGACCGCATAAGAGGCCATCCCCGGAATGGGCATGCGATCGCCATTCACGGAACCGATGACAATAATGCGTCCGCCGTCCGGCATTTGCCGGGCCGCCTCAACCGCGGCATGGTAAGGCGCGTGAATGTTGATCCGGAAGAGGCGATCGACGGCGTCGCTATCCTGCTCCAGCGCATCGTCAAAGAGCGCAATGCCTGAGTTGACGACCAGAACATCCAGCGGCCCGCTGTCACGCACGAGTTTAATTACCGCATCCCGGTCGGCGCTGTCGGTCTGTACCGCCACGCTTCCGGTTTCAGCGGCCAGCTGCGCGGCGGCGTCTGGCGATCCCGCATAGCTGAACACCACCGATGCGCCCTCGGAGGCAAAGCGCCTGACGATAGCCGCGCCAATGCCACGACTTCCGCCTAAAACCAGTACCGATCTCTTTTGCAGTGCAGCCATAAAACGTTCCTTATGATATTGTAGTGGTCATTACAATATGCGTCGGCTACATGTGCCGTCAAGGAGTAATGTAGTGATCACTACAAAAAAGAGCCGTACCCCAGGACGACCTCGCCGGTTCGATCCTGAGCAGGCCATTGAAACTGCCCAACACCTCTTTCACTCGCAGGGTTATGACGCGGTGAGTGTGGCCGATCTGACGAAGGCGTTCGGCATTAATCCCCCCAGCTTCTATGCCGCTTTTGGCAGCAAGTTGGGGCTTTACACCCGGGTGCTGGAGCGGTATAGCCATACTGGCGCGATCCCCTTTACTGAACTCCTGCGTCACGACCGCCCGGTGGTGCAGTGCCTGATGGATGTTCTGCACGACGCGGCAAAACGCTATGTGAACGATCCGGCGGCGGCCGGGTGCCTGGTGCTGGAAGGGATCCATTGCAACGATCGGCCTGCCCGCGAGGCGGCAAGCGAATTGCACGCTGCCGCAGAAGAGACTATCCGGGCCTATATTGCCCAATACTATCCGCACGAAGCCGTTCGGCTGACCGACTTTATCAGCACATTGATGGCGGGACTGTCGGCGAAAGCACGGGCAGGGGATAGTCTGGCGCGTCTGCAGGAGACCGTGCGCCTGGCGAGGCTGGCCCTGGCGCCGTTACTTCCGCGCTGAGGCCAGACCCGGTTCTTATGGCGTGGGGATCAGATGGTCTGTCCGCCCGACACCTCGATACGCTGGGCAGTCACCCACCGGTTGTCGTCACGCAGCAGGCTGGCGACCATCGGTCCGATATCATCGGGAACGCCGACACGCCCGAGCGCGGTCATGGCGGCAAACTGTGCGTTAACATCGGCGTTGTCGCGCACCAGGCCGCCGCCGAAATCGGTCTCAATGGCCCCTGGCGCGACGGTATTGACGGTGATACCGCGCCCGCCCAGCTCGCGGGCCATATACACGCCCAGCATCTCAACCGCCGCTTTTGCCGCGGCGTAGGCCGAGAATCCCGGGTAGGAAACCCGGGTCAAACCGGACGAAAAGTTAACGATCCGCCCGCCGTCGGCCAGCATCGGCAGCAGCGCCTGCACCAGGAAAAACACCCCTTTGACGTGAACGTCGAACAACCCGTCGAACTGCGCTTCGGTGGTATCGGCCAGGGTAGCAAACTCACCGTGACCGGCGTTGTTAATCAGATGATCGAAGGTGTCGCGCGCCCAGACTTCAGCAAGCTGCGTGCGCAATGTTTCAGCAAAGCGCGGGAAACTTGCCGTCTGCGCCATATCAAGCTGGAGGGCAATCGCTTTGCGTCCCAGCGCGCGGATCTCCGCGACAACCGCTTCAGCCTGCTCGGTGTTTCCTCTGTAAGCGACAATGACATCACCCCCCTGTTGTGCAATGGCGAGGGCGGTACGACGGCCGAGGCCACGGTTGGCGCCGGTGATAAGTGCGATTTTATTCATGACAGCTCCTGTCTGTTGAGTGGTATCACTACAGTAGGAGAAGCCCCTCTGTGGCCATTGCCCGATCCTTGTGAAGTTTTGCCCATTTCTCTTCCAGGAGGGTGTTCTGTCGCCAGTTATCACATACTATCGTTAAAAAACTTGCCCGAAAGGATCCTATGCCTGCTGCACTGTTCGAGCTTTGCCGCCGCTATGCTGATACGCACGCTGACCGTAGCGGGGTTGCTGCTACGCCGGTTCCGGGGTTGACGATTGTCCGGGCTTTGCATCCCGGCGATTTGCAGGCGGCCATCAACAAACCGCTGATTGCGATGCTGTTGCAGGGACGCAAATGCGTCACGACCGGTACTGAACGTTTTGACTATGGCCCGGGCGAGGCGATGGTGATTGCTGCGGATGTGCCGACGATCAGCCAGATTACCCAGGCCAGCCTTCGCCATCCCTACTATTCCCTGGTGCTCGAGCTGGATACTGCCATCCTGCGTGAGCTTCAGGCGCTGGCACCCGCAGGGCAGGGTGACGGGCCTTACGTCGGCATTGAACCAATGAATGCCGGGGTGGCGGATGCCGCTTACCGGCTGGCAAGACTGTTTGACGACCCGCCTGCGCTGGCGGTCCTGGGTGAGGGATTACGCAGAGAGCTGCATTACTGGCTACTTCGCAGCGTACACGGGGCGGCTATCCGTGCCCTTGGCGCAGCAGAGAGCTATTCCGCACGCATCAGCCGCGCGGTCGCGGTTTTGCGTAAGGATTTTACCCGCACGATAAGCGTTGAAGAGCTTGCCGGCGTGGCGGGAATGAGCGTTTCCGTGTTCCATCAACATTTCCGGGCTATCACCACCACCTCGCCGTTACAGTTTCAGAAACAGCTGCGCCTGATCCACGCCCGTCGGCTGATGCTGACAGAAGGAACTGCCATTGCCCAGGCGGCCTACAGGGTAGGCTATGCCAGCGTGTCGCAGTTCACCCGGGACTATGCCCGGATGTATGGCGTGCCGCCGGGGCGTGACAGGCGGCTGGCTAAAGCCAGCGCCTGAGGCCGGAAGACAAACGTTAAATGGCCGTTTTGAGCCAGGAGGCAATATCCTGCGTGGGCAGATTGTTCCGCGCATTCCAGGTTTCACTCATCGGCCACCACACTCCCTCTCCCCGGGCAAAGGCGACGCGATAGCGCAGCATCGGATCATCCGGCTGTAAACGCAGTTCTTCCTGTAAGGCGGGCAGCGTGAATACGCTTTTCGCGAAGGTCTGTTTTGTGACGCGTTCAACCGTTTCCGCCAGTTTGCCATAGGAGGTCGTTTCCCCCGCGACAAAGACCACCTCGTTGACGATACGCGGCTGCTGCAAATAGATCGCCGTGGTCAGCCGGCCAATATCCGCGGGTGAGGTCACGGTGACCTGGGTGTCCCATCCTCCGAGAGCATGAAGGGTTCTGTTGGCTAAATTCACCACATCAAACGCCGGTTCGAAGAGAAAGCTGGTAAACATACCGGTTGACACAATCACCCACTCCGTCGCGCGCTGTTCCCGCAACAGGGTTCTGACCTCATACTGCTCGTCCCAGACGGGTTGGCCGCTTCCTTTGCCGACCACATCGTAATTAACGCCAAACTGCCAGGGGAAGTAGCGTCTCACGCCCGCTTCCAGCACCGCGCGGGTAATTTTTATCTGGGTGCCTGCACCGGCGATAAAACCCATGCAGTTGATCACCGTATCAAAGCCAGCAAAGTGGGGTTTTAACGATTCAATCGTACTGGCTGCAACGTCAACGGCCATAAATGTTGCGCCTGAATCAGCCAGTCGCTGATGATCATCGGCCAGCAGGTTGCCCTGTTGATCCAGTGACCCGGGCGAGACGATAACCGAGACGCTGCCGTTTCGCCGTGTGACTGCCGGGATCAGAAAATCCAGTACGGCGGTGCCCAGTTGTCCCGCTCCCAGCACCAATACTTTTTCGCCCTGATTAACATTGCGCTCTGTCATTTTTATTCCTCATCTTTGTCAGCAGCTTGTTTGCTGCTATTAAGGCCATTTTATGGCAGGGTGGTTTATGCGATAAGAGGCTGAGGACGGGTTAAACTGTTCGTGAAAATGGCATAATCAGTCGGTCTGGAGGGCAATATGGATAAGCTGGAAGCAATGCAGGTCTATGTCGGCGTGGTGGATACCCATAGCTTCGCCAGGACAGCCGAAGCGATGGGATTGCCGCGTTCAACGGTATCCCGCGTGATTAAGGATCTGGAAGCCTGGCTCGGGATCAAGCTTCTGCAGCGAACCACCCGCACACTCAGCGTGACCGCCGATGGCCGACGGTACTATGAGGATTGCAAACGCGTGCTGGCTGATATTGCCGCCATAGAATCCTCTTTTCCTGGCCGGGCGGCGCAGCCCAAAGGGCGTTTCAAGGTGGGGATGCCGCAGTCGCTGGCCCGGCACTGCATTCTCCCGAGGCTAGCGGAGTTTCTGCAGCTGTATCCTGAGCTGGAGTTGATGCTGTGTTCCAGCGATAACGTCGAAGATATCATTCAGGAAGGGTATGACTGCGTGATTCGTACCGGCAGAATCGACGATTCAACCACGCTGGTGGCTCGACCTCTCGCGAACTTTAAGTGGGTGGTTCTGGCCTCTCCGGCATACCTTGCCGCCCATGGTAAGCCGGAAAATATTGATGATCTGGAAAGGCATTACGCCGTTGGCTATCTCAACCATCGCACCGGACGCACCACCGACTGGTTTTTTACCCTTGAGGAGGGCGATTGCGCGATCCGGATGAAGGAGACGCTGGTTGTCGATGATACCGACGCCTATATTCAGGCCGGTATACAGGGGCTTGGGGTAATCCGTGTCGCCAGCTATCTGGTTGCGCCTTACCTGCAAAACGGCGCGCTCATCGCCTGCATGGATAACCTCTCTTTTGATTTGCCGCTTTCGCTGGTCTATCCGCAAAACAGGTATTTACCGCCTTCGGTGCGCGCATTTTATGACTGGAGCCGCGCGGTGCTGCAACAACCTGTGAGGGGGGCTTAAACGCGCTGTATGGCTCTTTTTAACTGCTCCACCAGCCAGTTCAGCGCCGGATCCTGCGCCCGGCGCTTGTGGCGCAACAGACACAACGTAAACGAGGGATAATTCACGGGCGTGGCGCTGGTGCGTAAAGCAAAATGCTGCTGCCATCGTCGGGCCAGTCCGTCGGGAACCGTGGCGAAAACGGGCATCGTGGTTAACAGCAGAGGAAAGGTGGAAAAATTGGCCGTCACGTAACGCACGCGCCGCTGCAACCCCTGGCTGGCAAGCTGCCGGTCAATTTCACTGTGGCTTGATTCGCGATACGACACCATAACATGTTCATAAGCGATAAAGTCGTTTACCGACAAGGGCCCTTCACAGGGGATCTGCTCTGCTGACCAGAGCGTCGAAACGCCCATTGTCATGACGGGCTCGCTCACGATCTCTCCCGTGCTCTGCTTGTTCAGCGAAACGGCAATATCAATGGCATCCTCCTCCAGTAATCGACGTACCTGAAAGGGATCGGCGGGGAGACTATGCAGCGCCACGCCAGGTGCCTGATGGGCGATGGCGGGCAGGAGATCCGGCATCAGCCAGTGCTCGCTCCAGTCGCTTATGCCCAGGCGAAAGGTCCGTTTTGCCGTGGCGGGAGAGAAGTCCTGAGCGCCAAAAATGACGGTATGCAGGTTTTCCATCAGCGGTTGCATATGAACCATCAAGGCTTCGGCGCGCGGTGTCGGCAGCATCCCCCGGGCCGCGCGAACGAACAGCGGGTCATCAAACATCTCCCGCAGTCTTTTCAACGCCCCGCTGATGGCCGGTTGCCCAAGATGCAGCACCTCTGCGGTACGGGTGACGCTCGCTTCCCGGTATAACACCAGAAACACCGTCAGGAGATTCAAATCTATCCGGTTAAAATCATTTTCAATGATTTTCTTCATCATGTTAATCAATTTGAATGTTATTTATCCCAGCAGCATAGTGAATCTCAACCTGGTAAATCAACTATGCCGAGAACAGGCGGAGGGCGTTATGCAATCTTACCGGATAGGCGACACGGTTATTTTTAAGATCATGGAGCGAGAAATTAAAATACCAACAGCGGAGTTATATCCTGATTATCTCCGGCCCGCAGACGCAGAATGGGCCCGTCAGAGCGTACCGCTGTCGATCCACAGTTGGGTCATACGTACTCCCGACGATATTATTGTGATTGATACCGGCACCGGTAATGGTCGCGAACGCGGTGGTAATCCGTTTTACCATCAATTGCACACAGGCTACCTGGAGAATTTTCTGGCCTCGGGCATTAAGCCGGAAGAGGTGACCCTGGTATTACTGACTCACCTGCACACTGACCATGTTGGCTGGAACACTCTCTGGCGGGATAACCGCTGGGTGCCGATGTTTCCCAACGCGCGTTATATCTGCTCTGAGAAAGAGCTTATTCGGGTACAAAACAGTGAACGCTACCGGAATTTATGGCTCGACAGCCTGCTGCCGGTGATTGACGCGGGCCTGCTGGAAACCGTTGATGTGGCCGCGCAGCCGGTATTTAGCGGCAGAATTTCTTATACCCCCATGCCCGGGCACAGCCCCGATCATGCGGCGTTGATCCTCTCCGCGGGCGGCGAATATGCCTTCTTTGCCGGGGATATTGCACATTCACCGTGGCAGTTTAGCCACCCGGAATGGAATTCGGTGTTTTGCAGCGACCATCACGAGGCGGAAAAGTCACGGCGTCGGGCGATGGCATGGTGTGCGGAACATAACGCCCTGTGGTGTAGCGCCCATTTCGCTGGCTCCTCCTGCGGCTGGCTGAGTGTTGATGAACATGGGCACTATCGCTGGACTGATGCGAATGACACGCCAACCTTTTTCGGGAGTACGCAACAATGAACAACGCTTCTGTGATTCTGGTTTTTGGCGCGACGGGTCAGCAGGGCGGCTCGGTCGCGAATGCGCTGCTTAACAACGGCTGACTGGGCGTATAACCGGTAGGGCGTTTTCCCGGCGTCACAACGGTGACGCCGGGCGGGATGGCTAGCGGGAGGATAACAGCGGCGCGTAATCCATATTCTCCAGATCCTCGAGCAGGCCGGGGCCGGTGGGATGCCAGCCCAACTGCTGACGTGTCCAGGCGGAGGATGCGCGCAGGTTTATGGCGGCGAAAATAGCGAACCAGCCAAAATGCGCTTCAGCCTCTGAGGAGGGGAGCGAGATGTACGGCAGATCGAGCTTGCGGGCAATGATTTCTGCGATCTGCCGGAGGGGCACCCCTTCTTCGGCAACAGCGTGGTAGCGTTGACCGCTTTCGCCACGCTCCAGCACCTGTCGGTAGAGCGCGGCGACATCGCTGACGTGCGCCGCCGACCAGCGGTTATCGCCCTCACCGATGCAGGCCACAACGCCTTTCTCAATCGCGTGCTGAATATACCAGGTGATGAGGCCCTGGCGCCGGGTATCATGCACCTGTGGCAGACGCACAACCTGCACATTAACACCTTCAGCAAGCAGCGCATTGCCTTCAGTTTCTGTTGCCACCCGGGGATGGCTGTTCCCGGCGTTAAAGTGCTTTTCCTGCGCTAATGCCGTGGCGGTGTCATCGCCCATGCCGGTTCCTGACGTGATAATCAACGGGCGATCGCTGCCTTTCAGCGCCTGGCCCATGGCATGGATAGCCCGCCGATCCTTTTCACAGTTCTCGACGAAACGGTGAAAATCATGATCAAAAGCCGTATGGATCACCGCTTCCGCATGCTGTGCGCCCGCCGCTAACGTATCGGGGTCATCCAGGGTTCCGCGATGAACCTCCGCCCCCGTATTCCTGAGCGCCTGCGCGCTGCTCTCCGAGCGGGCGAGCGCGGTAACCTGATGTCCGGCCGCCAGCAGTTCAGTGAGGATCCGGGAGCCAATAAAGCCACTTGCGCCGGTAAGAAAAACTCGCATAACACACCTCCAGAGTAGGGTTCCGGAACAGAGTAGCGCTATAGTCAGACGAGAAAAGTAGAGACATTATCAGGGTATAAACCTTAACAGGATGACGACGATGCACACTGCTATGCAGTCACTGGGCGATTTTCTGCGGGCGCGACGTTTACGCCTCGATCCGGCCACCTTTGGCTTTAGCCCGGGCAGGCGACGCACGCCCGGATTGCGCCGGGAAGAGGTTGCTCAGCTCGCCAGTATCAGCCCGGTCTGGTACACCTGGCTTGAACAGGGACGCGGCGGCGCGCCGTCGCGGGAGGTACTTAACCGTATCGCCAGCGGGCTACGCCTGACCTCACCGGAACGCGAGCACCTGTTTATGCTGGCATTCGGCCATCCGCCCGGCACCCGTTTCACCGTTTCTGCCGAAATCGCGCCACGATTACAGCGGGTTCTGGATGCATTGAGCATCCCTGCCATCGTCAAAACCATTACCTGGGACGTCATTGCCTGGAATCGCGCCGCCGCATGCGTTTTAACCGATTATGCGCGGCTGCCCGCAACAGAGCGTAACGTTCTGCGCCGCCTGTTCACCGATCCGGCAGTACGCCGGGCGCAGGATGACTGGCAGGCGGTGGCGCGGTTGGTGGTTTACGCGTTTCGTGCTGACGTGGCGCGCGCGGGAACATCGCCGGAAACCGCCAGCCTGATTGCCGAACTTTCCCGTCAGAGCCCGGAATTTGCTGCCTGGTGGCAGAGTAACGATGTCGCCAGTCACGGTGAGGGGGTGAAGCGTATCTATCATCCCCAGGCCGGCGCGATAGAGCTTGAATTCTCAACCTTTGCGGTGGAGGGGCGGCCGGATCTGGCGATGCTGGTGTTTAACCCGGCGACAGAGGAGAGCCGCCTGAAAATTGATGCCCAGCTCAGACAATCCCCGCTCTGTGATTAACCGGTGTCGGCGAGCCCGACATGTTTAACCGCCGCGCGATGCTGCGCATATTTCCCCGGCGGCACACCGACATAGCGGGTAAACGCCACGCTGAATGCGCTGGCGGAGCCGTAACCCGTGCGCTCTGCCACTTCGGCGACCGTGACGCCGGTATCGCACAGCAGTTGCATGGCGAGGGTCATGCGCCAGGAGAGCAGGTATCCCATCGGCGTGACCCCGGTCATCTCCGTAAAGCGCTCAAACAGCATCGAGCGGGAGAGGGCGCAGCGACTGGCCAGCGCCTGCACCGTCCATTTTCTGGCAGGCTCCTGATGTATCAGCCGTATCGCCTGGGCGATACGGGGATCGGCCAGACCACGCACTAATCCGGGCGTGGCGAGGGATGTGCCAGAGCGGATAGCCTCGATAAAGAGCAGTTCCAGCATGCGCGCCAGCATGAACGCTTTTCCGGAGCGTTGCGCCTGGGCTTCATCCTTTAACAATCCGACCAGCAGCGAAAGACGCTTTTCATCACGCACAAACACAAGCCCGGGCAACAATGAAACCAGCAAACCCGCATCGGGTGATTCAGACATGCAGTGACCAACCAGCGCCAGCATTTCAGGGTCAGCATGGGGATCGCCGAGCCGGAAATGTCTCTCTGCCACTTCGATGGGGATAGTATCGACACCTGGCGAAGCAGGCGGGACGAGGCTCGTCAACGCAAAGTTGTAGGCTGCGGGTATTAAAACAAAGTCACCGGCATGCAGCGTGAGGGGCTCATCGCCTTCGCGCTCAAGGCGGCACGCCCCTTCAAGCACAGCGCAGTAGAATGACAACCCCTCATCCGAACGGCGGACCCGCCAGGCGCCCGCGCCGGTTACCGTTTTTGTCAGCACCGCTTTGAGTTTTAACATGGCGATGGCTTCGGCTAACGGGTCGCTCATTTCCGGACTCCTGCTAAAGAATAACGGACTTTTGAATATATATCGTCCAGCCGGCGCTGTCTATTATGTGCTCAGGTAAACCACACGCAGGAGTGATTATGAAAACGGTTATGATTACCGGCTGTTCATCAGGTTTTGGTCTGGAAACCGCACGGTATTTTCTTGAGCAGGGCTGGAAGGTGATTGCGACGATGCGCACACCGCAGGAGAATCTTCTTCCCGGGAGCGCGCGTTTACGTCTCCTGAGCCTCGATGTCACTTCGCAGCCGAGCATAGATCGGGCGATCGCTGACGCCGGCGACATCGATGTTCTGGTCAACAACGCCGGGGTGGGGATGTTAAACGCCCTGGAAGGTGTCTCCCCGGAGGCGGTCAGAGACATTTTTGAAACCAACACGCTTGGCACTCTCGCCATGACCCGGGCCGTACTCCCACAATTCAGACAACGTCGTTCAGGGGTGATCGTGAATGTCACGTCTGCGGTCACCCTTCAACCGCTGCCGCTGCTTGCGGTCTATACCGCCAGTAAGGCGGCGGTTAATGCGTTCACCGAATCTCTGGCAATTGAGCTTGCGCCGTTTAATATCCGCGTGGGCCTGGTGCTGCCCGGGCGTTCGCCTGCGACCCGTTTCGGCGAAAATGCGCAACGGATCATGGGATCGATTCCTGCAGAGTATGCCGCGTTGAGCGAGCGTGTCTTTCAGGGCATGCAGGATGCGCATGCGAGCGTAACCTTACCCGAGGATGTGGCAAAAGCCATCTGGCAGATGGCAACGGATCCGGATACGCCGATCCGTTTACCGGCCGGAGAGGATGCCCGGCAGATGGCGGCGCATCTCATGTAGAATCCGCCACAGTCAATCCTGCACGTTTAGCGGTTATCCGACATACTGAAGCGTAATGCAGGAGACAATCACTGGAAGGCGTGCCCTATGGCTGATTATACCTTTTCCACACTCTGGCGGGTGGAGGCCTCGCTCCAGGAGGTCTGGGCGATTTTATCGCATCCCGATGTCTGGCCCGAATGGTGGGAAAGCCTGGAGCAGGTTATCGAGCTAAAGAGAGGGGATGCCCGGGGAATTGGCGCCCTGCATCGCTATACCTGGAAGGGGGCGCTTCCGTATCGGTTAACCTTTGATATCCACGTGCTCACCATTCAGCCGCTCTCGCTGCTGGAAGGGGAAGCCAGCGGTGAGGTGGAAGGGCGCGGCGTGTGGTCTTTTTCTGAGCACGAGGGCAACACGCTCGTCAGGTATGACTGGGATATCCGCACCACTACCCGCTGGATGAACCTGCTCGCGCCGCTGGCCGCTCCCGTTTTTCGCTGGAATCATCACCGGGTAATGCGCGACGGCGCACAAGGGTTAGCCCGTAAATTGGGCAGGCGGGTAGAGATGTCGGTCGGGTAAAGGGGCGTCAGGCGTTGGGCGACTTACTGGTGAAGCGGCGCGCCGGTTGGCATTACTTTACAAATTGCCCCTTGCCCGCAGAGGCGTCGCTCACTATTCTCATTGCCCATGACTATCCTGACCGGTCCGACTCAATATAAAAACAGGCAACTGAGAGCCCTCGCGCTGCTTTTCGTTGCCTGTGTTGTCATGCTGATCTGTCTGACCCAGCGGGCCGCTATCCTGCATCACATGCAGGTCAAAGCCGCCACGCTCTCGTTGAGTACTGAACATAGCCCGCAGGAACTTTCCTCCCCTGGGTTGTCCCCCTGCGAGTTGAGCGCCCACTCGCTGCTCTCCGCCCAACCTCTTCATTTTGATAACCTTCTGCTGTTACCCGGTCTGCTGGTTCTCGTTTTAGCGGTGCTGATCAAAATCAGCGTCCTGCCGAGGCCGGTGATCCTGTTCCGTCCTCCGCTCCTTCGAATACATCTCAAAAACTGCGTTTTCCGTGAATGACTGACATGGCAGTGCCTGTTTAGTCAATTTTTCACGGAGAAAACTATGAAAACGCTTTTCAGGAGCCTGTGGTTCCTGTTGTTCAGCCTGTCCGCGGCCTGCGCTGCGGTACCGGGCTGGCCGATGACGCCTGACAATGCCCACGCTCAGGTGCAGGTCTGGCACGATGCGCCAGCAGAGGGAAAAGTTCGCCTGCTGCTGGATGTTACCCCTGATGAAGGGTGGAAAACCTACTGGCGAACCCCCGGCGACGGCGGCTTTCGGCCTGTAATAGAGTGGGCGTCCAGGGCCACTACCCAGTGGCACTGGCCGCGTCCCGTGCGCTTTACTTCCGCTGGCTTTAGTTCGGTCGGCTACGACCGTCGGGTGGTGTTTCCGCTGGAAATCACCACCGATGAGGTGCAGCGTTTGCGCGGGAAACTGACGCTTTCGCTGTGCAGTAACCTCTGCGTGGTTAACACGTTCCCGCTGGATATCAATCTTGCCGCCGGTCCGTCGGCGGACTTTGCCAGCGCCTGGGATGAGGCGATGCGGGCGGTTCCTGCGACACACGGCGCGATAGCGGTTAAATCCGTCGCCACGGACCGCGACACCCTGACGGTGAAACTGACCTCGCCGCAAGGCTGGTCCCGGCCCGAACTCTTCACCGATAACCCGACGGAGGCGACGCTTGCTCCGCTCCAGACAGCGGTTCAGGGCGACACCCTGACCGCACGGTTTAGCGTCAGCGACAGCCAGGGAGAGCCGCTGGCGGCCGACGGTTTACAGCAGATCGCACTGCTGGTCAGCGACGGTGCGCAGAGCCAGCAGCTTACGGTTGAGCTCAGCCCCGGTCCCTCCACCACGTTCTGGCAGATCCTGGCCGTGGCGCTGGTGGGTGGCCTGATCCTCAACCTGATGCCCTGCGTGCTGCCGGTGCTGGGGATCAAGCTCGCGTCGCTGATGACCCTGGCCGGGAGCACACGACGCCAGACACGGCTGCGTTTTCTGGCGACGGCGGGCGGGATCATCTTCTCGTTTCTGGTGCTGGCGGCGGTCGTTACCGGTCTTCGGCTGTCCGGGGCCTGGATTGGCTGGGGCTTTCAGTTCCAGAATCCGTGGTTTATTGGCGCGATGGTGCTGGTGACGTGGATTTTTTGTTTCAGCCTTGCGGGCCTGCTGGAAATCCGCCTGCCTTCCACGCTCACTACCCGGCTGGCTACCGCCGGTGGGAACGGCATCGGTGGGAGTTTCCTGGAAGGCGCGTTTGCAACCCTGCTCGCCACGCCCTGTACGGCGCCGTTCCTCGGCACGGCCGTCACCTTCGCCCTGGCGGCACCTGTCCATCAACTGTGGCTGGTCTTTTTGGTGCTGGGTATCGGGATGAGCCTTCCCTGGCTGGCGATCGCCATGGCCCCCGGCGTGGCGCGCTGGCTGCCGAAGCCCGGCCCCTGGATGGGGAAACTGCGTCTGGTGCTGGTGCTCCTGATGCTGGGCTCCTGCATCTGGCTGATGTCATTGCTGGTCAAAGAGTGGGGCGCACGCTATGTGTTGATTGGCGGCGGCCTGATGGTGGCGTTGTTCCTCTACCGCTGCGCAAAGGCCATGCCGCATCACAGAGAGAATCTGCGCAGCCTGGCGTTTGGCGTCCTGTTTGGCGCCGGGCTGTATGCGTTTCTGGCGCCGCAACCTCAGGGGAAGGAGGATTCTCCCCTCAACTGGCAGCCGCTGAGTGAGGCCGCGCTCAGCGAGGCCCTGACTGCCAGAAAGCGCGTGCTGGTAGATATCACCGCTGACTGGTGTCTGAACTGCCGGGTTAATGAGGTTATGGTGCTTCATCGCCCTGAGGTAGTGGCGGCTTTAAACCGCGACGACGTGGTCCTGTTGCAGGGTAACTGGAGCCAGCCCTCGGCGGAAATCGAGCAGTTCCTGAGGCGCTACGGCGCCAGCGGTATCCCCTTTAACGCCATTTTTGGTCCTTCACTTCCGCAGGGGCATGTTCTGCCCTCCCTGCTGAGCAAAGAGGCCTTACTGACCGCGCTGGCGAAGGCCGGGGCGGCTACACCATCTGATTTTACTGAGGAAAAATAATGAAGAAGATCCTGTCCCTGTTGATTCTGACGTTCAGCGCCGCCACGCAGGCGCAGCCCGCTGATTTACCCGAACCTGTTAAGCAAATCCAGAAGCAGGGCATCGAAATCATCAAGCCGTTCAGCGCGCCCGGCGGCGTAGAAGGCTGGCTGGGCAAATATCAGGACATGGGCGTCACGCTCTATCTCACGCCGGATAAAAAACATGTTGTTTCAGGCTATATGTATGATGCCCAGGGCAATAACCTGAGCGAGAAGATCATTAACGAGGAGATCTATATTCCCGCCGGGCGCGAAATGTGGAAACAGCTCACCGCCGCGCCGGGGATCAAAGAGGGCAGCGCGGACGCGAAATGTCAGGTGGTGGTGTTCGCCGATCCCTTCTGCCCCTACTGCAATAAGTTCTGGCATCAGGCGCAGCCGTTTATCAAGGATAAAAGCATCAGCACCACAACCCTGCTGGTGGGCGTGATCCGCCCGGACAGCGCGCAGTATGCGGCGGCCATCCTCTCCGCGAAGGATCCGGCTAAAGTCTGGTATGAGATGGAGAGCAGCAACGGCAAAACCAAACCGGCGCTGACGAGTAATACGCCGCCTGCGGTGTTTAAGCAGATAGAGCATAACCAGCAGCTGATGACGCAGCTCGGCGCCAGCGGTACGCCTGCCATCTATTACCTGAATAAAGATCGCGCCCTGCAGCAGATCGTCGGCTTGCCGGATGCTAAGCAGATGGCCGATCTGGTGGCCTGTAAATAACCGTCTCTGGTTATTAACCTGAACCATAGTCTCAACCGTTGTGCCGGTAAGCACCTTGATTTGTTCGTAAAATCACTGATACTGTATATATATACAGTTAAACGGATTTGAGACTATGCTATTCACCTTCCCGCGCATTGCTGCGTTCGTTAAAGGGCGCAAATAATCATGTTTGCGCTTGTCGATGTGAACAGTTTCTATGCTTCGTGCGAGACGGTGTTTCGCCCGGATCTGAAAGGGCGCCCGGTGGTGGTGCTGTCGAATAACGATGGCTGCGTGATTGCCCGCAGCGCCGAGGCGAAAGGGCTGGTGACGATGGGGGCGCCTTATTTCAAACAGAAAGAGATCTTCCGCCGCCACGGGATTGTCGCCTTCAGCAGTAACTATGAACTGTATGCTGACATGAGCCATCGGGTGATGACCACCCTGGAAGAGCTCACGCCGCGGGTCGAGATCTACTCGATTGATGAGGCGTTTTGCGATCTTACCGGAGTCAGTAACTGCTACAATCTGGACGCCTTTGGCCGCGAAATCCGCCGAACGGTACTGCAACATACACACCTCACCGTCGGGGTAGGGATCGCGCCCACCAAAACCCTCGCCAAACTGGCAAACTTTGCGGCAAAAAAATGGCAGCGGCAGACCGGGGGCGTGGTCGATTTATCCGGCGTTGAGCGTCAGCGCAAGCTGATGGCGGCGCTGCCCGTCGAAGAGGTATGGGGCGTCGGGCGACGGTTGAGTAAAAAGCTCAGTGCGATGGGCATTCATACCGTGCTGGATCTGGCGAACACTCCCACCGACCTGATCCGCAAGCATTTCAGCGTGGTGCTGGAACGCACCGTCCGCGAGCTGCGCGGCGAGTCCTGCCTGGGGTTTGAAGAGTTTGCCCCGCACAAGCAGGAGATCATCTGCTCCCGCTCGTTCGGGGAGCGGATCTCAGACTATGAGGCGATGCGCCAGGCCATCTGTAGCTACGCCGCTCGCGCCTCCGAGAAGCTGCGGGCCGAGCACCAGTACTGCCGGTTTATTTCGGCTTTCGTGAAGACTTCGCCGTTTGCGCTGAACGAGCCTTACTACGGCAATAGCGCCTCCGTCAAACTGCTGACGCCAACCGAAGACAGCCGGGACATCATTAACGCGGCGACGCGCTGTCTGGATCTCATCTGGCGAGAGGGGCTACGCTATCAAAAAGCGGGCGTCATGCTGGGAGACTTTTTCAGCTCTGGCGTCGCGCAGCTTAATTTATTTGATGAAAATCCGCCGCGGCGCAATAGCGAAAAGCTGATGGCTCTCGTCGACAAATTAAATGAACAAGGGCGCGGAACAATCTGGTTTGCGGGGCAGGGAATAGAGCAGCAGTGGCAAATGAAAAGGGAGATGTTGTCTCCGCGATATACCACACGTTTTTCGGATTTACTGCGCGTTAAATAAATCGCTTTCACCAAAATAGTGCAAAGCCTGAAAGTAAATATTTGTCGAACAGGAAAGATATATCCCTGGACGATCAATAATTGCGCTATGGTGGTGGCTCAGCACACACCTGCCCGGAGGGGCTATTCCTAACATAAAATTTGAGTGCCCGGTTTGCACGAGCAAGCGGTTTCGTTTTACCTCTTTTAGCCCTACGCAAACCCAACCTCATGGTGCTGTCTGTTCCGTCTGTGGAACCCGACTCACCGCACACTCATGCGTGCCAATGCCAAAAAGAAGACGCTGGCCAAAACAGGTGGTTTAGGTGTTAAAGGGGGGCTAATGCTGGCCCTCCCGATAAATGATTTTGCCGCTACGTTGACGACGCTTTTATATTAACTGCCGTTTCGTTATTTCTGAAAAATAGCGGGCTTTATTTTTACGGCTCGCTTATTTTATTGATTAATTCTGGCCCCTGATTTTTTACGTTTCCCACCGCCCGGGTGACAGGATGCCAGTGGAAATCATCTGCGGGAACGGCGCCGCTCTGCGCTATCTCTTCAGCTTCTTTGCTGCTTACCGTCTCGCGGAGCCATTCACGTGCCGCCTGCGGCGTCAGCACCAGCGGCCGTCGGTCGTGAATATCCACCAGCCCTTTGTCCGCTGCCGCAGTCACAATCAGGAATCCTTCCGCTTCATCCCCGCGCTCGAACGGCGTACTGCCGATCGCGGCCATAAAAATGGGCTGTCCATCGGCACGGTAGATAAAGTAGGGCTGTTTTTTCTCCCCCTCTTTTTTCCACTCGAACCAGCCGTCGGCAAAGACAATCGCCCGGCCATGGTTCCATAGCGGTTTAAACATCCGGCTGGTGGCGGCGGTCTCCTGTCGGGCGTTAATCAGCGGGGCTTTATCCCACCAGCCAGGGGCGTAACCCCAGAATACCGGGTCGAGATGCAACAGATCGTCGCGTTCGCTGAGCAGCAGCACTTTGGTGCCGGGCGCAACGTTATAGCGCCCGATGGGTTCCGGGTCGTAGGGGATATCGCAGTCTGCTTCATCCGCCAGAAAAGCAAGATATTCTTCCCGGGTCTGCGCCTGGGCGAAACGTCCGCACATAGTTACCTCCGGTGGTTTTCTTAAGTATAGAGGGTGAATTTCCCGGAACCGTAACCTCTGCGGCGGACGGTTGTGCTAAGAGCGATTAACGCGTCACCACCACATCGGTAAAGGTGAAGCGATTTGGCTGCCCGGTAACCGAAAAACGAGTAGATGGAATAACACCAGAATCAGGCGTATTGACGGGAATATCTACCGGGATGATGCTGCGTCAAGCATCGGGCATCTCAGGCGGGTTTAAGACCCCTCCGGATGACAAAATCCATCGACTAACTGCTTCAGAAGGCAAATAAGCCCGGCCAAAATCAGCACAAAGGCCAGCGCGGTGAATAAAACAATCGTCATCCTCGACTCCATGTTCTCAGTTTTGTTTGGTAAAAATCTTAGATCGCATTTTTCATTTGTCATTATCTTCCGGGTATTTTTCTTATTGCTGGCAGATTCGATACCGGTCAGAAGCGGACATATCCAGGATGAGGCCCTATAATCCTCCACGCCTGAAAACGTTCTGCACTGAGGATCCCCGATGACGACCTTTCATCAACTTACGGCCACCAGCCTGCGCGGTCAGCCCATCTCTATGGCCGACTATGCGGGGAAGGTGGTGCTGGTGGTGAACACTGCCAGCCAGTGTGGCTTTACACCCCAGTACGCTGGTCTTGAAAAACTCTACAAAAAGTATGCCGACCAGGGGCTGGTGGTGCTGGGTTTCCCCTGCAATCAGTTCGGTAAGCAGGAGCCTGGCGGCGCGGACGACATTGCCCAGACCTGTCACGTCAATTACGGCGTCAGCTTCCCGATGTTCGGGAAAGTGGAGGTCAATGGCGCAACAGCGCATCCTCTGTTTCGTTATCTGAAAGAGGCGTTGCCCGGCGTACTGGGGGGACGAATCAAGTGGAATTTCACTAAGTTCCTTATCGGACGCGACGGCAAACCGCTCAAACGTTTTGCACCGATGACCACCCCGGAGAAAATGGAGGCTGCTATCGTCGCTGCACTTGAAAGCTGATTAATGCAGGCGAAGCAGAGAGATGAGAGGGGAAAAGCCGGGCGCGCTGCGCTTGCCCGGCCTGAAAACTTATCGCGCCGCCAGCTCCCGGCGGATAATCTCCGCCCCTGCGCTTAACGCATGGAGCTTGCCGTTAGCCACCTGACGGGACAGGGGAGCCATTCCGCAGTTGGTCGACGGGTAGAGCTTGTCTGCATCCACAAACTGCAACGCTTTGCGCAGCGTAGCGGCCACTTCCTCTGGCGTCTCAATGGTATGGGTTGCCACATCAATGGCGCCGACCATCACCTTTTTACCGCGGATTAGCTCCAGCAGATCCATCGGTACGCGCGAGTTGTGGCACTCCAGCGAGATGATATCGATATTCGAGGTCTGCAGTTTGGGGAACGCTTCTTCGTACTGGCGCCACTCTGAACCCAGCGTTTTCTTCCAGTCGGTGTTGGCTTTGATGCCATAGCCGTAGCAGATGTGGACGGCGGTTTCGCATTTCAGCCCTTCAATGGCGCGCTCCAGGGCGGCGATCCCCCAGTCATTCACCTCATCAAAAAAGACGTTAAAGGCGGGTTCGTCGAACTGGATAATATCGACCCCGGCCGCTTCCAGCTCTTTGGCCTCCTGGTTGAGAATTTTTGCAAACTCCCAGGCCAGTTTTTCCCGGCTTTTGTAGTGGTTGTCATAGAGCGTGTCGATCATGGTCATCGGACCCGGCAGCGCCCATTTGATTGGCTGGGTGGTGAGCTGGCGTAAATATTTCGCATCATCAACGAACACTGGCTTCTGACGGGCCACGGCGCCGACGACGGTCGGTACGCTCGCATCATAGCGGTTACGGATTTTAACCACCTCGCGTTTCTCAAAATCGACGCCGCTGAGGTGCTCGATAAAGGTAGTGACGAAGTGCTGGCGCGTTTGCTCACCGTCGCTGACGATGTCAATGCCAGCCCGCAGCTGATCGTCGAGGGACAAACGCAGCGCATCCTGTTTACCGGCGAGCAGTTCTTCGTTCTGCAATTTCCACGGCGACCAGAGGGTCTCCGGCTGTGCCAGCCAGGAGGGTTTCGGCAGGCTGCCGGCAGTGGAGGTGGGGAGCAATGTTTTCATAACAGGTGACCTTATCGTTTTAATGGAATCAACGCGCGTACTGAGCAGACCATTGCTCAAGAAGAGTTTTGTACGGTTTGATAAAGTGTTTCTCGGTAAATTTCCCCTGCTCAATGGCCAGCTGGCTACGCTCTTCGCGGTCGTAAACAATTTTGGTCAGGGAGTGATCCTCGTTAGTCAGGCTGGGCTGGTAACAGTGCCCGGCGACCGAATTCGCGTTGTAAATTTCCGGACGATAAATCTTCTGGAATGTCTCCATCGTACTGATGGTGCCGATAAGCTCCAGGAAGGTGTAGTCGCTCAGCAAATCGCCGGTGAAGAAAAACGCCAGCGGCGCGGCGCTGTGTGGCGGCATAAAGTAGCGCACCTGCAGACCCATCTTTTTGAAGTACGCTTCCGTTAACGAAGAGCCCTGTTGCTGGTACTCAATGCCTAAAACAGGATGGGCATTACCGATGCGGTGATAGACATTTTTATTGGAGACGCTGAGGCAGATAACCGGCGGCTTGCTGAAATTGGCCTTATATTCATCGGAATTAACGAAGTGCTTAAAGATATTGCCGTGCAGTTCGCCAAAATTAGCCGGAATGGTGAAGGTCGTCTGCTGTTTATTATGATCCGGCAGAAGAACGCTGAAATCGTAATCCCGGACATAAGAGGAGAAGTTATTCCCGACGATCCCTTCAATGCGCTCGTTGGTTTTTTTATCAATGATGTTGGTTTTTAAGATTTCAATCGCCGGGAAGGTGGCGTGATTGTCTTCTCCCGCGATATTCATCTCTACGGAGATGATGTCCAGCTCTACGGAATAACGATCGCCGTTCGGGTTGTCCCAGTGCGCTAAGGCGTTGAAACGATTGTCAATCATCACTAACGTATTGCGCAGGTTCTGCTGACGGCTTTCCCCGCGGGCGAGGTTGGCAAAGTTAGTGGTGATCCGCGTGTTTTCGGATGGGTTGTAATTTTCATCGAAACGACTGTGGGTAATCGTGAAGGTGAAAGCGTTATTCATGGTGATGTTTCCCGGCTCTGACATAAAGACTGAAATCCCCTCGCGGTTACAGAAGTCAGTCTGTATGTTGCTAATACGTTAATATGGCTTAAGTTATGCCAGAGCCGGGGAGGGAGTGAAAGCGACTAAATTTCATTGCAACATGAGTCATCTTCATGATGGTGAAAAAATTTCACTCTGCACTCTCCGCATGCCGTTCCAGATCCAGCGCACTGGCGCTGGCGGGGTCGAAAAGTGAAAGGCTTTCAATTTGATCCAGCATGATGACCTTGCGAAACGCCATGGCGCTTTTAGGCTGTGAATCGAGCGTAATATCGTGGTCGGCATACCATTTACTGTAGTTATGCTCAATGCGCAGGCTCAGCGTCTCGCCGTCGCGGTAGCCGCTCAGCATCGGGATCAGCACGATGTTAGCGGTCTTTTCATATTCCAGGGTTGCGGTATGGATCATCCCGATATAAATCCGCCGCGATTTCAGCGTCACCAGCGCCAGTTCGCCTTCCTCCATGCACTGATAAAGCAACTGCTCAATCCCGCTTGCTTGTGACAGGCGCTTGTAAAGCTGCTTGCGACCTTCGCCGTCCAGCCTGGCGCTGCCCGCCCAGTTCGAGCGGTAGAGACAAAACAGGATGGCAAAAGCCAGCATCACCACTACCGGCGCCTGGATGCCCAGGAAGCTCCAGTTCATAAAATCCACTTGCCAGTTGGCGTTGTCCTGCGCGGTTAAGTGGAAGGTATTGGCAGTGTAAGAGAGCCCGAGCAGTAACAGCCAAAGCAGGCCGGTGGCGATCACGCCCTGCAATACGAAGATACAGCCGTACAGCGCGACCAGAAAATAGACATCCCAGCCAAAGGAGCGCTTAATTTTAAACCGGGTGGAGAGGTCGCGACTCGTGTACCAGTATCCGCTCACCATCAGTACCATAAAGATCGCTGTTCCCATATCAGGCCCTCTTCAGCGCGTTAACATGGCGCAGGAAGTCCTGTCGCACCTCTTTACTTTTATAGTTGACCGAGGCGTTACCATCCTGATCGATAATGATGCGGTCCCCGTCCTCCACGGCCTCAATAATCTCCTGCTGACTCATCACCTGTAGCAGCGACTCAGGGCTGGAGAAAATTGAGGTAAACAGGCGTCTCATAGCGTGGGCTCCTTATAGACAAAAAGCCTAAGCATGGTAGGGGATTGCAAATATTGCCTTAAGGTTATGCTGAAAAGCGTCAGGTTACGCTCAGCCTTTTCCCCCTCCACGCTCCCGGAATCATGTTAATCATTAAAGTGTCATTGACGTGGCCGAAGCTGTACAACCTGGATGTAGAACTGAGCGGTCAGTAGGGCAGTTTATGATGCGCGGGAAGCGCTGTTTTCAAGCGGAGTTCCATGATTAATGGAAGATTCTTAAGTCTTATTAATTAATCGCTTACTGAAAATAGTTTTTTGTAAGCTTTGAACGCCAGATAATTTTTAATGCCTTTTAAGGCGTTGATATTTTTAAAATTAACTTAGGTTGCTATGTAAAATCGCAAAAACTTGTACATGCACCATGTACAACTATAGCGGTTTGGTTTATTTTAACATCACTTTAACTCCTAACCTAAATGTCAATCCGGAGCATCTATGCGAGGTAACAGTTCGCGCCAAAGTTCAGCTGAGGCAATCACCGCCTATTTTAATAAAGCCAGTCTGCGTAGCCAGCAGGAGACGCTGGGGCTCATTGTCGGTGAGATTCTGAATGAGGGACGTAACCTGAGCCGACTGGCTATCTGTACCAGGTTATTACGCCGGGTAGAAGAGACGGAAGATGAAGCAGAAATTGCCCACTATAATGAGCTGATCGCACTGTTTTTTGAACGATAGAGAGTGTTAGCGCTTCTGTGTCTTAAAGCAGTCGATATAGGCGTTTGCGCAAAGTGGAAAAGCATCTTACGCAAAATAGTATATTGATAGCGATGAGAGGTAGCCCGGCTACGTTCAGTCGCGTGAGAACAGTTATGCATAGAACGAAATCTGAAAAGCTGAGGGACGATCTTATTGGCGAAGCTGTGTTGTTAATTTTAAAAGACAACGGTCCGATAAATTTTAAGACGCTGGCAGTAAAACTGAAAATTATGGCCAGCACAGAGCGTGATGTTGAACGACGAAGTGCACTGTCGGCGGCAGCATTAGAGGTTGAGCAAAAGGTTAAATCCAGTCGTGGCGTACAGACAGAATACAGAAGTCATTGTTATGTCAACAGAATGCACCATCTTATGGTGAATGATACTCAGCATAAATACGATAAAAAACATTAATCTTTGGGTGGATAATATGCAACCTAATATTTCTCAGCACACACCGCATTTCAATGCCCTTCAGGATCAGGCGCTGGCATCCTACTTCCGTTCAGCCGGCGGTGCCTTGTCCGTGGAGTCTGCCATCTTAGGTTCAGCGATAAGATGTATTATTCTCAGTGGTGATAACCTCACTAATAAGCAAATTATTCTTCAGCTAATTTACGCGCTTGAACAAACAGCGGATCAAGAGGCTGCCGACGTCATACGCAATACGCTCGAAATTGT
Organism: Leclercia sp. UBA5076; assembly: GCF_002416465.1. Lineage (NCBI taxonomy): Bacteria > Pseudomonadati > Pseudomonadota > Gammaproteobacteria > Enterobacterales > Enterobacteriaceae > Leclercia > Leclercia sp. UBA5076. Next base: position 453,429 of record NZ_DIAO01000018.1, read on the forward strand.
TGTGGGTTTCACGCAGGATGATATTTAAGCATCACTTACGCCGGTGGCACCCGCATAATAAAGGTCTGGTAAAATAGCCGACGCAAACTGCCCTTAACCAGGGCAGCAGCATCTTCTGAAGTATCCTCACACCTGCCCCACCCTGACTTCCCCGTCTCATTGCGACACCTCTCTGAACATTCCCGTTTGCAGCTCCGTGTAAAATAAAATAGTATACCCCCCTACAGTATCCAGGAGCCCTCCGATGCCACATTCACCTGAAGACAAAAAACGTGTCCTGACGCGCGTGCGCCGCATTCGCGGACAGGTCGATGCCCTGGAGCGGGCGCTTGAGTCCGGCGAACCTTGCCTTGCTATCCTGCAGCAAATCGCCGCGGTGCGCGGCGCCGCAAACGGGCTGATGGGCGAGATGGTTGAAATTCACCTCAAAGATGAGCTGGTGACGGGCGATACCACCGCCGATCAGCGGGCTGTAAGAATGGCGGAAGTCGGCCATTTGCTGCGCTCTTATCTAAAATAAACACCTGACATCACTAAAAGGAAAGCAAGATGAAATCACGTGCTGCTGTTGCATTTGGCCCAGGCCAGCCGTTGAAAATCGTTGAAATTGATGTGGCGCCACCAAAGAAGGGTGAAGTGCTGGTCAAAATCACCCACACCGGCGTGTGTCACACCGACGCGTTTACCCTGTCGGGTGACGATCCGGAAGGCGTTTTCCCGGCGGTGCTCGGTCATGAGGGCGGTGGCGTGGTGGTGGAAGTCGGCGAGGGCGTCACCAGCCTGCAACCGGGCGATCACGTCATCCCGCTGTACACCGCTGAGTGTCGCGAGTGTAAGTTCTGTAAATCCGGCAAAACCAACCTCTGCCAGGCGGTGCGCGCCACCCAGGGTAAAGGGCTGATGCCGGACGGCACCACCCGTTTCTCATACAACGGTGAGCCGATCTATCACTACATGGGCACCAGCACCTTCAGCGAATACACCGTCTGCGCTGAAATCTCGCTGGCAAAAGTGAACCCGCAGGCGCCGCTGGATAAGGTCTGTCTGCTGGGCTGCGGCGTCACCACCGGTATTGGTGCCGTCCACAACACCGCCAAAGTGAAAGAGGGCGATACCGTGGCGGTATTCGGTCTGGGCGGCATCGGTCTGGCAGTGATCCAGGGGGCGGTACAGGCGAAAGCCGGACGCATTCTGGCGGTGGACACCAACCCGGAAAAATTCAAGCTGGCGGGTGAAATGGGCGCGACCGACTTCATCAACCCGAACGACTACGACAAGCCCGTTCAGGACGTCATTGTTGAACTCACCGACGGCGGCGTCGACTTCAGCTTTGAGTGCATTGGTAACGTCAACGTCATGCGTGCCGCGCTGGAGTGCTGCCATAAGGGCTGGGGCGAAAGCGTGATTATCGGCGTGGCCGGTGCGGGTCAGGAGATCAAAACCCGTCCGTTCCAGCTGGTGACTGGCCGCGTATGGCGTGGCTCCGCGTTTGGCGGCGTAAAAGGGCGCACCCAACTGCCGGGTATGGTAGAGGACGCGATGGCGGGCAAAATTCAGCTCGATCCGTTCATTACCCACCGCCTGCCGCTGGATCAGATCAACGAGGCTTTCGATCTGATGCACGAAGGGAAATCCATCCGTACCGTTATCCATTTCGGCGATAACTGATAAACCTTCTCTCTCCCGCTGCGCCTTTATGGGCAGCGGGACGACATCTCTTTAAAAATCATTGCGAAAGTGTGACCAGTGTTGCGATTTTAGCCGTAATCAAATTCTCTGTCGTGCCGATGACTACTTTACAGGCGTGTTTCCACGCATCTTACCTATGAGAGAGTCTACGGCTATGGACAAAACAACAACAGTTCGGGCGCAACATAAGCTGGGCTTCCTGCATCACATCAGGCTGCTTCCGCTTTTCTCCTCGATTTTGGGTGGCATTATTTTGCTGTTTGCCCTGAGCGCGGGGTTGGCAGGTTATTTTTTACTCCAGGCAGATAAAGATCAGCAGGATGTAACGGCTGAGATCCAGGTCCGTACCGGGTTGTCAAACAGTTCAAACCATCTGCGCACGGCGCGTATCAACATGATCCATGCGGGCGCTGCCAGCCGTATCGCCGAAATGGATGAGATGAAAAAGAACATCGCGGAAGCAGAGCAGCGCCTTAAACAGTCCCAGGCCGGTTTTGCCGCCTACATGAGCCGTGGCGTTCGCACCCCGGCGGACGAAGCGCTGGATGGCGATCTGAAGACCAACTACCAGGCCTACATTGATGGCATGCAGCCGATGCTGAAATATGCCAAAAACGGCATGTTTGAAGCCATCATCAACCACGAAAATGAGACGGCGCGTCCGCTGGATGATGCTTATAACGAGGTGCTGCTGAAAGCGATCAAGATCCGTACCGAACGCGCGAATATGCTCACCGAACAGGCGCACACCCGCACCCAGCTGGGGCTAATGTTTATGATCGGTGCCTTTGGTCTGGCCCTGGTGCTGACGGTGATCACCTTTATCGTTCTGCGTCGCACGGTGATTAACCCGCTGCAACGTGCGGCAACCCGCATTGAACATATTGCGAAAGGCGATCTGACGCTGCCAGAAGAGCAGACCGGGCGCAGTGAAATTGGCCGTCTGACCCACGATCTGCAAACCATGCAGCGCTCGCTGGTGAATACCGTGGGCACCGTGCGTCAGGGCGCGGAAGAGATCTACCGCGGCACCAGCGAAATCTCTGCCGGTAACACCGATCTCTCATCACGTACCGAACAGCAGGCCGCCGCTATCGAGCAGACCGCTGCCAGCATGGAACAGCTGACCGCCACCGTGAAGCAGAACGCCGATAACGCGCACCACGCCAGCAAGCTGGCGGAAGATGCCTCCGGTAAAGCCAGCCGCGGCGGCCAGATGGTCTCCGGGGTGGTGAAAACCATGGGCAACATCTCCAGCAGCTCGAAGAAAATCTCCGAAATCACCGCGGTGATCAACAGCATCGCCTTCCAGACCAA